>NC_009441.1:3353279-3658123 GCF_000016645.1 Flavobacterium johnsoniae UW101
CCATTTATGGTTTCCTGCGTATGTAAATATTGTTTTTGCTTTATTAAGTGAAGTAGCCGTTATTTTTGATTTTGGTAAATCATTTTCTTTAAATCGTGCCATTAGAATTTACTATTTTTAGGTATGCAAATGTATAACTAAGTCGAATCACTACAAAGGAATATTAAGAATTAGGAGTCTCAATTTAACTTTTTAACTAAATTATAAGAAATCAGTAAATTTTATTTGTTTTTTAAGAGTCTGAAAAATAGATTTCTAAATAAAAACTTGAAAAAATATTTCATTTTTTTTCAAAATATGCTTGTAAATACAAAATCTAGATGTAGATTTGCACTCGCAATCACAAACGATAGCAGCCTAATAAAATAGGGCGATTAGCTCAGCTGGTTCAGAGCACCTCGTTTACACCGAGGGGGTCGGGGGTTCGAACCCCTCATCGCCCACAAAATTCCAAAACTCCAAAGTCATATGATTTTGGAGTTTTTTGCTTTATATACATTTTATGAATTTTATTGTTTATATATTATTTAGTGAAAGCAAAAATAAATTCTATAGCTGTTTCAGAGCATTCCGATTTTTCATCGGAAGTGGTCGGGGGTTCGAACCTTCCGATGAAAAATCGGAACAAGCTATCATCGCCCACAAAAAAACTCCTTAAGAAATTAAGGAGTTTTTTTATATATTTACTTGAGTATTAGAATTGGAAAAGTTTGACAAACAGTATGGAACAAAATATTTTATCTTTTTTTTCTAAAAACACTTGCAAATACAAAATCTAGCTGTATATTTGCACTCGCAATCACAAACGATAGCAGCCTAGTAAAATAGGGCGATTAGCTCAGCTGGTTCAGAGCACCTCGTTTACACCGAGGGGGTCGGGGGTTCGAACCCCTCATCGCCCACAAAATTCCAAAACTCCAAAGTCTTATGATTTTGGAGTTTTTTTTTATAAAATAATTTTAAAGAGGAATTCAATATTTCAAAATAATAAACTATTTAGAATATGTTGCAAAAGGGATATTTTACGGGGATGTTTTTTTATCTTTGAAATTGATATTTTAATCAGGATAATTTTATCTTTAAAACTTGAGAAACTAATACTCATTTATGGAACAGAAAATTCATCAGGGAAGAAACGTTAAACGTTTCAGAGAAATGTTAGGCATAAAACAAGAAGCATTGGCTTATGATCTGGGAGAAGACTGGAGCCAGAAGAAAATTTCTATGCTGGAGCAGAAAGATATAATAGAAGATAATGTACTTAAACTAATATCTAATTCTTTAAAAATTCCTGTTGAAGCTTTTCAAAATTTTAATGAAGAGCAAGCCGTGAATATTATTTCTAATACTTTTAATGATCAATCTAACGGCTATAATTATTATCCAACATTTAATGTAAATCCAATAGAAAAATGGATAGAAGCCTTAGAAGAAATTAAAAGATTAAATTCAGAACTTTTAAAATCTAAAGATGAACATATAAAGGTTTTAGAAAAACTAGCAAAAGATAAATAAGTTTTTGTAAAAAAAATAAATTAAAAAAAAGAGACCTTAAAAGTCTCTTTTTTTTATTACTTCAAATCTACTTTTAAAAGTGCTGCGTAAAGCTCATTTAAATAAGTCTGCTGTTTTTCATCATCTTTAAAATAGCGCTGATAAAGAACACTGCAGTCATTTACATCAGCAATATTTTGTTTGTTAAAAGACCAGTCGTCGGTATTTTTTATTGTAATTCCCAAATCATTACTGCAATTCTGCCATAATTCAGAAAATTTCGTTTTTTTATCCTCACTCAATTCATCAAATTTAGCATAAACCGTATAGCCGCGCATTTCAGAATTAAAAAACTTATTGATTGATGTTATAGGAACACCGCCCCAATTTATGGTTTGTCCGGCAGGAAACTCAATTTCTATAAGCCTTTGCTCACTCATCATTTTATCTTGTTTTCCTTCTAAAAACATACGTTCTTCATACACCAATTTTGTTCCCTTAGGCACTGTTATTTTTTTAACCACCACAGGTTCTGTTGTAATAAAATAAGGGTAATTGGGCGCAGAATTTCCGCCTGTTGGATTCATGTTGCCTATACATCCGGTTAAAATTAATGTCAGCAGTGAAGAGAATTTTCTGAAAAGTTTCATAAACGATAATTGTGTATAAAGCGAATATAAGAAATATCTCTATTTCTAATCAATTAAAATTCAAAAGGATAATTACATATAAAATGCTTAATTTTAATCTATTAACGATTTTACAAAAAACTAAATATTATGAAAACCAGAATGATATGGGCAAATTTAGCCACTAACGATATACAAAAAACAATTCAGTTTTATACTGCTTTGGGCTTTAAACAGAACGGAAAAGAAACAAGCGAATTAGTAAGTTTTGCATTTGCCGACAGCAATTTTATAATTAACTTTTTTACCGCTAAAAGGTTTGAATGGGCTTTAAAAGGCAAGCCTGTCAACACAGAAACTGAAAATGAAATTATCTTTTCGTTATCTGCAGACAGCAGGGAAGAAGTCGATTTATGGCTGGAAAAAGTAAAAAAAGCCGGAGGCGTAATTTTCTCTGAACCCGAAGATTTTGAAGTAGGCTACACTTTTGGTTTTACTGATCCTGACGGACATAAATTCAACTTTTTATATTGGCCTGGAATGTAGTTTTTATAACCTAATTATTCTCAACCAATTCAATATCCATCGTTTTTATCAAACCATTTTGAAAAGTATAAACATGTTTTACGAATCCGTCAAATAGTATATTGTTTTGAAGATCCTTTACGTTTTGATGTACTTTTACTTCAAGACTGCCATTTTCTCTTTGATTAAAACCAACTGGGTCAACCTTTGGATTAATTTCAGTCCATTGTCTGGTCCAGTATTTTTTAATTTCATCGTGTCCGCTTATGTAACCGCCTTCCCAGGCTTTAGACCATTGCACATCTGGCTGCATCGTAGATAATGCATTGTCTATTTTTCTTTCATTAAAGGCTGTATAAGCTTTTGCAATTACTTCTTCAAATTGATTTGCCATGATTTGCGGTTTTAATTTGTTCCTGCAACGAATATAAACATTATTTAAGTGCTGTTATTTACTCAACTGTAAACTTTTCATTTTTGCAGTCAATAGTAAGTTTATGATTCAAAAAGATTTTATTTCCAATCATTCCCTGCATTCCTGAACGTTTCATCAAAAAAGTCTGTATTTTAGAAACTCCTTCAATATAAGTTACTTCGGATATTTTCAATTTTGTTTTTCCAAATAGCATTTCTTTATTGGCTGGAGCCGAAATAACACGCAGTATATTTCCCCATGAATTTCCTTTTTCAGTTTTAATGCTGCCGTTTTTCGTTTTATATTTCTGCCATTCTTCTTTATTTACAATCAATTCATAACCGCTTGTACCTGAATCGTAAAGTAATTTTAAATTTTGATTATCAATTTTGGCTGGAAAAAGAAGTTTACGTTTTTTAAATTCAAATTTAAAAGCTTTATTGCTAATGTTTTTTTCATTAAAAGAACTCGTATTATTAACAAAATCAAGTATAACAGTTCGCTTTTCTGCTAAATCGGTTCCAATTGTGCCTATAATGTTTACAGCATTTGAGGTTTTAGTATCGACCTTTTTTCCATAATCTAATAATTGGAATTTTTCTGATGAAACAATCAGATTTCCTAATTTAAAATCCAGCAGAATCTCTTTTGATTCCTGATTAAAACGAATTTGTTTGGGAAGTTTTTGCTTAATTGACTGCAATGATTTTTTGTAAAATACAGTAACCGGCGAGCCAAGATCGAGCTGCATATAAAATGTTTCCTTAACGCCTTTTATTTGAACGGGGAGAAGCAAAGCAGAATAAGGATTTTCTGCTTCCGAAACCCATTTTAAAGGAATATTATCAGCGTTTCCGTAAACTTTGAGATAATTTTGAGGAGGACTGAATTTTTTGTCAAAATAAAAATAACCCGCAGTTAATGACAGAATAATAAGGACAGCAAAAGTCAAAACGATTTTCTTAATTAGTTTCATTACAATTTTTTGATGCAATATTGCGAATTGTAACAGAAACAGACTGTAAAATAGATATGACTTTTATACGTCAATTTTACGACAGCGTTTACAAAATACTGTATTTCAGCTTTATATATAAATCTGATTTTTGAGTTAAGCTTAATCCGTTTTTAAAAATTATAAAAACATTCAGAGCTTTTAAGAGTACTAAAAATACAAGAAACAAAGGAAATTTTATAGCAAATGCTTTTTGAATAAACGGACTTACCAGCATTAATGTGCCCAAAATAAAAGTATAAATAATTTGAACCATCAAAATATTTTTTCCCAGTTCTTTGGCCTTTGCTTCTTTTGATTTATACGTTAAAATAGAAGGGAAAATAATGTTGCCAAACGGGATAATAAGAGAAGACAAAGCCGAAAAATTAATAAGTTTAGCGCGTTTAATATCAGAATCTATTTTATCAGCATCCAGGATCAGATCTTCAGGTTTTACTTCAAATGATTCTGCTAATGCTTTAAGAGTAAACCCTTTTAGAATATTTCCGGCTTCGATTCGTTGAATTGTCCGCAATGAAAGTCCGGATTTTTCGGCGAGTTCAGTCTGAGTCAGATGATTTTCTTCTCTCAATATTTGAACCTTTGTTTTCATACTTAAAATTTAATCTGGTTATTTAATATACAGGTTCCCAAAGTTCAATTTTATTGCCTTCAGTATCCATAATATGAACAAATTTACCATATTCGTACGTTTCTATATCATCCAGAATCGTAACGCCGTTAGCTTTTAGTTTTTCTAAAAGTCCTTCAATATT
Organism: Flavobacterium johnsoniae UW101; assembly: GCF_000016645.1. NCBI lineage: Bacteria > Pseudomonadati > Bacteroidota > Flavobacteriia > Flavobacteriales > Flavobacteriaceae > Flavobacterium > Flavobacterium johnsoniae. Next base: position 3,358,116 of record NC_009441.1, read on the forward strand.
CTGAACACGGTAATTAACCATAAACTCTTTTTTTGACGGTGAGAAATATTCATCACCTTTTTTAAAAGGACACCATTGCGTTGATTCGATCTGCTCCGGATTATCAAGATTTCGGGATTCAAAACTTGCCGAACCCCATTCGTTAATTTCTAACCCTAAGTTTTTCGCATACCATTCTTTAGTTTCTTTTGGATTTTCAAGAAAAAAGAAAATTCCGCCAATTCCTGTCACTTTTGATGCTGCATCAGATTGATTTTGTGAGTTTTCCATATTTTAGATCAAATTATCAGGTTCGTTTTCTGTTACTAAGATAGAATTATTTTCATCACAAATACCAAATATTTAATTGGCAAATTTTAAAAATGTAAAATCCCTTTTCAGCATTTTAATTTCATTTATTCGGGTTTCTTCTTGTGCTTTGCGTGCATAAAGCTGCATTTGCTGTTCATAATCAAAAACTGCTTCTTCTATGGTTTTAAAATCTCTGTTTGTTAAGTTTTCTGATAGAATTAAAGCATCCAGAAGCCCGATATTAGCTCCTTGTCCCGCAAAAGGAGGCATTAAATGCGCTGCATCGCCAATAAGCGTAATAGGTAAGGGACGATTATTTTTCCATTCCTCGACTGATATTTTTTTTGTGGGCAAACCAGTAAAAAATGAAGCAGCTTGAAATAATTGTTTGTAAACAGCGTCCCAATCCTTAAATCTTTCTGAAATAAACTCAATTACAGAGTCAGAATTTTTAAAGTCCAATTCAAGTATTTCTGGCATTTTAAAAATCACATTATAACTCAAAACATTACTGTTCTTAGGGTTTGCAACTAATAAATTCCCATTATTAGAAGTCATTAAAATTTTATCAGCACATAGTTTGTAAAAATCAGGGCATTTTATCTCTGGTTCAGATACTTCGCCTTGTATCATATAAGTTCCTGTAAATTCTACTGCTGCATCAGTAAGATATTTTCTAATAGCAGTCATGCCGCCATTTGCTCCAATAACAAAATCTGCGGTTTCAATTTCGCCATTTTCAAAATGTAAAACCCATTTATTGTTTTGTTCTTCGGCCTTAATCAGTTTTCTATCCCAAATCACAGTATCTTTTTCTAAGCTGTTGATTAGTAATGTTCTTAAGTCGTTTCGGTTGATTTCCGGGCCGTCATATTGTTCTTCGACCGATGTTTCTTTGCTAAACAATACATTTCCAAGATAATCGGTTATGATTCTCCCCATCGGAATTGCCTTTTTGTAGTATTCCTCAAGCAGTCCCGCCTTTTGCATCGCATCTTGCCCAGAACCTTTGTGTAAATCCAGCGTACCGCCCCAGATTCTTGCTTTTGGGTCTTTGTCTCTTTCGTAAACGGTAACATTAATTCCGTTTTGCTGTAATAATCTGGCCATTGTTAAACCAACCGGCCCGGCGCCTATAATGGCTGTTTTTTTATTTGTAAGTAGCATAAGTTTTATTCTTTGAATTATGCTACAAAATTGAAAAATAAGGAGTGGATGAAATAGTAAAAATCAGACGTTTTTATTTGTTGAACTTTTTAATCGCTGTAATATCCATAAAGCGATCTTCTACATTTTTGCTGAGTTCTTTTGGAGTTACGCCTGAATATTTCTTGATTTCTTTTATAAAATGATTCTGATCTGTAAAGTTTTGATCAGGAAAAAGATTCCCTTCGCTGATGGGTTTAAATGACGATCCAAAACGAAGAATATTGCAATAAGCCTTAAGCGAAATTCCAAATTGCTGATTAAAGTAACGGTTAATTTGACGACTGCTCCAAAACACATTATCAGAAAGTTCCTGAACAGACAAAGAACCTTTTGAAGAATAAATTAAATCAAACAGTTTGGTTTTTCTATTGTCGATATTTTCAATAAAAATTCCTTTAATTATTTGTGTGGCTTTGCTGCAAAAATTTTCAAAAGTATTCAAATCAGTCTCTTCAAACTGCCATATTTCATCTGAAAGGTTTTTTCCACCGTTTAAAACGTCTTTAATAGAATCTCCAAGCAAATATTCTACAGCCAGAAGCTTAAATCCAATAGAGAACATTTTTGTTGCAACAGGAATATTTATTGCACTTGGTACAGTATCTAAACCGCGAATTGATATTTCCCAGTTCTGAGAACCCATATTCATTAAAGCAAGATCAACCATTCCGTTTGGCAGTATCGTCGACGGAATATCTTTTCCGGTATTGTTTTCAAGCATCCAAAAGCTGTGTACAAAATGCGAAATAGATGAATCTGGTAAAGCGGATTGAATTAATAAACTCATTTTCTAAATATCTTATACAAAATTAATCACTTAGGTTATAAGCTGGAATATTTTTTCGGTTTTAAACCAATATGCTGTTCAAAAACCCTTGAAAAATGGCTTAAATTGGTAAATCCTAACTCATAGCCAACTTCTGAAACAGATAGATGATTTTCCTTTAAAAGCCTTGCCGCTTCCTGCATTCTCATAAACTGATAATATTCAAAAACACCTTTTCCAAAAGTCTGTTTGAATAATTTTCGAAGTTTTGGCTCGCTCATTCCGGCTTCTTTGGCTAATGAAGCGATATCAGGTGCTTTATCAAGATTGGACTGCAAATGGTATTTTATGGCATAAAGCGATTTTATGTCTTTAATATGAATGCCGCTTGCAGGAGTTTCGTCCCGCTGCAATAACAAAGCGAAAATATGACATAAAAGTTCTTCGCATTTGAGCTTATTATAATGATTTTCTAAACTTTCCGGAACCAATTGATGAATCATTTCACTTGCTGTTGTGACCATTGCAGGAGAAATTCCGGTTTCATAAACAAAAGTATCTTTAGAAGTAAGGATGCTTGAAATAACAGGATGATGCAGTGCTCCAAATTGCTGCTGTAAATATTCTCTGGATGCCGAAATTGTTATGCTTTTAAAAAAAGTATTTTGAGGCATTGCAACTACAGACGAAACAGACTGCATGCAGATAAAAACATTGGGCTGTTCCGGAGAGGTTTTTTCCTTTTGCTGCAAAGAAGTATCAAAAATACCGCTTAGAAAAAATATTACATTTTCTTGTCCCTCAGGAATTTCATTTTTGCGTTCGAGTACAATTTCTTCTTTTAAATAGTAATTCCGAATCATCATGCGCAGCTCATTGCCCCAGGTAAATCCTGTCATATAACCTTCGCCTAATTTTTCGGGAATATCAACGAAACGCCCGCGGATAGATGCTCCCATTGCATCAGCAAGCTTATGCAGAATTCCTGAACCGTTTTTATCTGTAACTTCAATTTTCATTTACGACTATTTTAATATCAAAATAGGATATTTTACCTATAAAGATACTAATAATTTTGTAATTGAAATTTTAAACAATAAAAAGAATAGGTATGTTACTAGATAATAAAAAAATAGCAATCATTGGCGGAGGCCCAGGCGGATTAACTCTTGCCAGATTATTACAGGAAAAAGGCGCATTAGTAAAAGTATACGAGAGAGATCAGGATCGATACGTTCGCCAGCAAGGCTCTACATTAGACTTACACGAAGACACAGGGTTAAAAGCTTTGCTGACTGCAGGATTAATGGATGATTTTAAAAAGAATTACCGCCCCGGAGCTGATAAAATGAAAATTACTGATCGTAATATGACAGTGGTTTACAATGATGGTGATGAAAAACCGGAAGAAGATTTCGGTAATGTGCATTTCCGCCCGGAAATAGACCGAGGTCCGCTGCGTGATTTATTAATTTCATCTATAAAAGAAGAAAATATAGTATGGGATTCTAAGTTTACAGAAATGAAACCATCAGGATCCGGCTGGGAAATTTCTTTTGAAAACGGAACAACTGCTTATGCTGATTTGGTTATTGCTTCTGATGGCGCCAATTCGCGTGTTAGAAAATATATTACAGATATTCAGCCTGTATTTTCTGGGGTTACTGCAATTGAAATCAATGTTTATAATGCCGAAAAGAATGCACCTAAACTTTGGAAACTGGTTAACGATGGAAAAATATTTGCATTAGAACAAAGAAAAACGCTTTTATTTAGTGCCAAAGGTGATGGAACTCTTACACTTTTAATTGGTTTAAAAACAGCACATGACTGGCTTGCAAAATCTGGAATTGATTTTACAAATAAAACCGAAGTTTCAGAATGGTTTAAAGAAGAATTTAAAAACTGGAATCCGGATTGGCAAGAACTTTTTGAAAGTGATGACGTTTGGCTTACACCGCGCCCTATGTATCATTTTCCGTTAGATCAGTCTTGGAAACCTTTGCCAAACCTTACCATGATTGGAGATGCCGCGCATCGCATGCCGCCGTACGCGGGAGAAGGAGCAAATCAGGCGCTGGCTGATGCATTAGAATTATACGAGGTTTTAACTTCTAATTTATTTGTGAATATGGAAGATGCAATTGGCTTTTTTGAAAAAAGAATGTGCACCAGAACTTCTGAAATTACCGAAATTACCTTGCAGCAAACAGAGGCAATGCACGATGAAAATAACCTGCAGCTTTTGATTGATTTTTTTAATGAAGTTGTTTAATAGTCTTAGTATTCAGTCGCAGTATTCAGTCGCAGTATTCAGTCGCAGTATTCAGTCTCAGTATTCAGTCTCAGTATTCAGTCTCAGTTTTTAGTAATTTTAGGACTGAAAACTGTGACTGCGACTGAAAACTGTGACTGCAACTGTAAAACTTAATCTACAACTTTTCTCTCAGCAGGTCTAAAATACCAGGAAATAACAGTTAAAACCAATAATAGGGAAGGACCAAAATAGGCGATTCCTGAATCTCCAACGGCAAAATGAGAAAATACAGCACCACTCATGGCAAAAATAAAACCGGCATAAGCCCATTCTTTTAATAAAGGAAATTTCGGGATTAAAACTGCTATTACGCCCAATATTTTCCAGATGCCCAAAATGGTCAAAAAGTATAGCGGATAACCTAAATGAGCCATCATGTCGGCTTCTTCTTTCATTTTTAATAGCTGTACGATTCCGGTTGAAGTCATGCCTAAAGCCAGCCAAAGTGTGGCAATCCAGTAAATAATTTTATTTCTTTTGCTCATGATGATTTATTTTAGTTGATTAACGATTTCTTGTAAACGATTGTGTGCCATATTCAGACCTTGTGCAAAAGGCAGTTTTAACTGGTAATCTCTATGCTCAACTGATTTGTAAATAGTCTGAATGGTTATTTTACTGGTTTCATCTGTCAGTTTTTCAAATTCCAGAAACTCTAACTGAGGTGCAAAATTTGCATTGTCCATTTCAAAAGTTCTGATAATTCTTTCGTTTGGAACAAAATCGTGTATTACACCATTGGCACTAAACACCACATTTCCGTTTGGATCTTTGGTTTCAAACTGCCAGCTGCCGTGTTTTTTATTTTCTAATTTTAAAACCTTTGTTCCCATCCATTGTTCTACAATTTCAGGTTCTACATACGCTTTAAAAAGCAATTCAAGAGGGAGGTCAAATTCTCTTGTAATCAGGATTTCCTGCTGGCCGTTTTCGGCACTGATTTTTGTTTTGCGTTCCATAAACTAATCTTTTTTAGGTTTGTAGTTCTTCATTATACTTTCTAATTTATTAAAACGATCATCCCACATTTTGCGGAACGGCTCTATAAAATCAGCCACTTCCTTAATTTTTTGTGCATTGATATAGTAATAAATTTCCCTTCCGTTTTGCCGCTGGTCAAGCAATTCGCATTCTGTCAGGATTTTAATGTGTTTTGAAATCGTCTGTCTCGACGAATCAAAATTTTCCGCTATTGTACCGGGAGTCATAGCTTGTATGGCTACCAGGTTTAAAATTGCTCTTCGGGTTGGATCGGCAATTGCCTGAAAAACATCTCTACGTATTTCCATTGTGCAGTTATTTGACTGCAAAAATAATGCAGTTATTTGACTGCGCAATAGTTTTTTGAAAAAAATTTAGATATTAATTTGAAAAAGGGGATTACACTTTGATCTTTTTAGCTCAAAAAATCATAATTTTAGATATCTAAAAAAGAAATCATGAACAACAAGGTTTTTCAATATTCGTTTGCCAGCATTTATCGATTATACAAAGAAAAAGTAGAAAAGAAAGGCCGTACAGCAGAAGAAGTAGATACTGTTATTCTTTGGCTTACAGGTTATAATGACAAACAATTTAGAGATCAGATTGAAAAAAAGGCGGATTTAGAAACCTTTTTTGCTGAAGCACCAAATCTGAATCCGAATGCTTCGAAAATTACGGGAGTAATTTGTGGCTGCAGAATTGAAGAAATCGAAGATCCGCTGATGCAGAAAATTCGTTATATGGATAAATTAGTAGACGAATTGGCAAAAGGCAGAAAAATGGAAAAGATATTAAGAGAATAAATAAAACCCCTCTAAAATAAGACTTTAGAGGGGTTTATAATTTTATGGTTAACGTTTAATCTAGTCCGGCGAATTTGAATGTTGCTGTAGGTTTAAAATTCATAGACGATTCTCCAGAATAATTTTCGTTATTCGCCAAGCTGAGTTTTTTTACTTTTCCTTTTTCAGTAAAATCCAGTTTACTAAACTCAACCCAAACTACATTGGGGTTTAGTACATTATCAAAATAATAAACCAGATTTTTATGATCTGCGACAGTTCTCCATCTTGTAGAAGAAATATTAGGTTCTGTTTCTGAGGAAATTCCAAGCGGAACAGAGCAATTTCTAATTACACCAAAAACACTGGCAAGGGCAGTTCTTGTATTATCTGTTTTGGGGATTGCATCAATATAATAGGAAGCCCTTACAAAACGATCTGCCGCACGATTTGTTCCCGGCAGCATAATTGTTCCCGGAATACTCTGCCAATAGGTATTAATTGCCAATTGGTGATCAAAAATAGGGGAGTTAGTCATGGCAACATATTTTCGATCATGATGAATAACCAGATTTCCATTAATATATTCAAAAATAGCATTATCTCCAGTTGAATCTGATAAAGACAAATGCACGGTTGCAAAAATATCTGTTCCCGGAATATGTGACGATGCCACAACAAAATCTTTTTTCTCTAAAGCGCTTACGGCTTCGGCAACGGTTGAATAATTATCCAAAACGTACTGCAGCCATAAAGAAACAGCAAGTCCTTTTACAGGGCCGTTTTTTACAAATTTAGGATATGCAGATTCTACCAGCCATAAAAGATTACCGGCAAGACCTTTTTCATTCATTCCGTCAGAAGAAGCAATATCCCAAGAACTAGTTACAACACTTCCGTATTTTGATTTCCATGTAACCGAATTGTTTCCTGCTTCGCCAAATCGTTCTATTCCTCTTGGAAAAAGCCATAAATTAGCTGGAATTTCGCCTTTCCAGTCCATAGAACGGGCAGTTATAATAGTGCCGTTTAAACCTTCGTAAACTATTCTAGTACAAGGAAAAGCTTCCTGCATAAACAGAATACTCAATAAAGCTGCAATTGCTGATAATCTCTTTTTTAATTTCATAATGGTGGTATTAAAATTTAAAATTTGATTGTTTGCCTTAAGCACAGCTAATTTAATAATTTTAGAAGTAATAACTTACAGTATATCAGTAATTTTAATTCTTGTAAAAGTTTAAGCATAAAAAAAAACCGCTTTAAAAGCGGCTTTTATATTTTTATTATTCTATTTTTTTGAGTGTCAATTTTACCTCTTTACTATCCAGAATTAATTGATCGCTAGTAATAGTACTTTCGCAAGGATATGGGGTTCCAACTTCATCTTTAATCACTAAACTTTTCCCGCCTTTTGTTAAAGCGTAAGTGCCGTTTGTTATCTCTCTTGTCAAATATCCGGTAACATGTCCGTCTTTTGTAAACGTTAGAGTTCCATCGGTTAAAATAACAGTTTTTAAGGAGTCCGACATGGGGATTTTCGGTTCTACGGCTGTTATTTTCCAAGAGTTAATCAGTTTATTTCTACCCTTAGAACATGAAATCATTAATACTGCTGCCAATGCAAGCCCGAAGATAAATAGTTTAGAATTTTTCATGATTTTGTGATTAATAATTAGATAGGAAAAAGATACAAAAAAAAGTTTTATCCCTAACATTTTATTAACACAAAATATCTGGTTTCTAAGATCTTAGTAAAAATAAGGGTTGATAAAGTTCTAAAAATTAATTCAGTGTTAAAGCTCCCAGAATTTCTTCATACATAAATGGGCCGCCTGGGTATTTTGCGGTATAATCCAGATTCATCCAGACTTGTCCGCGTTCATCGATATGGTAATGTATTTTTTTACCATAACTTTCTTTTTGAAAAAGGACATTTTTAATTAAATAATTGACTTTTTCCAGATCGATCATAGATCCAATAAGTATTTCAGGATAAATATGACCTTTTGTATGAATAAGTCTCGGCGTTCCTCCAATAGAACGAATAGCCGCAGCCATTAAAATAGAATGATCGTCGCAGTCTCCTGAAAAATATTCTAATGATTCGCTGGCAGTGGCAATATAATCGCCGTCTTTAGGATCGTTTACATAATTCCAGCGTCCGTTGATTTCTTTAAAAACAGCAAAACACTGAATAATCGTTCTATAGTCAGAATAACCTTTTATGCCTTTAAAATGCTTTGAAGTGGCCATAATTGCAAAATTTCGGACTTTGGGGTTCTGGTATTCAATTGCATTTATAATTTTTGATTTATTAGGAAACGGAAGCAGCTTTGCCACCACAATATCCTGCGGATACGGATTGTCTGACATGGTATAGATCATCGAATTATAATCTTCTGAAATCTCACTAAAACCATAATTTCCAATAACTGATCCGTAAAATAAAATCAATAAGTAAACCGCAACACATAAAATAATTATGGTTCGCAGATACATTAACAGAAAGAAAATAGCGGCAAAAACAAAAATGAATATAAAAACACGATCGAGATTGAATGCCCATTCTAAATCTATAAGGTTTTGATGCAGAATGATAAATATCGGAATTGTAATAAAAAGACTCAACACAGAAATAATAATCCTGTCCCAAGGCGATTTCACCTGTAATTTGGATTTTAACTGCGGAAGGTCAATTTTAGGAAAATTTATCATAAGAATCAAAAGCAGTATTTACAGCGCTTTTACCGTTTCAACAAAAGTACTTTTTTTATCAATAATTCCCAGATCAAATAATTGATTTTGAATTTTGACAAACGCTTTTTCACTTAAATGTTTCTGTGACCATTGTGTTAGTTTCAGCCATTCCTGAATGTCTTCGACTTTTTGATTAAATAAATCTGCCAAAGTTTTATCAATATCAGGAATCTGCGCAAAATCGTGTGTTGTTTTGTTGATGATTTCTAATACTTTTTCGACTGCTTTAGCATTCTTTTTAAGGAATTCATCACGAACAACAATCACAAATGAAGGCCATGGAGTAGGGCAGTCGCCTACACGTCTGAAAATTCCCTGATCTACAAGCGGTTTTGTCATAAAACGTTCCCACATAAAATAATCAGCAGTGCCGTTTGTTAAAGCTTCAACAGCGCCGTCGATTGTATTTATAATTTCAAATTGCAGATTATCGCTGTTCCAGCCTTGTTCGTTTGCGTTTACATACGCCATTAGCTGTGATCCCGAACCAATTCTCGAAATAGCGGCTTTTTTGTTTTCTAAATCTTTTACAGTCTGGAAATCTGATTTTGCTGCTACGTGAATTCCCCAGATTAAAGGAGACTGAACGTAAATTTGAACAATTTTACTTGGATTTCCAGCGGTAATATCTTTTACAATTCCTTCGGTTAAAATTACGGCCATATCTGCTTCGCCGTCACGCAGCATCTGACACATTTTACCAGTGCCTTCAGGAACGTTTTTCCATTGCAAATCGATATTTTCTGCTTCAAATTCGCCATTTTCAATGCATAAATGCCATGGCAGATTGAAGTGCTCAGGAACACCTACAATTTTTACAGTTTTCATTATAGTTTGAGTTTAAGTTAAGTTTGGTATGCGTATTCTTAAGTTTGTTTGTTTAGTTTTTTAATAAATCGGCCCTGTGTTTATCGGAAAGACAAGGCTCAGCATATTGAATTGTGTCATTGGCTTCGTATTCATTTAAAATGCTTCTTACAATCGAATAATCAACGTCGCGAACCACTTCAACAGAAATAAAACTATCATTTAATCCTTCAGACAAACAATTTATTACCTTTAATTTTTCTCTGATTATTTCTTTATCGAAACCTTTTTCTAAAATGATAACCTGAACGATTGAATTTCCTGAATTTTCTATCGTTTCTTTGTAAACCAGACGTTTTTCATCTTCATCAAATTCGGCGTAAAATAAATCATCGGTCGCTATTAACGGCCCGAAGAATGGAATATTATCTAACTTAAAAAGTCCTTTTTCTAAATCAACAATTTCGGCCCACATGGTTTCTGAAACCGTTTCTTCTAAATAATCACTATAATATTTAAATAATATTTTTTTATGTGTTTCCTGCATTATTCTATTTCGCTTATTACAGCTTTTAATGGTGATATAATGATGCGATAACCGTCCGGATCCTGAATCATGGTTCCATTTTCGTTCCAAAAAGGATTAACTGCCGCTATCGTTTCAATATTTTGGTGTGAAATTTTCTTAATTAACTCGTTATAATCTAAAATGCTCTTAGGGTAAAGCACCGTAATGTCATCTTCGTCAAACGAATGTTTTGCTTTTGTATTAGATTGTGTAAATTCGAAATGCCAGTCAAGTCCTGATTTTCCAATAAAAATTCCGTCGTAATTATTGTGGTTATCAAAACCTCCTAAGAGTTCAAATCCAAGGATATTAACGTAAAAATCCTCGATTTTCTTTAAATCATTCGTATGTCTGGCAACTCGTAAAAACATAAATTTTAGATTTTAAAAATTATCAATTTTTCTAATTAATTCCCTGCCAATTTATTTAATGTATATGTAATTAATTGGTCTACTGCTTTATAAGGATCTTCACTAAAAGTTCCCGAAGCTCGATTGGCAATAATAGCATTTAAAGATAAGGCATTATGTCCTAAAAGAGAAGAAAGCCCATAAATTGCTGCTGTTTCCATCTCTAAATTGGTAATGCGTTTATCATTAAAATTAAAATTATCCATTTTGCTGTTCAATTCCTCATCTTGGATATTTAAACGTAAAACGCGTCCCTGCGGACCATAAAATCCTCCGGCTGTAGCAGTTATTCCTTTAAAAATTTTATCAGATTCGATAATTTTTTCCAGTTTTTCAGAACATGGAATCACGTAAGGTCTTCCTTTTTTAATATCCCAATTGGTATGCTGAATGAAAGCATCTTCGAGTCCAGCATTTGAAACTTCATCTATTAAATAGGATCGAAGCATATTATCAAGTCCTAGTCCGAATTTTGACATTACAAAACTGTCAACAGGAATATCGGCTTGTAATGAACCCGAAGTCCCGATTCTGATAATATTTAAAGATGTCAATTTTTCTTTTGGCTGACGTGTTTTTAAATCAATATTTACAAGAGCATCCAGCTCATTAATTACAATATCAATATTATCAGGACCAATTCCGGTAGACATTACAGAAATTCTTTTTCCTTTGTAAATTCCGGTTTGGGTTTTAAATTCTCTTTTTTGAGTTGAATATTCGATTGAATCAAAAAACTGGGTGATTTTTTCGACTCTGTTTTGGTCTCCAACAAAAATTATATCGTTGGCAATATGTTCAGGACGAAGGTTTAAGTGGTAAACGCTTCCATCTGGATTAAGTATTAATTCTGATTCTTTTATCATTTTTTTTTAAGTTGCTAAGATTCTGAGATATTAAGGTTCTAAGTCTTTTTGTTTCAGGTTTCAGGCTGCGTAACTTGAAACTTTAAACGTGAAACTATTTTTACCCGCCGACTCTTTTAGTTTTAAATCCTTTTTCTTTTAAAATGGCCATAATTTTGTCGCGGTAATCACCTTGTATAATGATTGAGTCGTCTTTAAAAGTACCGCCAACGCTTAATTTTGTTTTTATTTCTTTGGCTAATACTTTAAAATCTTCATCACTTCCTTCGTAACCTTCAATTATGGTTGTGGGTTTTCCTTTTCGCTTTTCGAATTTACAGATCATAGGTTCTTTCTGCACATATAAAACGTGATCTTGTTCCTGAATTTCCTCTGGTTCATTTGTTTCTACGTGATCGGGAAATAAGTTTTTTAATTGATCTTTTAAGTCCATATTTTTTTAATTCTGTAAAATAAATTTCCAACCATAAAGGTATTTAAAAATTAAATTCCAAACCCCATAACAGAGTTTGGAATTTGGAATTTTTTATCCTGACAGATACAGGATTGAAATTTATTTAATTTTTATTTTTTTATTAAACCTAATTCCACTAAACGTTCGTGTAAAAACTCTCCCGCAGAAATATCCTCATATTTTTTAGGATTTTCTTCATCGATACAATTTTCAAGACAATCTAAACGCATATCGCTTACAGGATGCATAAAGAAAGGAACAGAATAACGAGAAGTTCCCCATAATTCTCTTGGCGGATTTACAACCTGATGAATAGTCGATTTTAATTTGTTGTTTGTATGTCTTGATAACATATCTCCAACATTAATTACTAATTCGTCATCTGCTGCAATAGCATCAATCCAATCTCCGTTGTGGTTTTGAACCTGAAGACCTTTACCCTGAGCTCCCATTAATAAGGTAATTAAATTAATGTCGCCGTGAGCTGCTGCACGAATCGCATTTTCCGGCTCAGAAGTAATTGGCGGATAATGAATTGGTCTTAAAATAGAGTTTCCTTCTTTTGCATATTCATCAAAATAAAACTCATCTAAACCAAGATGTAAAGCCAAAGCTCTTAAAACATAAATTCCTGTTTTTTCAAGCATTTGATAAGCTTCTTTTCCTACTTCATTAAAACGAGGAAGTTCTTTTACTTCAACGTTATCAGGGTATTCTGAAGCCCATTTTGAATCTTTGTCAACATACTGGCCAAAATGCCAGAATTCTTTCAAATCTCCTTCTTTGCGTCCTTTAGCATGTTCTTTTCCAAAAGAAACATAACCTCTCTGGCCGCCAATTCCGGGAATTTCATAATTATGCTTAGTTTCTACTGGCAAGGCGAAAAATTTTCTAATTTCACCATAAAGTTCGTCTACCAATTTGTCATCTAAGAAATGACCTTTTAAGGCAACGAAGCCAATGTTTTCAAATGCACTGCCGATTTCATTTACAAATTTTTGTTTACGTTTCGGGTCGTCCGAAAGGAAATCACGTAAGTCTACACTAGGAATGTTTTGCATACTTTACATTTTTATTTAAGAAAAAAGGTATAAACCTTTCAATAACAAAGGTAGATAATATTTTAGATTTGAATTTAATGTTTGTCAATAAAATTTAGTTTATATGTAATTTTTAATATAAAATGAGAACATTAATTTATAAATATTCAAAAAATACAATATATATTTCTGTAGTTAAAATATTACAATTTATACAGATCAATTAAAATTTCCTTTTATATTTGCTCTCGATTTTTTTTATTAGAAACCTATAATTATTTTTCTATTTTTATAAAATCAAAACATAAATAACACATTTCAAATATTTAACAAATAAAAGCTTAATTGTTATATTTTTATATATTTGAATAAAAAATAACCTAATAATGATCTTTTACAGAGAAAACCTAACCGACGAAAAATTACTAGATTTATATAAAAAACTTCTAAAACCGCGCTTAATCGAAGAAAAAATGCTGATTTTGATTCGACAGGGAAAAGTTTCTAAATGGTTTTCAGGAATAGGACAGGAAGCTATTGCGGTGGGAGTTACATCTGTTTTAGATGATTCTGAATATGTATTGCCAATGCACCGAAATCTGGGCGTTTTTACAACCAGAAACATTCCTCTGCACAGGCTTTTTTCGCAATGGCAGGGAAAAGCAAACGGTTTTACAAAAGGCCGTGACAGAAGTTTTCATTTTGGAACTCAGAAATACAATATAATAGGAATGATTTCGCATTTGGGTCCGCAGCTTGGAATTGCTGACGGAATTGCCCTGGCGAATAAACTTCAGGATAATAAAAAAGTTACCGCTGTTTTTACCGGAGAAGGAGCAACGAGCGAAGGTGATTTTCACGAAGCATTAAACATTGCTGCAGTTTGGAAACTTCCGGTAATGTTTATTATCGAAAATAATGGCTACGGACTTTCTACACCAACAAATGAGCAGTATTTATGCGAAAATCTAGCCGATAAAGGAATTGGTTATGGTATTGAAAGCTGGATTATAGACGGAAATAACATTGTTGAAGTTTACAACAAGTTATCAAAACTTAAAGAAGAAATGATAGCAGATCCGCATCCGGTTTTTCTGGAATTTAAAACTTTTAGAATGCGCGGGCACGAAGAAGCGAGCGGCACTAAATATGTTCCGCAGGAATTAATGGATCAGTGGGAACTTAGAGATCCTGTTACCAATTATAAAAAATACCTAACCGAAATTGGAGTTCTTACAGAAGAACTTGATGAGAAGTATAAAGCTGAAATAAAACAGGAAATTGATGAAAATTGGGCAATGGCTAATGCCGAACCTGAAATCGAACCTACTTACAGCGGAGAATTAGATGATGTTTATAAACCATTTCAATATGAGGAATATACACATAGTTCTGAATCAAAAAATATTCGCTTTATTGATGCTATTCGCAACAGTTTAGAACAATCTATGTGGCGCAATAAAAACCTGGTTATTATGGGGCAGGATATCGCTGAATATGGCGGAGCTTTTAAAATTACTGAAGGTTTTGTTGATGCTTTTGGAAAAGAAAGAGTACGAAATACGCCAATTTGCGAAAGTGCAGTTGTTTCGACCGGAATGGGATTATCTATAAACGGATATAAAGCAATTGTAGAAATGCAGTTTGCAGATTTTGTTTCAACTGGATTTAATCCGATTGTAAATTTATTGGCAAAATCTCATTACCGCTGGGGCGAAAAAGCCGATGTTGTGGTTCGTATGCCTTGCGGAGGCGGAACGCAGGCTGGGCCTTTTCACTCACAGACAAATGAAGCCTGGTTTACCAAAACTCCAGGTCTAAAAGTGGTATATCCGGCTTTTCCATACGACGCAAAAGGTTTATTGAATACTGCCATAAACGATCCTAATCCGGTTTTATTTTTTGAACACAAACAGTTGTACAGAAGTATTTACCAAGATGTTCCAACAGATTATTACACACTTCCGTTTGGAAAAGCTTCTTTAATAAAAGAAGGAAATACG
This sequence comes from Flavobacterium johnsoniae UW101, assembly GCF_000016645.1. Taxonomy (NCBI): domain Bacteria; kingdom Pseudomonadati; phylum Bacteroidota; class Flavobacteriia; order Flavobacteriales; family Flavobacteriaceae; genus Flavobacterium; species Flavobacterium johnsoniae. The sequence continues at coordinate 3,373,373 of NC_009441.1, forward strand.
GTAACCATTATTGCTTTTGGAGCTCCGGTTCACTGGGCTTTAGAAACTTTAGCCAAACATCCTGAAATAGAAGCTGATTTAATTGACTTAAGAACGTTGCAGCCTCTTGATACCGAAACTATTTTTGCATCGGTTAAGAAAACAGGAAAAGCCCTTATTTATCAGGAAGATACTTTGTTTGGCGGAATTGCCAGCGATATTTCGGCTTTAATTATGGAAGAATGTTTTCAATATTTAGATGCTCCAGTAAAAAGAGTGGCAAGTTTAGATTCGCCAATTCCATTTACAAAAGCGCTTGAGGACCAATTTTTACCAAAAGATCGTTTTGAGGAAACTCTATTGGAACTATTAAAGTATTAATTATACAAATAGGTTTTTAACACATAGAAACATAGTTTTTGAAAACCGATAAAAGGCGTTTCACTTACTATAAATAAACATAGCTATGTGTGAGAAACTAGTTTCTTTTTATATTCTTCTTTAAGACATAAAAAACTATGTTTCTATGTGTTTAAAAAACTTTTTAGATCCAGACAACCAATCGTTTGCCATCTGGAACTTCTGCGTTCCACATTTTTTCGATATCGGCTAAATTCACTTTTTCGATATTTACTTTTATTTTGTTTTGAGAAGCTAAAAGAAACATTTCAGGAAGAATTTCTGAGAACAATAATTTCACTTCCTCTTTTGTCCAGCTGCCTAAACCTGAACCAGATAACTGAAGATCAACGCTGCGCAAAATAGAAGCTGACAATTGAATTATATCTCCCGACATAGAGCCTACAGAAACATAACGTGTTTTGGGAGTGAAGTTCCCGTTTCCTTTTAAAATAGAAAGAATAAGCTCAGCTGAATGTCCCCACAAATAATCTAAAACAATATCAATGGGAGTATTTTTATGAATTTCTTTTAACTGAGAAATAAACGATTCATCATCTTGTTTTAAAGAAATAATTTCATCAGCACCTAATTCTAAAAGATTTTGAAGTGTTTTTTCATTTCTTCCAGTTACGATTATTTTCTTTGCACCGTAATGTTTTGCAATCTGAATTGCCATCTGTCCCGTAAATCCTGTTGCTCCGTTAATTAAAACCGTTTCTCCGGGCTGTATTCCGGCTTTAAAACGAAGTGCCATTGCTGAGCCTGCAACCGCATTTGGAATGGCTGCCGCCACTGCATCATCGATTCCTTCTGGTAACACAACCATTCTGTTTTTCTCAACTAAAGCTTTCTCTGCAATTGTTCCAGAAATACCACGGGCGTAAACTTTCGTTCCATTTTCTAGTAAACCAATTGCGTCACTGCCAATTACAGTTCCGTTTTGATTATCATTTTCTGAAGAATAATGCTGTCCGCTCACAATTCCTTTATCCAGATTTGTAATTGCCACGGCTTTAACCGAGATTAAAATCTCACTTTCATTTGCTGTTATTGGTTCTGGAAATTCTGCATATTTAGGCAATTCACCTTTTTTATAAACTACTGCTGCTTTCATAATTTTAAGATTATTAAATTTTATGAAGCAAAATTACAGGGCTGTTTACGGGCAGGCGATAACATTTGTTATCAAATTCAAAAAGGTTATTTTTTGTGTGCCAATTTACTTTTAATTCGGCTTAAATGAACGGTGCTAACGCCAAGATAAGAAGCAATATAATGCTGCGGAACACGCTGGATTATTTGAGGTTTTTCTTCAATTAAACTAAGATAACGCTGAGCAGGGGAGTCTTTTATGAAAGAAAAAAAGTGTTTCATATAATCAAATGTTCTTTGAAAAAGCATATTGATTAAACGATCCCGAAGTTCGGGGATTTCTTTTATTTCTTCCAAAATTGTATCGACATCTTTTTTATGAATCCACCACAAAACAGAAGGCTCGATGGTTTCAACCACAACCGGACTTGGGAATTTTTTAATAAAACTTTCAATAGAAGCAACGCTCTGATTTTCGAAAAAGAACTGTGAAGTTAAATCTTTTCCATTATTATTAAACCAAACCCTGATACAGCCTTTTTCGATTATAAAAAGCTTTTTAGAAACTTCTCCTTCTTCAATCAAAACGGTTTTGGCCGGAACTTCAATACGATTGAAATAACCGGTGTATTCGTTCCATTTCTCATCGGTTAAAGGGAATTTATTTCGGAATTGGCTGAACATAATTTTTACTAAGGGACTATTAAAACTATTTTTTAGTTTTCAAATCTTTTTAAAACGTGTCTATCTGAAAAAACATCCTTCCACATTTCTATTTTGTAATAATCTTTTGGATTTTCAAAATATGCAGATTTTAGATTATTGAAATAAACTCGAACCCTATAGTTTCCAATTTCAATTTTTTCTTCTAAAACTATAATAGAAAATGGACAATCATTAACTTGTAAAATGCCTGTTTTTATTTCTAAACTTGCTTCTACTACATGGTCAAAACTACTAAAATCAGAAATAAGACTTTTAGAATTTAAAATCTCAAGTTCACATTTAACCATTCCTTCAGTATTCTCAATAGAAACTCCTAAAATTCCTTTTTCCACAGCCAGTTTATCATTAAGAGCTTGATCTGACCAAAAATTTTCACTACCAGTATCTCCTTCGTCTTTATCATTTAGATAAAATTGCCCATAATCTGTTGTAAAATTAAGATTGAATATCATTTTAGTATATTTTATTTAGAATCAGATTCCACCTCAAACAACTGCACCTGACTTTTCAGTCTGTCAATCAACAAATTCATCATTCGTTTGTTTAAACTTGATGAATTTTGAATATAAGTATCATATTCTTCAATTGTAAAGAGCGCCATTACAATTCCTTTTAAAGAATTTCTAAACTTAATATCTTTTTGAATGGAATTTTCTATCGTCTGAAGTTTCTTTTCGACTGTATAGGAATAAAAATCGGGTTTATTTTTGTTTACGTAGTTAATAAAAACTGCAATAAACAAATCGTTTTGAAGTTTAAGTATAGGTCTAATCGTCTGATTTTGAAAGATCTCATCTGAAGAAGATTGAGCACTTACAGTTCCTAAAGTTTCGCCTCTGAATTCTCTTAAAAAAGTGTCTCTATCTGCCATGTTTTTTATTTAAATTTAGAAAAAAATCTAATACAAAAATCAAATTACTATATAAGTTATATTAGAAATTTAAGATTGAGTTCCTTATAATCTTATAATTCTTATATTGCTCTAAAAAAATCAAGATGAATATAAAATCATTTTCTTTCCTTCTTTTAATTTTAATTGTAATCGTGTCTTGTAACTCAAAGGAGAATAAAGATAATTATAAAGAAGTTTTTTATCAGGCTGTAAATGATAAAGACACAGCAGTTTTAGCCATAAAAGTAAGCGATAAACGTTTTTATGGACGCTACGAGATTTCATATTATCAGTTTGGAAAAGATTCTGGAGATGTAAGAGGGGATATCAAAGGAAATACATTAACGGGAGATTTTCATTATATTTCAAATGGCGGCAGCTGGAAAAGAATCCCTTTGGCTTTACTAAAAAAAGACAACAAATTAATTCTGGGAAATGGTGTAATAGGAACTTATATGAATCTTCCGTGTTTTATTCAGGGAACTTTAAATTATAATGATCCTAAGTTTGTTTTTGAAGAAGTTAGGAAGTAGTTTTCAGTTTTCAGTCGCAGTTTTCAGTACAAGTAAAATCTGTGACTGAAAACTGAGACTGAAAACTAAAAAAATCACCTATCCAATCTTCCAATCTGTGATGGCAGTTCGAATATTTCAAGATCGAAATAAATAACAGAAGCCATAACATGATCGAAAATATCCGACATTATATATTCGTAGTTTGCCCAGCGTTTATCGCTCGAAAAAACATAAATTTCTAACGGAACACCATGTGCGGTAGATTGCAGCTGACGGCACATAATATGCATATTTTTGTTTAATCCCGGATGATCTAACAAATACTGCATAATATATTTTCTAAACATACCTAAATTGGTCATATTACGACCATTAAGCAAAAGAGATTTATCAATTCCTCTAAGCTCATTATATTTTTCAATTTCGGCTTGTCTGGTTTCGATATACGAAGTTATAAGCTGTATTCCTTTCATGTGATTCAAGTCATCATTGTTTAGAAAACGAATACTGCTGCTTTTTATTAAAACATGTCTTTTAATACGTCTTCCGTCAGACTTCTGCATACCGCGCCAGTTCTGAAAAGAATCTGAACTCAGGGCATACGTTGGAATCGTAGTAATGGTATTATCGAAGTTGCGGACTTTTACGGTTGTCAGATTGATTTCGATTACATCACCATCGGCACCAAATTTATCCATTGTAATCCAGTCGCCAATACGAACCATATCGTTTATAGCAACCTGAACACTCGAAACAAATCCAAGAATAGTATCTCTAAAAATAAGGATAATAATAGCCGAAAGTGTTCCTAAAATGGTTAGTAATTCGCCTTTTTTGATTCCGAATAAAGTTGAAATAATCATCGCTACTCCAAAAATCCAAAGTACGATCATAATAACCTGAACAAAACTGTCGATAGGTTTATCGCTGTATTCCGGTTTTTGTTTTAAATAGTCGCGTAAAGCATTAAAAATGGTCCTTATGATCCATAAACTAATTAAAACGATATAAATGCCCACAATTTTTCCAAAAAGCAGTTCCCAGTATTCATACTTATCTAAAATAACCGGAACAGCTTTATAAATAAAGAAAAATGGAATTAAGTAGGCTGTATATTTTGTGGTTTTGTTGTGTATTAAATAATCGTCAAATTTAGTTTTGGTACGCTGGGCAAAAACGGCTGTAAGCGTAACCAAAACAAATTTGGCGATATAATAAATTGCATATGCCAAAACCAGCATAATAGCAATATTAATAACAAGACTAATGTATGACGCAAAATTGCGGTTCATTCCCCAGTCTCTAAAAAGCGGATATAAAAAATTGAATATTTTATCCAAAAGCTTATGCATTTGCTTTAGTTTCTAAATACTTTTTCTCGATATAAAATGTTCCAAACGGAATTAGAGAGGCGATTAGTATAATTGCAAAAGTTTTAAAATCCCAGTTTTGAGATTTTTTTAGTAAAAAAGCCAAAATAATATAACCAATAAAAAGGATCCCGTGTGTCATTCCTAATGGTCTTAATAAAGTATGGTAAAGTTCAGGATTGTTAGTTTTAATGATAAGCATATTGGCGAATAAAACTAAATATGAAATTCCTTCTAAAATAGCGGTAACTTTAAAAATCTTAAGCATGTAGATATATTTTTGAGATTATGCAGGCAAAATTAAGTATTAGGATTGGTTTTTGGGTTATGTGTCAGGAAAGTAATTTACTTTTGTATTCTTAAACTTTGATAATGAGCAAACGCGATTTAAAAAAATATTTAGCCGAATTAACCAAAGAACAACTAGAGGAACAACTCATTGAATTGTATGAAAAGTTCAGTCCTGTAAAAGTCTATTATGACTTTGTTTTTAATCCAAAAGAAGACAAACTGCTGCAGGAATCAAAAGTTAAAATTTCGCATGAATATTTTCCGGTAAAAAAGCCCAATGCAAAATGGCGTCCGAAAGCAAAAATGCGGCGCTCTGTTGCTCAAAAAATCATAAAACATTTCATTTCTTTAGGTGTTGATTCATTTATAATTGCCGATTTGATGTTTTATAACATAGAAATTGCGCAAACGTATTCGTCAAATAATTTTATTAAGCAGGAATTGTTTTACAAAAGCATGTTTAATTCATTTGAGCAGGCAGTAAATTTTGTTATTTCAAATGGAATTTTGAATGAATTTAAAGCAAGAATTGAAGCAGTTTATCAGGAGACTTTGCAGCAAAAATGGAAAAACAGGTATGATTTTGAAGCAATTCTGGAGAAAATTGACTTTTAAAAACATTTCCTATAAAAAATCTTAGTTTAAAAAAAACATTTATTTTAGGTTAAAATAAGATGAATAACTGTTTTTTAGATGTATTTTTGCAAAAATCCAAAAATAAACAATGTCTCAAAACACTTTAGAAATAGAAAGAGAAGAGAAAAAAGAACTTTATGCATACCAAAAAGGCGATATTGATGCCATTTTTGACCGCTTAGATAATGCTCCTCCAAAACATCATTTATTGTATCAATTGCCAACAGGAGGCGGGAAAACAGTAATATTCTCAGAAATTGTACGTCGTTATTTATCTAATAATGACAAAAAAGTGGTTGTTTTAACACACCGAATCGAGCTTTGCAAACAAACTTCAAAAATGCTGAAAGGCTTTGGCGTAAGCAACAAAATAATCAACAGTAAGGTAAAAGAACTGCCGGACCAAAACGATTATTCTTGTTTCGTTGCGATGGTCGAAACTTTAAAAAACCGTATTAATGATGAAAAACTGCATCTTGATAACATTGGTTTGGTGATTATTGATGAGGCACATTACAATTCATTCAGAAAATTATTAAACTCATTTAAAAATGCTTTTATTTTAGGAGTTACGGCAACTCCGTTGAGTTCTAACATAAAACTGCCAATGCACCAGAGCTATGACGAACTTATAGTAGGTGATACAATTGGCTCTTTAATAGACAAAGGATTTTTGGCCAGAGCTACAACATACAGTTATGATGTGGGTCTGACTTCATTAAAAGTAGGTATTAATGGAGATTACACCGTAAAATCTTCAGATGATTTATACACCAACTCAATGATGCAGGAAAAACTGCTTCATGCCTATACAGAACGTTCTTTAGGAAAAAAGACTCTGATTTTTAACAATGGTATCCATACCTCTTTATATGTATATGATACTTTTAGAGAAGCAGGATACGATATCAGACACCTTGACAATACAAGCAGTTCTGAAGAACGTAAAGATATTTTACAGTGGTTTAAGAAAACTCCAGACGCTATTTTAACTTCTGTAGGGATCTTAACAACCGGATTTGATGAACCTACTGTTGAAACCATTATCTTAAACAGAGCAACAAAATCATTAACTTTATATTTCCAGATGATTGGTCGAGGTTCTCGTAAATTACCTGGTAAAGATGAGTTTACAGTTATCGATTTAGGAAACAACGCTGCACGTTTTGGATTGTGGAGCGAACCTGTAAACTGGCAGCATATCTTTAAATCTCCTGAATTTTATCTGGAGAATTTAAGAGATGATACTGAAATCGAAATGTTCTTTAAATACAGTATGCCGCCAGAATTAAGAGCAAAATTCAGCAAAACGGCCGATGTAACTTTTGATATAGATGAAGAACATAAACTGGCTATTAAGCAAAATTTACGTTCTAAAATAGTACTAGACAAATCATTAGAACAACACGCTGCAATGTGTGTTGATAATACCGAGACACTTCAGGAAGCTAAAGCGCTTTCTAAAGAATTAGATGATGATATCGAATGCCGAATTAAACGTTTTGCAAAATGTTTAAGCCAGTGCAGTAAAAACTACCGCGAATGGCTTCTGGATGATTACAAGCAAAGATTAACTTTGCTGGTAGGTAAAAAATACCGCGAGAAAATCATGAACGAACCAGATTGATAAATTTAGAGGAAAGTCTAAAGTTTAAAAGTCATAAAGTTCCTTATAAGGAATCTTAAATAAAGTAAACCATTAAGATGTTTTGATTTATTTCAAATGTCTTAATGGTTAAATAATTTTAAAGGGAAATAAATCACTTAAAGATTTTAGGAAAATCTAAATTCTAAAGTCAAAAATCTAAAATTAAATCATGTCTAAACAATTCTCAACATTAGGAATTTCAGAACCTATTTTAAAAGCTTTAAGCGAATTAAATATTGTTGAACCAACAGAAATTCAACAAAAAACAATTCCGCTTTTATTAGCTGAAAACCATGATGTTGTAGGTTTGGCTAAAACCGGAACCGGAAAAACAGCCGCTTTTGGACTTCCATTATTACAATTAATTGATACAAAATCAAGTGCTGTTCAGGCTGTAATTTTAGTGCCGACAAGAGAGTTAGGGCATCAGATTTTTAGAAATTTAGAAGATTTTTCAAAATATATCCCTAACATTTCAATTGCAGCAACTTGCGGCGGAATTCCAATAAAACCTCAAATTGAGCGTCTTAAAACTCCAACTCATATTATTGTTGCCACTCCGGGACGTTTAATTGATTTGATTCAGAGAAAAGCAGTAGACTTAAAACAAACACAATATTTAGTTTTAGACGAAGCCGATGAAATGGTTTCGATCCTAAAAGAAAGTCTGGATGAAATTTTAACCGAAATTCCTAAAAAACACCGTACTTTATTATTCTCAGCAACTTTGCCGGGAACTATAAAACAATTGGTTCAGAATTATTTGAACAAAAATGTAGTTCAGGTAAGCGCAAGTATGGAAGTTGTAGGCAATCAAGGAATTGACCACCAATATATTGTGGTAGATCCTATTGAAAAACTAGACGTTTTAATGCACTTTTTAAATTCAAGAGAAGGAGAAAGAGGTATTATTTTCTGTAAAACAAAAGCTGCTGTCAACAAATTGGCAAAAAATCTGGCAATAAACCGTTTTTCTTCTGGAGCTATTCATGGAAGCTTAACACAAGGTATTCGTGACAGAATCATGGAGCAGTTTCGTGAAGGTCATATTAATATTCTGGTTGCTACCGATTTAGCTGCAAGAGGAATTGACGTAAAAGAAATCTCCTATGTTGTAAATTACCATTTACCAGATGCTTACGAAACCTATGTTCACCGAAGCGGAAGAACCGCCAGAGCAGGAGCAAATGGGCTTTCGCTGACTGTTTTACAAGAAGAAGAAGTTTTTGAAATTGCTGATTTTGAAAGAGAACTAGGGCTTACATTTTCTAAGTTCCAAAAACCGTCTGCATTAAGTATTGAAGAAAATAATACACTTTTATGGGCGAAACAAATCTTTAAAACTAAACCCAATCATGATATCTCAACTGATTTAAAAACGAAAGTAAAAACCGTTTTTCATCATTTGACTAAAGACGAACTTATCGAGAAATTAATGGCAAATTATATTTTGCAAAACAAAATCGATATAGTTGATAAAACAGTTAAAAAAAGCAAAAAGTAACAAAGATGACTTTTGTCATTGTTTATTAAAGTTGTACATTTATAAGGAATTATTTTATAATCCTACTTAATAAACAACATATATGAACATAGTCATAATAGGAGGTGGTTTTGCGGGAATAAATCTCGCAAAAGAGCTCGTTAACCATCCAGACATACAAGTAACCCTTGTAGACAAAAACAATTATAACTTTTTTCCGCCGTTAATATATCAAGTTGCGACAGCTTTTTTAGAGCCGTCAAGCATTAGTTATCCATATAGAAAATTTTTTGCTGGTAAAAAAAATCTTCAGTTTCGTTTAGGCGAACTTCTTTCTGTAGTTCCAGCTGAAAATAAGATCATTTTAAATAATGGTGAATTATCATACGATCACCTTGTTTTTGCAACAGGAGCAGAAACGAGTTATTTTGGTATGGAGAATGTAATGAAAAACGCCATTCCGATGAAAACTCTTAATGATGCCATCGAAATGCGAAATACACTGCTTAAAAATCTTGAAAAAGCGGCCATTTGCAAAGACATGCGCAAACGCCGTAAATTATTAACGATTGTTGTTGCCGGAGGAGGACCAACAGGAGTTGAAGTTTCTGGAATGTTTGCCGAAATGCGAAAAAGCATTCTTTTAAAAGAATATCCAGAACTGGATACATCTGCAAGTAATGTGTATTTAGTAGATGGAGGCGATGCACTTCTGGCTCCAATGAGCAAAGAATCTCAAAAAGATACATTAGACGCCCTGACAAAATTAGGAGTTGTTGTAAAACTAAACACTAAAGTTGTTGATTACGTTGACGATACCGTATTTTTTGAAAGCGGAGAAACCATCAAAACTAAAAACTTAATCTGGGCTGCAGGAGTTTCTGCCAAAATTTTTGAAGGAATTCCGCAGGAAAGTTACGGTCGCGGCCGACGCATGGCTACAGACCAATACAATAAGGTAAACGGACTTGAAAATGTTTATGCAATTGGTGATACTGCAATTTTAGCCGGCGATAAAAATTTCCCTAACGGACATCCGCAAGTTGCGCAGGTTGCTATTCAGCAAGGATTAAATCTAGCGAAAAACTTTAAGGCAATGACAAAAAACAAACCGTTGAATCCTTTTACTTATAAAGACAAAGGTTCAATGGCAATTATTGGAAAAGCAAAAGCTGTAGTAGATTTACCAAGTCCAAAATGGCATTTTAAAGGATTTTTTGCCTGGATTATCTGGTTGTTCATCCACTTGATTTCTTTAATTACCTATAGAAACAGATTAAACACATTTTGGAACTGGATGGTTGCTTACTTTGCAAGAGACCAATCTCTTAGAATGATTATCAGACCAGATAAAAGATCTCAGGAGAAATAAGAAATTCCAATAGATTGAGATACTATAAAAAAAGCCAGAATTTTTGATTCTGGCTTTTTTATTGAAATTTTTACTCATTAATGAGCAAGTATAGTGTCATCATCAGCAGCTATTTCTACTTTATTTTTGATAAATCTTTTTCCGATATTTAAAACTATAAAGGCAATAATTGTAGTTACAGTCATAATAAGAACCATAGGCGCTACAGAATCCTTTACAAAAATTCCAACAGCAAATGAGGCCAAAGATCCTAATCCTAACTGAATTGCGCCCATTAAAGCCGAAGCACTTCCTGCATTTTTTGCAAAAGGAGCCATTGTAAGCCCAGCAGTATTAGGGTTTGAAATTCCTAAACAACCCAGAAAAATAAACAGGATTGCTATAGTTTCATATAAGCCCAATAAATTGTTTAAAGAAAGTATTAGGAAAATAATACTAACGACAGACTGCAGGATTAATGCTCCAAAAATCATCTGTTCACTTGAAAATCTCTTTAATAAAACAGAATTTAACTGACTTGAACCAATAAAACTTACAGACATAAAGGCAAAAATCCATCCATAAGTTTTAGCATCAACATGATAAATATCCATAAAAATGATAGGAGAGGCCGCTACATACGTAAATAATCCCGAAAATGCGATTGCTCCGGTAAATGCATATGTATAAAATTGTGGTTCTTTAAGAACTTTTAAAAAGTTCGAAATAATTGGTTTTGGTTTTAATGATATTGAAGTGTCTGGTTTGTAACTATTTGGCAAACCAATTTGAGCAGCAATCAAAATAGCAATTCCCATAAACATAAGTATAGAAAATACAGTATGCCAGCCATAATCTTCGGTAACATAACCGCCAATTGTAGGCGCCAGCATCGGCGAAAGCCCTAAAACAAGCATTAACAATGAAAATACTTTTGGAATATCTTTTACAGGAAATAAATCACGAACCATTGCTACAGAAGCAACTGTTGCGGCACAGCTTCCGATAGCCTGAATAAAACGCAAGAAAATAAATGTATCGATATCAGTTACATACGAACAGCCCAAAGAAGCTAAAATATAAACCATTAAACCAAGAAACAATGGTTTTTTGCGTCCAAAACGGTCTAATAATGGGCCGTAAAGCAGCTGTCCAGCTGAAATTCCAATGAAATAACTAGATAAACTCATCGAAACTTTGGCTACCGAAGTATTCAAATCTTTTGCAATACCAGAGAATCCAGGTAAGTACATATCGATTGAAAAAGGACCAAGAGCGGTTAAAGAACCTAAAATGAGAATGAGTTTGAGGTATTTTTTTGTTGTCATTTTATTAAAAAGAGGCTTATAATTTCCTGCAAAGATAAATATTTAGTATCTTGTTAGGTATATTAATTATCCTTTATCAAAACTGGGTATTATACAAGCTTTCAAAAATGTTTTGAAACAATAACTTAAAATTTAAATTTATGAAAAAATTCACTTTACTATTAGCACTTATTTTTACGACAATTTCATTTGCTCAGACCATTACATCAAAAAAAGAAGATGTGAGCCCGGCGCAGTATGATTTAATACAAAAAGTTAATCAATTTTATCCGGATATCACGGTAAACAAAACGATTACCAATTTTTATGCAGATGGAACTATTATTGACTCTCAGCAGGAATTTGATTTATCCGGATCGAAATTTACAAGTTACAAACTAGGAATTGAACCTGATAATAAAAAGCTGTTATTTCAGTATGAATCTCCTGAAACCGGAAAAGTTTACGGAGACGTTTCAGTTTTTAAAGGAAATGTTTTGAGAACAACATTCTCTGATAAAACAAATCAGATTGAAGTTTCGCTTAACGGAAAATCCGTTTATTTGAAAAAAATAAAATAATTTTTCAAATACGAGAAATTTAAAGCATCACATAATGTGATGCTTTTTTTATGAAGTATATTGTTTACTTGTTCTGAATCAGCTTTTCCAATTTATCAATCATTTCCTTTTGCTGCAATAACATACGCTCATAAAGCTCTACCATTTTATCAATAGGGTTGAATGTAGGTTGATTGTTAAAAAAAGCAGGTTGTTGACAATTATCAAAAGAAGCATTATTTGATATAATATTTATTGCTTGTTCTTCATCAAAATTTTCGATAGCTTGAACAGGAACTTTAAGAATTTTAGCAACCTGAGCTAAAATATCAGTTTCAATCAATTCTTTTTGCTCCAAAATAGAGATTTTCTTTTGACTCCAGTCTTCACCCAATTCAAAGGCAAGGGCTTCTTGTTTAATGCCCAGCATTTCACGGAAACGTTTTATATTTCTGCCTTGATGTATTTTCTTCTCTGTCATATTGATATGTATCGTAAATGTCAAATATAGGATTTTTACTTAAAATAATTAAAACATATTTTTTCATTTATTTATATATCAATTTGTTCTTAACTGGGTTTATTAATGATCGTGTATAAATGCGGTATTTGAAAAAAAATATTTTTATTTTCGAAATACGCGAAATTTGATTCAGTATATATTTGAAGCATTTTTTAAGCTGTAAATATCATCAGCACAAAAATCCAATATTTGAGAAATAAAAAAAATATTTTTCAAATATGAGAAATTTGACGCAGTACCATAATGCATCAAATTTTATTTTAAACCAGATTATGAGGCATGGATAAATTCGTTATTTCAAAAAAATAAATTGTTTTCCAAATACATGAAATTTGATTAAGTATATATGATAAGCCAAAAATTCAATATTTGAGAAATAGAAAAAATATTTTCCAAATATGAGAAATTTGACGCAGTAACATAATGCATCAAATTTATTTTTAAATCAGATTATGGAGCATAGATAAATGCGTTATTTCAAAAAAATAAATTTATTTTTTAGAATACGGGAAATATGAAGAACAATATCTGCACAGAAAGAAATACAATTAAACGTTTACAAACGGATAAAATGCATTTTGAAGCTATATACAAATGATGCATAATTCAACTATATTGTAACATATTTTTACTATTTTTGCTAAAAGAAATGTAATAAAAAAGTTTCAAATATGTTACAAGAAATTATCGCATACAGAAAAGTTGCTGCACAATTAGACGAATTAATAGACAAATCGCCATATAAAAAAAAATATATAATAGAGCAGTTAGGTTTGTCGAGTCCAACATATTACAGAAAACTTCAAACTCAAACATTTACAATTAGTGAAATGCTTTCGATTGCAAAAATTCTTGATCCATTAGAATACAATAAATGGGAATTATTAGAAGAAATCGAACAAAGTAAAGAAGATATTAGAAACGGAAAAACTATTCCGCACAGCGAAATGATTAAAAGAATAAAAGCAAAAAAGAAAGATATTTAAAATAAATCTTTAACCTGTTTTTGTCGGTTATCATGAAAAAGCAAAAGAAATACTTTACCGTCAACAATAGTATAAAATAAAGTTATTTGCTTTACAACTAAAATACTACTAAAATCAAAATCCCTATTATAGCTACCTAAATGGGGATTTTTTGATATTATATCTATTGTTTTCAATACTTCTTCATCGAACTTTTCAGCAATTGCTAAAGACCAATTTTCTACTAAATATTCGTAATTTTTAGTATAAGTCTTTTCTGCTTTTTCTGTCCAAATAACTTCCATAAAACTTTTTGATGTAAATATAAATCAATTCTAAAAAGAAAAAGTAAAATCAAAAACAAAAAAGTAAGTTTTTATTTACTTTATTATGCGTCGATTATATTTCGAATTTTGTACTAAAAATATCTTTTTTAGTTTTTTAAAATTTCTGAAATACAAAGATTTGCCAAAAAAATACAATCTGTTCTAGAGAAGTATAGTAAATTAAGTTTGATTGAAGATAAAATCAAAGCTAAAAAAGGAACCTTTATAATATATTAAAAGCATGAATTTTATGCAGCCTACGCTACAAGCATCACTATTCTATTTGACCTATAATTTATATTATGTAAAATAGAAATTATTAGAAAACCAATGCTCTTTTTCAGTTATACATATTCTTAGTTATCATATTTAATAATCTTTACCACTGTTTGAGAAACCAATAAATTAGATTTTTTAATTAAATACGTGCTCTATTCCTGATATTTATTAAATATTATTTTATACAACTATAAATCAAATATTTATGTAACTTTAATATTTAAAAAAGCTTTTCAAAGCCTTGAATCCAGTAATTCTTAACATTTCTTTAAAATAATCAGATTCTGATCAAGTTGCTTTCATTGTAAGACTTAATTTTATTATTTTTACATTCAATATTTTAAAAAATATTATCCACATTATATGAATACAATTGCTGAGCATATTGCAGATTTTTTAAAAGAATACCCGCCATTTGATAATTTAACCTTTCAGGAATTGTCAGATATTGCTACAAATATTCGTGTTATCAATTTAGAAAAACATGCAGTATTGTTTCAAAATAACGACCCTTTGCACGACAGTTTTTATGTTGTAGCATCTGGCGTTATTAATTTAACTACAATTGCTGATGCTGAGGAAACTATTATAAATAAATGTCATGAAGGAGATATTTTTGGACTAAGACCTTTCTTTGCCAAAAACAACTATATGATGACTGCAAAAGCACGTGAAGAAAGCATTATTTATGCTATTCCTATTGCAGTATTTAGACCTTTTGTAGCTAACAATTCTGATGTTTTGAACTTTTTGCTTGAAAGTTTTGCCATAAATTCAAGACATACCAAAGATAACGCACGTTCTAATGGTAAATTAGATGCTGATAATGTGTTTATTGACCAGCAGTCAGAAATACAATTTATCCAGTCTCTTACCTATAATAACTCACCGTTAACTACTGATTCACATCATATTGTAAAAGACGTTGCGCTTTTAATGACAGAATCAATGGTTGATAATATTGTAGTTTGCGAAAAAAATCATCCAATTGGTATTGTAACCCATGCCGATTTAGCTTCTAAAATTGCAACCGGACGTTACCCAATTACTGAAACGATTGACAAAATTATGTCTTCGCCTGTAGTTACTGTAATTGAAAATGTTTCTCTTGCCGAAGCCCAGTTATTAATGCTGAAACACAATGTTTCTCACCTTTGCGTAACTAAAGACGGTACAAGTAAATCTGCCGTAAAAGGAATTATTTCTGAACACGATTTAGTTGTGGCTCAAGCCAGTAACCCTGGTGTTTTAATTAAAGAAATTAAGCGTTCACAGTTACCAAAAGATTTAAAACAAATTCGCGATCGTCTGTCTGATTTGATTCAGAATTCGATTCAAAAAAATATACCAATTTCACATGTCAGTAATATTGCCAGCGAAATTAATCTGGCCATAATTAAACGCGCTGTAGAATTGTCAATTTTAGATTTAGGCTCCCCTCCTGCCAGATTTGCCTGGTTGAGCATAGGAAGCCAGGGGCGTAAAGAACAGCTTTTATTGACAGATCAGGATAGTATTTTGATTTTTGAAGATGTTGCACCAGAGAAATACAGAGAAGTAAAAGATTACTTTTTAAGACTAGCAAAACGCACCACAGCGATTCTTGAAAAAGTTGGTTACGAATATTGTCCAAACGGACACATGGGAAGCAATATGCTTTGGTGTAAGTCATTGAGCGACTGGACAAAACAATACAACAGCTGGATGAATACTCCAGGTGAAAACAGCAATGATTTGAGCAGTATTTTCTTTGATTATGAGATCGTAATTGGTGAACCAAAAATCGAAGAAGTTATTGAAAATGTAGTATTTAAAAATGCTGTAAACAATACTTTATTCTTTGATTTCTTAGGAAACGATGCTTTAAAAAGAAACTCACCTTTGGAGCTTCTTTAAAAAATTCATTGTTGAAGAAGAAGGACCGCATAAAGGAAAATTTGATATTAAAACCCGTGCTTTGATGCCTTTAATAGACAGTGCACGTTTATTGATTTTAAGTGCCAACATAAAAGGAATTAAAAATACATATTTAAGGTTCAAACAATTAGCTATAACCGATTCTAAAAACGCCGAAATATATTTAAGTTGTGCAGAAGCATTTTTAACGCTTTCAAAGTTTAGAACTATGGAAGGTTTTAAAAATGACGATTCTGGGCAATATATCAATTTAAGAGAAATGTCTAAAACAGACAAAGAGAAGTTAAAAAATGCTTTGACCCCGATGAAAGACCTTGAGGAACTAATTAAGAGTAAATTTCAACTTACACAATTCTCATAAATATGCTAGACTGGATTAAAAACATTAACAAGGATTATCCGGAATTCTGGAAAGAATACTTGACAAAATTAGAAGCAAAACCCAGCAAATTTGTGGTTTTGTCTACTGAAACTTCTGGCTTAAATCCTAACAAAGATGTTATTTTGTCTCTTGGCGCTTTTTCAGTCATAGATGACAGCATTATAATTAAGGAGAATTTTGAAGCCGTTTTACTGCAGTACAAATTCTTAGAAGACAATGGTCTTTCTAACGAATTTATTATTGAGAGTAAAATGACAAAAATGCCCGAAGCTGAGGCCTTAGAAGCTTTTATTAACTTCTTGGGAAATGCTGTTTTGGTTGGTCATCATATTAATTTTGATATTGAAATGCTTAATGCTGCTTTAGAAAGATTGGATTGCGGCAGGTTAAAAAATGAAGCGCTTGATATTGACGTTATGTACAGAAAATTAACTGACATTAACGACAAACAGTTTTCTTTAAACGATTTATGCGAAATTTACAAAATTCCAAAAAGTGACAGAAATTCTTCTGCCGAAGATGCTTATAAAATTGGTCTTCTGTTCTTAAAACTAAAATCGCGTTTGGGAATTAAATAAAAAATATCAATTTGCAGGACTTCGACTTCGCTCAGTCTGGCATAAATTGTAAACATAAAAAAAGCCTCTTAATTTTTAAGAGGCTTTTTTATTTATTTATCGAGAATTATGCAATTCTTTCTTTCATAATCTGTTCTACAACTTCAGGATTTAATAATGTAGTTGTATCTCCAAAGTTAGAGAAATCACCTTCAGCAATTTTACGTAAAATTCTACGCATAATTTTTCCTGAACGAGTTTTTGGCAAGCCAGAAACAAATTGGATTTTATCTAATTTCGCAATTGGTCCAATGTGATCAGAAATATACTGGTTGATCTCTTTTGTTAAGTTTTCTTTATTTCTAACTTCTCCGGTTTCTTTCAGGATAACAAAACCATATAATGCATTTCCTTTAATATCATGTGGGAATCCAACAATTGCAGATTCGGCAACCGCTTGATGTTCGTTGATAGCATCTTCAATTGGAGCAGTTCCTAAATTATGTCCAGAAACAATTACAACATCATCTACTCTACCTGTGATTCTGTAATATCCTACTTCATCGCGTAATGCACCGTCTCCTGTAAAATATTTTCCAGGGAAAGCAGAGAAATACGTTTCTTTATAACGATCGTGATTATTCCAGATTGTTCTGGCGATTCCAGGCCATGGAAATTTAATACATAAACTTCCAACTACTTGATTTCCTTCAATTTCGTTGCGTTTTTCATCCATTAAAACCGGCTGAATTCCCGGTAATGGTAAAGTTGCATAAGTTGGTTTTGTAGGCGTAACAAAAGCAATTGGCGAAATCATAATTCCACCGGTTTCTGTCTGCCACCAAGTATCTACAACAGGACATCTCTTGTCTCCAACGTGGTCGTTGAACCAGTGCCAAGCTTCTTCGTTGATTGGTTCTCCAACAGATCCAATTACTTTAAGAGATTTTAGAGGATATTTTTGAATATAATCTAAACTTTCTTTTGCTAATGAACGAATCGCTGTTGGTGCTGTATAAAATTGTGTGATTTTATGTTTTTCGATAATATCCCAAAAACGGCTGAAATCAGGATAAGAAGGAACGCCTTCAAAAATTACAGTTGTTCCTCCATTTAACAATGGTCCATATAATATATAAGAGTGTCCTGTAATCCATCCAATATCTGCCGTACACCAAAAGATATCATTTTCTTCGTGGCTGAATACGTTTTTGAATGTATAAGCTGTATAAACCATGTATCCAGCTGTTGTATGCACCATTCCTTTTGGTTTTCCTGTAGATCCAGATGTATATAAAATAAACAAAGGATCTTCGGCATCCATAATTTCTGCAACACTATTATCAAGAGCTGCATCTAATAATGGCTGTAACCAAATGTCACGGCCTTCTTTCATAGCAATTTCTGTTTTAGTTCTTTTTACAACCAAAACTTTAGAAACTGATGGACAGGTATCTAAGGCTTCATCAACAATTCCTTTTAAATCAATTGTTTTATTTCCTCTGTAACCACCGTCTGATGTAATAACCATTTTACATTCGCAGTCGTTAATTCTGGCAGAAACTGCAGAAGCAGAAAATCCTGCAAAAACCACTGAGTGAATTGCTCCAATTCTGGCACATGCCAAAACAGCTACTGCCAGTTCTGGAATCATTGGAAGGTAAATGCACACGCGGTCTCCTTTACGAATTCCCTGTTCACGCAAAACATTTGCCATTTTTGAAACTCTTTCGTAAAGCTCGTTGTATGTTATATGTAAAGCTTCTTCAGAAGGTTCATTCGGCTCAAAAATAATAGCCGTTTTATCTCCTCTTTTGCTTAAGTGTCTGTCGATACAATTTTTGGTAATGTTAACCTTTGCTTCTGTAAACCATTTTACTTCGGCATCGGCCATATTAAAATCAACAACTTTTTCCCACTGTTGATACCAAGTAAAATTTTCTTCAGCAATTTTTCCCCAAAATTTTCTCGGCTCTCGTATTGACTTATTGTAATGTTTAAAATATTGTTCTAAATTTTCAATTTTATAATAACTCATAGTTTTGTGGAATTTTTTTTATAAATGTATTAAATATGCTTCTATTCTTAAAATTATTTAATTCATAAATTTTGACAAAAAAAAAACATATAATAAATAAAATATAAGCTTTTTTTAAAGTTATCCTAAAAAAACATATTTTAAAGGAAAATGTAAATCACAAAAAAGGCATGACAAACAAATTATCACACCTTTTTATTTAACAAATTTCAATAACAATTAATTCTGTAATTTCTGCATTACAATACTTTATCTATTTTGAAAATAGCAGCATCTTTATTAATTATAAATAGAAATTTCAACAAGTATATTTTTGTTTAAAATATACCCCGTTTTCGGGATCAGCTTCACTTAACTTACTTGTCTCACAGAAGTTAAGTGAATGCAATATGCATCTATATCTATTTACTTAATAAGTGCTTACTAATTCAAAATATTAATTCAAAACATTGATACAGAGCAAATTCCACCTTAACATGGGCGGAAATTCCCAAATTTATTTATCCAATTTTTTTCATTGCTGTCATAGACTCACGTAACCAGGCTCCTACTTCTTCGATAGGGTGCTGACGAATTTCTTTGTTAACAGCAATTAATACCGTATTATCTACTCCATTTGAAGTTGAGAATGGTTTACCAATAATGTTAGTTTCTACTTTTTTCATGAATTCAGTCAATAATGGCTTACAAGCATGATCAAATAAATAACATCCGTACTCAGCAGTATCAGAAATTACACGGTTCATTTCGAATAATTTCTTTCTAGCGATAGTATTAGCAATTAATGGTAATTCGTGTAATGACTCGTAGTAAGCAGATTCTTCGATGATACCAGCTTCTGTCATAGTTTCAAAAGCTAATTCAACACCCGCTTTTACCATAGCAATCATTAATACTCCGTTATCAAAATATTCCTGCTCAGAGATTGGAGCTTCTTGCGGCGCTGTTTTTTCGAAGTTAGTTTCTCCTGTTGCAGCTCTCCATTTTAATAAGTTAACATCGTCGTTAGCCCAGTCGATCATCATAGTTCTTGAGAATTCTCCAGAAATAATATCGTCTTGGTGTTTTTGGAATAACGGACGCATGATGTCTTTTAATTCTTCTGCTAATTCGTAAGCTTCAATTTTAGAAGGATTATTTAAACGATCCATCATGTTTGTAATACCACCATGTTTCAAAGCTTCAGTGATAGTTTCCCATCCATATTGAATTAATTTTGAAGCATAAGCAGCATCGATTCCTTTTTCAACCATTTTATCAAAGCATAAAATAGATCCAGTTTGAAGCAATCCGCAAAGAATTGTCTGCTCACCCATTAAATCTGATTTTACTTCAGCTACGAAAGATGATCTTAAAACTCCTGCTTTGTGTCCTCCAGTTGCTACAGCGTAAGCTTTTGCCTGATCTAAACCAAATCCGTTTGGATCGTTTTCTGGGTGAACTGCAATAAGTGTTGGCACACCAAATCCTCTTTTGTACTCTTCACGAACCTCAGAACCAGGACATTTAGGAGCACACATAATTACTGTAATATCTTTACGAATCTGCATTCCTTCTTCAACAATGTTGAAACCGTGAGAATAAGCTAAAGTTGATCCTTGTTTCATTAATGGCATAATAGCATTAACTACAGAAGTATGCTGTTTATCCGGAGTAAGGTTACAAACTAAATCAGCTGTTGGAATCAACTCTTCATAAGTACCTACTTTAAACCCGTTTTCAGTTGCATTTTTATATGAAGCTCTCTTTTCTGCAATTGCATCTGCACGCAAAGCATAAGAAATATCTAAACCTGAATCTCTCATGTTTAAACCTTGATTCAAACCTTGTGCACCACAACCTACAATGACAACTTTTTTACCAGCTAATGCTGAAATTCCGTCTGCAAATTCTGATTGCTCCATAAATTCGCAAACTCCTAGTTGCTCTAATTGTAATCTAAGTGGTAGTGTGTTGAAATAATTTGCCATTTTGTTTTAAAATATTAATGAAATGAAATTTAATAATTGATTATTTTTATGATTACGGCCTAAACCGTCTTTAAATTGTTATTTGAATGTTTCCAGTAATGCTGAAATTTCCATTTTTTGCTTAGAAACTGAAATTCTGCCCGAACGTACAAACTGCATAATACCATAAGGCTTGAACTTTTTGTATAATTCTTCAATTTCAGAACGTCTTCCAGATTTTGAAATCACGAAAAAATCTCTTGAAACCGTTACAATTGTAGACTGGCTTTCTTTGATGATATTTTGAATTTGTTTTTCATCAAACAATAAGCTCGAAGCGATTTTAAAAAGTGCATTTTCAAGAAAAATTGTTTCTTCATCTGTATGGTAAAATGCTTTTATAACTTCAATTTGCTTTTCGATCTGGCCTACAATATTCTGAACCCATTTTTCAGTTGTATTTACTACAATAATAAATCTAGAAACATTTTCTATTTCTGATTCTGAAACATTTAGACTTAATATATTAATGTGACGCTTTAAGAATATTCCAGATATTCTATTTAACAAGCCTACGTTATTTTCTGAGTATACCGATATGGTAAATGTTTTCTCTTCCATTTTGTTTTTTTAGTTTTATTTGTTTCAGGTTTCAGGTTTCAAGTTCTGTTGAGAACGTGAAACCTGAAACTTGAAACCTGAAACTTTTTCTTAACTTAATCTAATTTCTGAAACACACGCTCCGGTTGGAATCATTGGGAAAACGTTGTTTTCTTTTTCCACCATAACTTCTAAGAAATAAGAATCTTTTGAAGCCAGCATTTCTGCAACAGCAGCATCTAAATCTTCTCGCTGTGTTACTTTTTTAGATTTAATATGATATCCTTCGGCAATGGCAACAAAATTTGGATTAATCATTTTTGTTGAAGCGTATCTGTTATCAAAGAACAATTCCTGCCATTGACGTACCATTCCTAAAAACTCATTATTTAGAATTACAATTTTTACAGGAACCTGAGTCTGAAAAATCGTTCCTAATTCCTGAATTGTCATCTGAAAACCTCCATCGCCAATAATAGCAACAACTTCACGGTCTGGTCTTCCCATTTTAGCTCCAATTGCAGCCGGAAGCGCAAATCCCATTGTTCCTAATCCGCCAGAAGTAATATTACTTTTTGTTGAATTGAATTTTGCATAACGGCAGGCAAACATTTGATGCTGTCCTACGTCTGAAACTATAATTGCATCACCTTTTGAGTGTTTGTTAATCATTTCAATAGTTTCTCCCATCGAAAGACCAGCTGATGATGGATTTAATTCGTCTTTAATTACCGAATCAAATTCAATTTTCGCCAATTCTTTAAATTCATTGTGCCATAAATCGTGTGATTTTGCATCAAGCAGCGGCAATAAAGCAGCTAAAGATTCTTTTACATCACCTAAAACAGCAATTTCTGTTTTAACGTTTTTATCAACCTCTGCAGGATCAATTTCGAAGTGAATTACTTTTGCCTGTTTTGCATAAGTTTTTAAATTACCCGTTACACGATCGTCAAAACGCATACCGAAAGCAATTAATACATCACATTCGTTAGTTAATAAGTTTGGTGCATAATTACCGTGCATTCCTAACATACCAACATTTAAAGGATGATCTGTTGGCAGAGCCGAAAGTCCTAAAATAGTCCATGCAGCCGGAATTCCTGATTTTTCAAGAACTGCCTTAAATTCAGCTTCAGCCTGACCTAATATAATTCCCTGACCGAAAACGATAAAAGGTTTTTTAGCACTATTAATTAAGGCTGCAGCTTCGGCAACTTTATCTAAATTTAATTTCGGAACCGGATTATAACTTCTAATTCCAGTACATTTTTCATAACTAAAATCAAACTCATCAAACTGAGCATTTTTAGTAATGTCGATTAAAACAGGCCCTGGACGTCCAGAACGAGCGATATAAAATGCTTTTGCAATAATTTCAGGAATTTGAGAAGCTTCGGTTACCTGAAAGTTCCATTTTGTAACCGGAGTTGAAATTCCGATGATATCCGTTTCCTGAAAAGCATCAGATCCTAATAAATGTCTTCCAACTTGTCCTGTAATACAAACCATTGGAGTTGAGTCGATCTGAGCATCTGCAATTCCAGTTACAAGATTTGTAGCTCCCGGTCCAGAAGTTGCAATTGCAACACCCACTTTTCCTGTTGCTCTCGCATATCCCTGAGCAGCATGCGTTGCACCTTGTTCGTGACGTACTAAAACGTGGTGCAGCTGATCCTGAAATTTATATAATTCGTCGTAAACCGGCATTATAGCTCCTCCCGGATACCCATAAATTAAGTCTACTCCTTCTTCTAATAAGCATCTAATAACGGCTTCGGCGCCTGATATTCTAATTGTTCCCATTTGGTAATTTTATTGTTTAGAATTTGAAATAATTACAGTTTTCAAACTCATATTTTTTGTCGGTTAATTATCGGTAACACAGCCTGTTGAAGCACTAGAAACCGATCTTGCGTATTTAAGTAAAACCCCTCTGTCAACTTTTAGCGCTGGTTGAACCCAAGCCGCTTTACGAGCTGCAAATTCTTCGTCAGATATTTTCAGGTCGATTGTATTTTTTACAGCATCGATAGCAATTAAATCTCCATCTTTTACTAGTGCAATACCACCTCCATCATAAGCCTCTGGTGTTACGTGTCCTACCACGAATCCGTGTGAACCTCCGGAGAATCTGCCGTCTGTAATAAGTGCACAGCTGCTTCCTAATCCTGCACCAATAATGGCAGATGTCGGTTTTAGCATTTCAGGCATTCCCGGACCACCTTTTGGTCCACAACCTCTAATGACGACGACATTACCTGGTTTAATCTTTCCGGCCTGCAAGCCTGGAATTACTTCAAATTCCCCTTCAAATACAACAGCTGGTCCTTCGAAATATTCCCCTTCTTTTCCGCTGATTTTTGCCACAGCTCCTTCAGAAGCAAGGTTTCCGTATAAAACCTGAATATTTCCTGTTGGTTTTAACGCTTTTTGAATTTCATGAATTACTTCTTGTCCGTCTTGTAAATCCGGTGTAGAAGCTAAGTTTTCAGCAACTGTTTTTCCAGTTACTGTTAAACAATCTCCGTGGATAAGTCCCACTTTCAATAAATATTTCATTACACCCGGAATACCTCCCACTTCGTGAATGTCTTCCATCATATATTTACCACTTGGTTTCATATCGGCAAGAACAGGTGTTCTGTCGTTAATTGCCTGAAAATCATCAAGAGTAATTGTAATACCAACAGAGTGTGCCATTGCAATTAAGTGCATAACTGCGTTTGTAGAACCTCCTAAAACTGCTACAATTGTAATAGCATTTTCGAAAGCTTTACGAGTCATAATATCTCTTGGCTTAATATCTTTTTCTAATAAAACTTTAATAGCTTCTCCGGCAGCAATACATTCGTCTCTTTTTTCCTGACTCAAAGCAGGGTTAGAAGAACTGTAAGGCATACTCATACCTAATGCTTCAATTGCAGAAGACATAGTGTTTGCAGTATACATACCACCGCAGGCACCAGCTCCAGGACAAGCATTTTGAATAACACCTTTAAAATCTTCCGGAGTAATTTCGCCTTTTACTTTTTTTCCTAAAGCTTCAAAAGCAGAAACGATGTTTAGAGATTCACCTTTCCATTTTCCTGAGTGGATAGATCCTCCATAAACCATCATTGACGGACGGTTTAATCTTCCCATTGCGATTAATGCTCCAGGCATATTTTTATCGCAGCCAGGAATTGCAATAATACTATCGTACCATTGTGCACCGGCTACAGTTTCAATAGAATCTGCGATTACATCACGAGAAACTAATGAATAACGCATTCCTTCTGTACCGTTAGAAATTCCGTCACTTACACCAATGGTATTAAAAATAAGTCCGACCAGACCAGCATCCCAAACACCTTTTTTAACATCTTTTGCTAAATCATTTAAGTGCATATTGCAAGTATTACCATCATAACCCATGCTGACAATACCAACTTGTGCTTTTTTTAAATCTTCTTCAGTTAAACCAATTCCATACAACATTGCTTGCGCCGCAGGCTGTGTTTGATCTTGAGTGATGGTTTTGCTGTACTTATTTAATTCCATTATTGCGTTATTTTTATTTTAATTTTATTCAAAAAAAAACCTTCCAGTATTTGGAAGGTTTATAATATAGTCTTTCAATTATATTTATACCGTTCCCGATGCAGATGCGCTAAACACATTGACAACAACGACAGAAGTAATAATAATTGAGATTTGCATCGCTTATTTTTTTAGTGTTACAAAAGTACAAAAACTTTAAGAACTAAAAAAATAAAATCTCAACATTTCTAATACTTCTTGTTATTTAATTCATTATTTTAATAAAAAATCTAAACTATTGTCGATTGACCAATCGAAACATTATCATTATTAAAATATAATAAGTCATCTTTGCTGAAAATGAAATTGGAAACAAACTCCCCTACTTCATTTGTACCAAATTTTGAATCTGGTTTTAAATCAACAGTAACAACTTCATATTCAATTGCTTTTTTAACTGCCTGAAAAACTACATTCGCTTCTTTAGTTAATCCAAAATGTTCTAACAAAAGTCCTGCAGCTAAAATCGAAGCAATTGGATTGGCAATATTTTTTCCTTTTGCTTGTGGATATGAACCATGAATTGGCTCAAACAAAGCATTTTTTTCTCCTAAAGATATTGATGGCAGTAAACCAATAGATCCTGTAATTACGCTGGCTTCATCAGATAAAATATCTCCAAATAAATTCTCAGTTAAAATCACATCAAATTGTTTTGGATTCAAAATCAGCTGCATTGCTGCGTTATCTACAAATAAAAAGTCCAAAATTACATCTGGATAGCTTTCGCCTACTTTTTGAACCACTTTTCTCCATAATCTGGAAGTTTCCAAAACATTTGCTTTGTCTACCATAGTTAACTTCTTGCGTCGGTTTTGTGCCGATTTAAAAGCTAAATGTGCAATTCTCGTTATTTCTTCTTCAGAATACTCACATAAATCCGAAGCATGTGTGCCTTCATCATTTAATGTTTTTGTACCAAAATAAGCACCGCCGGTTAATTCTCTGAAAATTGTAAAATCTGCTCCTTCAATAATCTCTCTTTTTAAAGGAGAAGCATCAATTAAAGCCTTAAATGGTTTAATAGGACGAATATTGGCAAACAAACCAAGTTCTTTTCGAAGTTTTAACAAACCTTGCTCCGGACGAACTTTTGCATTTGGGTTGTTATCGTATTTTGGATCTCCAATAGCACCAAGCAAAACAGCATCAGTATTTAAACAAAGATTTAAAGTCTGCTCCGGGAGCGGGTTTCCAGTTTTGTCAATAGCGATCGCACCCATGAGTGCTTCTTCAAAAACAAATTCATGATTGTACACTTCGCCAATAGCATATAATGCTTTTTTGGCCTGTGCAATAACTTCTGGTCCAATTCCGTCTCCTGGTAAAACTGCTATTTTCAAATTCATAACGTCTCGTTCTTTATGTATTTAAATCTTTATTTTTTTCTCTTTCTTCTTGGCTCTATTGTGTTTTATTAGCTTCTGATTAATTCACCTTCAATTTTAGAAGCTTCTATAATTTGGTGAATATCTGCGTCTACTACTTCTTTTTTAATGTCAGCAAACTTCAAGAACTCAATGTAAACAGTGTCTAATTGTGTTTTTGTAAGCTCGTAACCTACTTTTTTAGCACGGTACGCTAATGCTGCTCTTCCGCTTCTTGCAGTCAAAATGATAGAAGATTCGTTTACACCCACATCAAGCGGATCCATAATTTCGTAAGTTGCTCTGTTTTTGATAACACCATCCTGATGAATTCCAGAACTATGTGCAAAAGCATTTGCTCCAACGATAGCTTTATTTGGCTGTACAATCATTCCCATACTTTCAGAAACTAAACGGCTCATTTCGTTTAATTCTCTTGTATTGATGTTTGTATCTAAGTTTAAGTAAGGATGTTGTTTAAAAATCATTACCACTTCTTCAAGTGCAGTATTTCCTGCTCTTTCTCCAATACCGTTAATAGTACACTCGATTTGTCTTGCACCATTAATTGCACCTGCAATTGAGTTTGCAGTTGCCATTCCTAAATCGTTATGACAGTGGCATGAAAGGATTACGTTTTCGATTCCTTTTACGTTTTCTTTTAAATATTTAATCTTTGCTCCATATTCTTCCGGAAGACAATATCCTGTTGTGTCAGGAATATTTAATACAGTTGCACCAGATTTAATAACTTCTTCACAAACTTTTGCAAGGAAAGCATTATCAGTTCTACCAGCATCTTCTGCGTAGAATTCTACATCTTCTACATACGATTTTGCGTGTGCTACTGCAAATTTGGCTCTTGCAATAATATCTTCAGGCGTAGTTTGTAATTTGTGGAGTATATGAGATTCAGAAGTTCCGATTCCAGTATGGATTCTAGGTTTCTTCGCGTGCTTTAAAGCAGCTGCAGCAACATCAATGTCGTTTTTCACGGCTCTTGTTAGTCCGCAGACCGTTGCATTTTCTACAATTTTACAAATCTCAGAGACCGATAAAAAATCGCCCGGACTTGACACAGGAAAACCAGCTTCGATAATATCAACTCCCATTTTGTCTAGTCGTTCTGCGATAACTAATTTTTGCTTAGTATCTAACTTGCATCCTGGAACTTGCTCACCGTCGCGTAAAGTGGTGTCAAAAATTTGAACTTTCTCTCTATTCATATTCATTTATTTAATGTAATTTCACATCTTGATAACAAATATATATTGTACAATCGCAGTACGAAATTCATTTTAATGAAATTATACTGTTCATAACACAATTTATAACGAGTTAAATATTTAATAATCAATAAGTTATATTATTATTTTTTACAATGGCTAACCATCAAAAAGATTTCTTATTTGTTCTGATAAAATCACTTTCCAAATCTGAAAAAAGGCAGTTTAAAATTTTTGCAAGCCGATTAGAGACCAGCTCGAATACGAAATTCATTGAACTATTCAACATTTTAGATAAGTCTGAAACGTATGATGAAAAGCTTATTTTAAAGAGCGGAAGCATCAAAAAAGTTCAGCTATCTAATTTAAAATCATACCTATACAAACAAATCTTAGTTAGTATTCGTTTAAATATTCCGAGCCAGAATATTCGTTATCAATTACGCGAACAAATTGATTTTGCTGTTATACTATATAATAAAGGACTTTATAAACAGAGTTTAAAAATTCTTGACAAAACAAAACAGCAGGCTTTAGAAAATGACGAAAAATATATGGCATATGAAATTGTCGAGTTCGAAAAGCTGATAGAATCACAATATATTACGAGAAGTATCCAAGGCCGTGCCGACGAATTGGTTGTTCAGGCCAAAGAATTAAATTACCGAAATACTATTTCGAGCAAATTATCGAATCTTTCGCTTCAATTATACGGAATCATGCTGAAAACAGGTTACGTAAAAAGCGATGAGGAGTATAAATATATTGATGATTATTTCAATAAGCACATTGCCAAACTAGACGAAACTAAATTTGGTTTCCGTGAAAAGTATTGGTTTTACAATGCTAATTTATGGCGAAGCTTCTTAGTTCAGGACTTTTTAGCGAGTTATAAATTTGCTTACAAATGGGTACAGCTTTTTTATGACAACCCAAATATGATTTACCTGAATCCGGTATTTTTCTTAAAAGGAAACCATTATTTTCTGGAATCGCTTTATATGTTGAAATATACATCCAATTTCAAAAAATATCTTTCGCTGTTAGAAGAAACAATTCAGGATCCGAGATTTCCTGTAAATGATAATCTTGCTTCGCTGTCATTTTTATACTTATACAATAACAAACTGAATCTGCATATTCTGGAAGGGACTTTTGCCGAAAGTGAATATCTGATTCCAGAGATTTTAGAAAAACTGAAAGTACACAGCGACCACCTTGATGAACATCACGAAATGTTATTTTTCTACAAAATTGCTTCTATTTATTTTGGAAATGAAAAGTATAACGAATGTATTTTCTATCTTGACAAAATCATCAATAATAAAAACTTAACTATGCGCGAAGATTTAATGTGCTTTGCAAGGCTATTGTCGCTGATTGCGCATTATGAACTAGGAAAAGATTATTATTTAGAAAATCACCTGAAAAGCACGTATAAGTTTTTATTAAAAATGAATGACTTACACGAAGTTCAAAAAGAGATTATCAAGTTTTTAAGAAACCTGAATAACTTCTACCCTGCTGATATTAAAAAGGAATTCAAAAAAATGCATGCCCGTTTCGTAGAACTTGAAAAGAATACTTACGAAAAAAGAGCTTTCTTATACCTGGATATTATTTCGTGGCTGGAAAGCAAAATTGAAAATAGAAAAATTGCTGATATTATTAAGGAAAAGGCGAAATTGAATAGCCGATAAATCTTCCGATAAAAAAAACAAACTTCAATAAAAAAGCCTTGAATTTCAAGGCTTTTAGTCATTTCGACAAAACTGTACCAAAAACCAAACCCGACAGGTTTTAAAAACCTGTCGGGTTTACTAACGTAAAAATCCCAAATTCCTCCTGATAACTATCGGGATGGAATTTGGGATTTTGTATATTGAAAATTAAAAGAATTTATTCTACAATATTAGAAGTCGTAACATAAAAATCTTTATCAACTTCTATTTTTCTGTCTTCATTATCTGTTTTTACTGACTGCCATTCTGTTGTTGGTTTCAGCCAGGTTTCAACACCGTTTAATTTTACTCTTACCGGCATATCAAATTTAGAAACACAGTTTGTCCAGTGGTACCCGAAAGTTCCGTTTTTAAACATATATTCAAAAACCGGAATTTGAGTTGTAGTTAAATATTGAGCAAAAACTCTGTTGAAGTTAATTCCGGATTGTTCGTTAATATAATCCTGAATTTGTTTACCAGTAACCGTTTGATGGTAAAACGTTTTGTTCATGCCTCTTAAAATCGATTTCCATTTAGCATCATCATTTATTACCTGACGAATCATATGAAGCATTGTAGCTCCTTTTGGATACATATCGCCAGAACCTTCATTGTTTACATCATAATGTCCGATGATTGGAGTATCATTTTTAATATTTTTTCTACATCCAATTACATATTCTGCTCCGGCATCTTTTCCATAATAATACTCCACAAAAAGACTTTCAGAATAGTTTGTAAAACTCTCGTGAACCCACATATCAGCAATATCTTTGTAAGTAATATTGTTAGCGTACCATTCGTGACCCGATTCGTGAATGATGATAAAATCAAACTTTAATCCCCAGCCCGTTCCGCTTAAATCACGCCCTAAATAACCGTTTTTATATTGATTTCCGTATGTAACAGAACTTTGGTGCTCCATTCCTAAATACGGAACTTCAACCAATTTATAACTGTCTTCGTAGAACGGATAAGGCCCGAACCAGTTTTCAAAAGCTTTCAGCATTTTTGGCGCATCTTTAAACTGCTCTTTCGCCAAAGCCAGATTGTCTCTTAAAACATAATAATTACAGTCTAAATTTCCTTTTTCGCCTTTAAAAACTTCTGAAAAATTAACGTAATCACCAATATTGATGTTTACACCGTAATTATTGATAGGATTGGCAACATACCAATTGAAAGTTTTCGTTCCGTCTTTTTCTTTTTTAACGCTTTGTAATCTTCCGTTAGAAACCTCTGTTAAATCTCCCGGAACATTAACGCTGATAAGCATATTTTCTACTTCATCATACATATGGTCTTTACACGGCCACCAAACGCTCGCTCCTAAACCCTGGCAAGATGTAGCAATAAAATCTTTTCCGTTTTTATCTTTTTTCCAAGAAAAACCGCCGTCCCATGGTGCTCTTACCGCTTCTTTAGGTTTTCCGTTAAATGATACTACAATTTCTTTTGTATCGCCAACTTTTTGTTTTTCGTTTAAAGTGATGAAAAATGCGTTTCCGTCTCTTTCAAATTTTAATTCTTTTCCGTTCTGCGTTACTTTAGTAATGTTCATTGGTTCCTGCAAATCAATCTGCATACGGTTATTTTCTGTTAAAACAGTATAACGAACTGTATTAGAACCTGAGATTGATTTTTCTTTTGGATTCACTTTTACATCAAGGTGATAATATTTCAAATCCCACCAAGCTCTTTCTTTTGTGATGCTTCCGCGTAAAGTATCCTGATGTGTAAAAACGGTTTCTGACTTATTTAAAAGTCCCTGAGCATTGGCAGTAAAACCAATTAGAAAAGCAGTTAAAATGCTTCCAAAGTAATTTTTCATTGGTTAGAATTATAAAATAAATAAAGTATTCGAACTTAATCTGTCACAAATGTAAACATTCGGATTAAGAATTCTAAAATTTTATGATTTCTTCATAAAAAACAAACCCAATAAATAAGAAATTTATTGGGTTTCATTTTTAGTTATTTTAAAAACTTAATTAGTGATATTAGATTCAATCACATAAAAGTTTTTATCTACAGTTAAAACTGTTTTTTCGCTGTTTAAATCTTTCGCCTGCCAATCTGATGTTGGTTTTAGCCAGGTTTCTACACCGTTTAAAATGACCTTTAAAGGAAGATCAAAATTTTCCTGACAATTAATCCAGTGATACGCTAATTTTTGATTTTTAAAATAATATTCAAAAACAGGCACCTGAGGCGTTCTTAAATACTGATTAAAAACCGCACTGAAATCAATTCCAGATTCTTTACTAATATAGTCTTCAATCTGTTTTGTGGTAACGGTTTGATGATAAAACGTTTTGTTCATACCGCGAAGAATCGCTTTAAATTTTGCATCATCATTAATCACCTGACGAATCGTGTGAATCATATTAGCGCCTTTCGGGTACATATCGCCAGAACCTTCTCTGTTTACATCATAATGCCCAATAATAGGTTCTTTATTCGCAATCATTTTTCTAATTCCTCTAGCGTATTCATTTGCAGCATCTTTTCCATAATAATATTCTATAAAAAGAACTTCTGAATATGTCGTAAAACTTTCATGAATCCACATATCGGCAATGTCTTTATAGGTAATATTATTAGCAAACCATTCATGACCCGATTCATGAATAATGATATAATCAAATTTCAATCCCCAGCCTGTTCCGCTTATATCATGTCCGTTATGACCGTTTTGGTAATTGTTCCCGTAAGTTACCGAGCTTTGATGTTCCATGCCTAAATACGGAACTTCGACCAATTTGTAACTGTCTTCGTAAAACGGATAAGGTCCAAACCAGCTTTCAAAAGCTTTAAGCATTTTAGGAGCATCTTTAAACTGTTCTTTTGCTTTAGCCAGATTATCTCTCAAAACATAATAATTACAATCTAAATCGCCTTTTTCTCCTTTAAATTTTTCTGAGAAATTAACGTAATCCCCAATATTGATATTTACGCCGTAATTGTTAATTGGATTAGCGACATACCAATTGAAAGTTTTAGTTCCATCTTTTTGTTTTTTAACGCTTTGCAGCCTTCCATTTGAAACATCAGTTAAATTCCCAGGAACATTTACGCTGATCAGCATATTCTCTACTTCATCGTACATATGGTCTTTACAAGGCCACCAAACACTCGCACCTAATCCCTGACAAGATGAAGCGATAAAATCTTTTCCGTTTTTATCTTTCTGCCAGGTTATTCCGCCATCCCAAGGGGGACGTACGGCTTCTTTTGGAACTCCTCCAAATGAAACGATAATTTCTTTCGTTTCTCCAGCTTTTTGATTTTCTGATAAAGTAATAAAGAAAGCATTTCCGTCTCTTTCAAACTTTAAATCTTTTCCATTCTGCGTTACTTTCGTAATGTTCATCGGTTCCTGCAAATCAATCTGCATACGGTTGTATTCATTTAAAACCGTATAACGGACAGTATTAGTTCCGGAAATGGTTCTATCTGTCGGATTCACCTTAATGTCAAGATGATAATATTTCAAATCCCACCAGGCTCTTTCTTTTGTAATACTTCCGCGTAAGCTATCCTGATGTGTAAAAACAGTTTCTGACTTATTTAAAAGTCCTTGGGCATTGGCTGCAAAACCAATTAGAAAAGCTGTTATAACACTTCCAAAGTATTTTTTCATTATATAAATTAAGTTTTGAATTAGTTATAATATTAGTATACATTTCCAATTTATGTTACAAAATTAGTATTCATATATAGTTTTGTTTTCTATTTTAGCTAAAATTTTCCTGTTTTATGAAATTTAGTTCGTTTTTATATCTTTTCACATTTCTGTATTCAATAAATAATCATTCACAGACATTTTCAATTCCGAAAACTAGTGAAAAAATAAAAATCGACGGAGATTTAACCGATTGGAAAACACCTTTTTTAGGTCCTTTTGTAATTCATAATTCAGGAGAAAAAGCAAAACAAAATACAATGGTTTCACTTTCGTGGAATGATGAATACCTTTTTATTGCTTATCGCTCAGCAGATTCTCAAATAGTAGGAAAACCTCAAAAGAAAGATTCTAAAATCTATGAAACTGATGATTTGGTAGAAATATTCATTGATCCTGACGGAGATGGGAAAAATTATTTGGAAATTGGTGTAAATGCATTTTCTGCTAATTACGATATGCTTATTAAATGTATTTCACCAGAATGCGGAGGCTGGAAAACAGATATGAATTTTGATATTGAAGGATTTGAAGCTGTCAGTAAAATCACTTCTGAAGGTTTTGATACCGAAATAAAAATCCCTTTTTCAAGCTTAGAAAAAATTGAAAACAGCCATTTTTTAAAACCAAAGATCGGTACAAAATGGAAGGCGAATATTTTTAGGATTGATTACGGTAATACAACCGAATACCTTGCTTTACAGCCTTATAAAAGTTTAAAATTTGGATTTCATCAACCGCAGGAATTTGCAGTTTTTGAGTTTGTGGAGTGATAAATTTGTTTAATCGTTTATCTGGTTAATTGTTTAATCGAAAACATATTGGTGTAGAATTTATTTTATACTCTCCAACTTCTCTATCTACTAGAAATTTAAAAGTCTGATTATTTTCTTTCATCTTATAAACTTCAAAAATAGATTTATTAGACACAAAATAAACATTTTGCAAAAACCTGTCATTTAGATTTCCATAACTATTAAAAGTTTCAGCAAACATGGATATCCCTTTTTTTAAAACTACTGGACTAGAAAATTCTTTTGGAAGAAAAATATTTATAAATACTCCATTATCAACGTATATTTCTCCCGTACTTTCATTAATTGGAGCAAAATTACCATAAGGCGTTTTTTGTAAAAACAAAATAAGTCTCTGACCAGATTTTAGTTCTTTAATTCTTGGGTCACATAACCATTCTTTCCAGATGGAAACTTTAATATTTGAAACTGATTTTCCTTTTACAAATTGACTTATTTTAAACTCATATTCATTTTTCGAAACCTTAGAGATGGTGCCATCAACAATTAAGTCTGCTTTTGCAATAACAATTGAATAGGGCATTTCATATTTTTTGAATCCATAGTTTAATGTTGGAAATAAAAATAAAAACAGGCACACAAATAGTTTCATAAAATGATTGTTTTTAGCTAAAGTAAATATTTTTATCAGACTGAGCGAAGTTGAAATCAAGTTTATTAAATCACTTTACAGTATTTCAAATTCACTCAGATTGAAAATATTGAGTATAACTACTTCTGACGTTTCTTTAAAACTTCTACAACATCATTTAACTGATAACCTTTTGCCTGCAGTAAAATCAGATAATGAAAAAGTAAATCGGCGCTTTCGCTGAGGAATAAATCATCGTTGTTATCTTTTGCTTCAATAACTACTTCTACTGCCTCTTCACCAACTTTTTGGGCAATTTTATTGATTCCTTTTGCAAATAAAGAAGCTACATAACTCTGTTCAGAATCAGCATTTTCTCTACGGGTTTTGATTGTATTTTCTAATTGTGAAATAAAACCGTAATTCGCATCATTGGGTTCTTGCCAACATGTATCTGCGCCTGTGTGGCACGTTGGTCCAACTGGTTTTGCCTGAATTAATAGCGTATCGCCGTCACAATCATTTTTAATGCTTACCAGATTTAAAAAGTTACCGCTCTCCTCGCCTTTTGTCCAAAGTCTTTGCTTAGAGCGACTAAAGAAAGTTACTTTTTGAGTTTCTATTGTTTTTTGAAGCGATTCTTCGTTCATATAACCCAGCATCAAAACATTTTTTGTTTCAGAATCCTGAATTATAGCCGGAATTAATCCGTGTGCGCTTTTGATATCGATATCCATAATTATTTTAGATTTTAGAATTCAGATTTTAGATTGCTGAACTCTTTTATTTTAGATTAAATCTTCTCTTTCTTCTTGTTTCCTGCTTCTCTTAAAGTCTAACTTCAACACCATTCTTTCTTAATTCTTGCTTTAATGCTTTGATTTCGATTTCTTTAAAATGAAAAACACTTGCAGCCAAAGCGGCGTCTGCTTTTCCTTCTTTAAACGAATCTACGAAATGCTGTATGTTTCCAGCGCCTCCCGAAGCAATAATTGGAATATTTACTAATTCTGATAGTTTTGCCAGAGCTTCGTTTGCAAAGCCATTTTTAGTTCCGTCATTATCCATCGAAGTAAAAAGGATTTCTCCTGCTCCTCGTTCTGCCACTTCAACAGCCCAATCGAATAAATTCAATTCAGTCGGAACTTTTCCGCCGACTAAATGTACAATCCATTGTCCGTCAATTTGTTTAGCATCGATTGCTACAACAACACACTGACTTCCAAATTTCTGAGCCAAATCATTAATCAACTGCGGATTTTTAACTGCCGATGAATTAATTGAAACTTTATCAGCTCCATTATTCAGCAGAATATCAACATCTTCAACAGATGAAATCCCACCGCCAACAGTAAACGGAATGTTGATTTTTTCTGCCACGCTTCGCACCATATTTACCAGCGTTTTACGTCTTTCCTCAGTTGCCGAAATATCCAGGAAAACCAATTCGTCTGCACCTTCTCTCGAATAAATTTCAGCCAGTTCTACAGGATCGCCTGCATCACGCAAATCAACGAAATTAACGCCTTTTACAGTTCTTCCGTTCTTTATATCTAAGCAGGGTATTATTCTTTTTGCTAGCATTTTTTATTTGGTTGTTGGTTGTTGGTTGTTGGTTGTTGGGCAATATGATAAACTATCGAGCGACAACCAATAACTATCAACCTATTATGTAATTCTCTAACTGCTTTAAGGTAATTCTTCCTTCGTAAATTGCTTTTCCTATAATCGTTCCTTCACAACCTAATTCGGCTAATTTTGGCAATTCGTCAAAAGTTGAGATTCCTCCAGAAGCGATTAGTTTTACGCCTTTAGCTTCTGCTAAAATTTTACTGTACAAATCAAAACTTGGACCTTGCAGCATTCCGTCTTTGGCGATATCGGTGCAAATAACGTATTGAATTCCTTTATTTTGATAATCCTGAATAAACGGAACTAAATCTTCATTTGATTCTTCTAACCAGCCAGAAACCGCAATTTTTTCATCTTTTGCATCAGCTCCCAAAATAATTTTTTCTGAACCGTATTCTGAAATCCATTTTTCGAAAATCGTTCTGTTTTTTACAGCAATACTTCCGCCGGTAATTTGGTTTGCACCGCTTTCAAAAGCAATTCTCAAATCATCATCCGACTTTAATCCGCCTCCAAAATCAATTTTTAAGCTCGTTTGCGTTGCAATTTGTTCTAATATTTTATAATTGACAATTTTACTTGATTTTGCACCATCAAGATCTACTAAATGTAAATATTCAATTCCGTATGCTTCAAATGATTTCGCTACTTCAAGCGGATTTTCATTGTAAATTATTTTGGTATCATAATCACCTTTGGACAAACGAACGCATTTTCCTTCAATGATATCTATGGCTGGTATTATTCTCATTTTATTTTAGTCTTAAAGTTTGAAAGTCTAAAGTCTTAAAGTCTTTTTGATTCTCAAAAATTGATATTTTGATTGATTTTTGATATTGAAATTTTACATTTTTAAAAAATTACCTAGAATCTTTTCTCCAACATCACCGCTTTTTTCTGGGTGAAATTGGGTTCCATAAAAATTATCTTTTTGTAATGCCGATGCGTATTCTACATCGTAATTTGTTGTTGCGATAGATTCAGCACAATTTGGAGCGTAAAAACTATGAACCAGATACATGAACTCGTTTTCAGAAATTCCTTTAAACAAATCGGTTTTTAAATCATAAATCTGATTCCATCCCATTTGCGGCACTTTTACATTGTTTGAAAATTTCAAAACATCAACATCAAAAATTCCTAAACCTTCTGTGTTTCCTTCTTCCGATTTATTGCACATTAACTGCATTCCGAGACAAATTCCTAAAACGGGCTGTTTCAATTGCGGAATCAGACTATCTAAACCACTTTCACGAAGTTTTGCCATAGCCGAACTCGCCTCTCCCACGCCAGGAAAAATTACTTTATCTGCCAATTTAATTTCGTCCGGGTTATTACTCAAAACCGCCTTAAAACCCAGTCTTTCAATAGCAAACATAATGCTCTGAATATTTCCTGCTCCGTAATTTATAATTACTATTTTCATTTAATTTTAGTCTTAAAGTCTAAAGTCCAAAGTCTTAAAGTCGCTTTCTGAAATCCATAATTTAGGAATCTTTTGACTTTATGACTTTCAACTTTCGACTTATTTAAAGCATTCCTTTCGTAGAAGGCAAAATCATTTTTTCGGTATCTCTTTTTACGGCTACTTTTATCGCTTTTGCGAAAGCTTTAAAGATCGCTTCAATTTTGTGATGTTCGTTTATTCCTTCTGCTTTGATATTTAAATTCGCTTTTGCGCCGTCTGTAAATGATTTAAAGAAGTGATAGAACATTTCTGTCGGCATTTTACCAACCATTTCGCGTTTAAATTCAGTTTCCCAAATCAGCCAGTTTCTTCCGCCGAAGTCAATTGCTGCCTGTGCTAAACAATCGTCCATTGGAAGACAGAAACCGTAACGTTCGATTCCTAGTTTATTTCCTAACGCTTTCGCGAAAACTTCTCCTAAAGCAATTGCCGTGTCTTCAATTGTATGGTGTTCATCGACTTCTAAATCGCCTTTTACAGTAATTTCTAAGTCCATTTGTCCGTGACGTGAGATTTGATCCAACATGTGGTCAAAAAACGCAATTCCGGTGTCGATTTTGCTTTTTCCAGTTCCGTCAAGGTTTAAGTTGATATAAATATCGGTTTCATTGGTTTTACGAGTAATCGAAGCTGAACGTGCCTCTAATTTCAGGAACTCGTAAATTCTTTTCCAATCTATCGTCTGCAAAGCAATCGTATCGTTTAATTCTTCTCGTTTTGATGAAATTTCATTGCTTCCAATTCCATCAGTCATATTCATGAAAATGGCTTTTGCGCCTAGATTTTTAGCCAATTCAACATCAGTTAAACGATCACCTAAAACAAAAGAATTTTCTAAATCATATGCTGGATTATTCATATATTTTGTCAGCATTCCCGTTCTTGGTTTGCGTGTTGGCGCATTTTCTTCCGGAAAAGTTCTGTCTACAAAAATTTCATCAAAAACAACACCTTCGTTTTCAAAGGCTTTAAGGATAAAATTCTGAGTTGGCCAAAACGTATCTTCTGGAAAACTATCCGTTCCTAATCCGTCCTGATTGGTTACCATTGCCAGTTCGTAATCTAGTTCAGCGGCAATTTTAGCCAGATATTGAAAAGCTTTTGGATAAAATTCCAGTTTAGCTAAACTGTCTAATTGGTAGTTTTCAGGTTCTAAAACAATCGTTCCGTCACGATCGATAAAAAGTACTTTTTTCATATTTTTTTGTTTTGCCACAGATTTCACAGATTAAAATGATTTTTTCTTTGCCACGAATTGCACTAATTTTCACTAATTTAATTTGTGCTAATTCGTGCAATTCGTGGCGAAAAATCATACACAGAAAGAAATCATTTTAATCTGTATAATCTGTGGCTAATATTTTTAGTTCAATAATTTTAATTCTTTAATTACAACCGCATTTTCTTCTTTTGTTCCAATTGTAAAACGAAGACAATTTTCACATAAAGGCTGTGTTGTTCTGTTACGAATAACGATTCCTTTTTCGATTAATTGATTGTATCTTTTATTAGCATCATCCACTTTTGCTAAGATAAAATTAGCTTCTGTTGGATATACTTTTTCAACAAAATTTACTTCAAGTAAAACTTTAAGCAATTCTTCTCTTTGCTCAATAATTGAAGCTATTTCTTGCTTAATTTTATCTAAATCTTTTAAACGCTCTTTCGCCCTTTGCTGCGTTAATTCGTTTACATTATAAGGCGGTTTGATTTTATTTAAAACCGAGATTACAGCCTCTGATGCATAACAAATCCCTAAACGAATTCCTGCTAAACCATAAGCCTTAGAAAGCGTTTGTGTAATTACTAAATTCGGATATTCATCGATTTCTGTCAGCCAGCTTTCCTTTTCTGAAAAGTCAATATACGCTTCGTCAATAACCACTAGACCTTTGAAGTTTTGAAGCAGTTTCACCACACTTTCATCAGAAAATGAATTTCCTGTTGGATTGTTTGGCGAACATAAAAAGATGATTTTGGTATTTTCATCAACTGCTTCTAAAATCTTTTCAACTTGTGGCTGAAAATCAGTTGTCAGCAAAATTTCTCTGTTTTCTACCGCATTGATATTTGCTAAAACACCATACATACCGTAAGTTGGCGGCAATGAAATGATATTGTCTTTATTTGGTTCGCAAAAAGCTCTGAAAAGTAAATCTAAAACTTCATCGCTTCCGTTTCCTAATAAAATCTGACTTTGTTTTGTATTATTGTTTTTAGCCAAAATCGCTTTAACTGAGTTTTGCTGCGGATCCGGGTAACGGTTTACACCATTTTGAAACGGATTTTCATTAGCATCCAGAAAAATCATTTCGGCTGTATCAAAATCTTCAAATTCATCTCTTGCTGAAGAATATGGTTTTAAAGATTTTACGTTTTCTCTTGTTATTGTATTTATATCGAACGTATTCATTGCTTTAATTTTTTAAGAAGCAAGAATTAAAAAGAAAGACTTTAAAAAATCTTAACTCTTGCTTCTTTCTTCTTCCTTTGTCTTTTACTCTAAACTCTTTAATCTTAACGTCACAGCATTTTTATGCGCTTGCAGCCCTTCGGCCTCAGCCATAGTTTCGATTGCTTTTCCGATGTTTTGAATTCCTTTTTCAGAAATTTTCTGGAATGTCATTGATTTCATAAAACTATCCAGATTTACACCGCTGTAATTCTTAGCGTAACCATTGGTTGGTAAAGTATGATTGGTACCTGAAGCGTAATCTCCGGCGCTTTCCGGCGTATAATTTCCAATAAAAACAGAACCCGCGTTTACAATTCCGTTACAGTAAAAATCATCATATTGAGAGCAGATTATAAAGTGTTCCGGACCGTATTCGTTAATTAAATCTAAAGCTCTCTGATCATTTTCAACATAAATTAGTTTTGAATTTTCGATTGCTTTCTCTGCAATAGCTTTTCTTGGAAGAACTTCGAGCTGTGACTGAACTTCTTTTTCTACTTCGGCAATCAATTTTTTTGAAGTCGAAACCAAAATTACCTGACTGTCTGTTCCGTGTTCTGCCTGAGAAAGCAAATCAGAAGCTACAAAAGCCGGAACTGCTGTATCATCGGCTACAATTAATAATTCTGAAGGTCCGGCCGGCATATCAATTGCTACTCCAAATTGTGTCGCTAATTGTTTGGCAACGGTTACAAACTGATTACCAGGTCCAAAAATTTTATACACTTTTGGAATAGATTGTGTACCGAAGGTCATCCCTGCAATTGCCTGAATTCCGCCTGCTTTTATAATTTTAGTTACACCGCATAAATTAGCAGCATATAAAATTGCCGGATTAATTTTTCCTTTTTTATCTGGCGGCGAGCATAATACTATTTCTTTACATCCTGCAATCTCTGCTGGAACTGCCAGCATCAAAACTGTTGAAAATAAAGGTGCTGTACCGCCCGGAATATACAATCCAATTTTTTGAATTGGTCTTTTTTCCTGCCAGCAGTTTACGCCTTCGATAGTTTCAACGTCAATCCTGTTTGTTTTTTGAGCGCTGTGAAATTTATAAATATTGTCTTTTGCCAATTGAATTGATTCTTTCAAATCATTGGGAATCTTTTCAATTGCTTCTTGTATTTCTTCCTTTGTAACTTCGTAGCTGTCTAAAGCAATTCCATCAAAAATTGAGGTATATTTTGCTACCGCTTCGTCACCCTTTTTTTGAATTTCTTTGAAGATTTCTTTTACGGTTACTTCAATATCGTCTATTGTCTGGGTTGGTCTTTTTAATATTTCAGACCAAGTATCTGGTTTTGGATTGTCTATTTTATTCATTTTCTTAAGCTTTAAGCTTTAAGCTGTGGGCTTTAGGCTTTATTAACGTTGTGTTTATTTTTTTCTTAAGGAGCAAACTTTTCAAAAGCCTAAAGCTTAAAGCCTACTGCCTAAAGCGGGCGAAGCCCTAAAGAACCATTTTTTCAATTGGGCATACTAAAATTCCTTCTGCTCCTACTTCTTTTAATTTATCGATTACATCCCAAAAAGTATCTTTATCAATTACTGAGTGTACACTGCTCCAGCCTTCCTCTGCTAATGGCAGAACGGTTAAACTTCTTAAAACCGGAAGGATTTTTCCAACTGCATCAATTTTGTCATTTGGAACGTTCATCAAAATGTATTTTGAATTTCTGGCTCTTAAAACCGACTGAATTCTGAATTTTAAGGTATCAATGTGTTTTTGAATTTCTGGAGAAACTTTTGGCGAAACAGCTAAAACGGCTTCACTTTTCAGGATAACTTCAACTTCTTTTAAATTGTTTTTGAATAAGGTGCTTCCACTTGAAACAATATCTACAATAGCATCTGCAAGTCCTATATTTGGCGCAATTTCTACTGAACCTGAAATTTGGTGAATATCAACCTTTAAACCAAATGAATTAAAGTATTCATTTACGGTATTTGGATAAGAAGTTGCGATTCTAAGACCTGCTAAATCCTGTATCGATTTGTAATCAAAAGTTTTAGGAACTGCTACAGAAACTTTGCATTTTGAGAATCCCAATCGCTGTACAACTTCGATGTTTTTTCCTTTTTCTACTAAAAGATTGTCGCCTACAATGGCTAAATCTACTACACCGTCAATTAAATACTGAGGAATATCTGAATTTCTTAAATACAAAACTTCAAGAGGAAAGTTTGAAGCTTCGGCTTTTAACTGGTCGATTCCGTTATTGATTGAAATACCGCAGTCTTTAAGGATTTGGATACTGTCTTCGTTTAAACGACCTGATTTTTGAATTGCAATTTTTAAAGTACTCATTTTTTTAGTTGTTGTTTAATTAATAGTTTGAGTACAAAGAATTGGTATAAAAAAACCCGTTTGATGTACTCAAACGGGTTTTAAAATATGATGATTTACACACATACCATTAACACATCGCTTGAGAGCAATAATGTAAATGATGATGATGTAATTGATTTGAAATCATTGTTTGGTTTGTTTTATAATTCTTTGATTCGGTTGCAAATATACTAGTTAATTTCATAAAAAAGCAATTTTTAATATAACTTAACTATAGTTTATTGTTAAAAAAAAAGCTGAAGTACAGTTTCTATTATAAATTTTCAATTTACGATATCGTTTTCATTTCTTCTTTAAAACCTAAAATTACAGTTGTGCCAACTCCTATTTTACTTTCTATTTTAAATTGAATATCAAGCTGTTCTGTAATTCTTTTTACGATAGACAAACCTAAACCAACTCCTTTTATTTCAGGATGATCTGTATAATTTGATCTAAAAAAAGGATTAAAAATCATTTCGAGATCACCTTTTGCAATTCCTATTCCGTTATCTGAAATTCTGCAGATTGTTCTGTCTCCTTCTTTAGAAAGAAAAACAGAAACTTCTCCTCCATCTTTCGTGTATTTAAGTGAGTTTGAAATTATATTTCTTAAAATTGTTATGATCAGAAAATTATCTGAATAGGTGTAATAATCCTGGCCGGCATCAAATTTTACTTTGAGTTTTTTGCTGTTTATTTTCTCTGAATTCAAAGTTAAAACATCTAAAATTACAGCGTTTAAATAAACGTTTTCTGCATTTATCTGATGCTTTTGATTTTCAAAACGAGCCATTGTTAAGAGCTGGTCAACAAGCATATTTAAATGGTCGACTTCGTTTATGCAATAATTAATTTTATCTTCGTATTCCCTGCTGTCTCTGGGTTTACGAATAAGCACTTCAAGTGTTCCTTTAATTACTGTTAGTGGCGTTCTTAACTCGTGCGAGGCGTCAGATGTAAATTGTTTTTCGCGCTCAATAGCGTCTTCAATTCTATTTAATAAATTATTTATTGTTTTAGAAAGTGTGTATAATTCGTCTCTGGTTTTAGGCAGCGGAATTCTTGTTTTGAGATTATCTTTTGTAATAATATTGGAAGTCTGAATAATATCATTTATGGGTTTTATACTTCTTCCGGCAAAGAATCTGGCAAGAAAAAATAAAATCAATAAAATAATGGGAAATGTAACCAATAAGGTATCCATTAGATTATCTAATACCTTTGAAGAATCTGACAAAGACATCGCAATAATCAAATAACCGATTTTTTTTGAATGTAAATGAAGCGGTACTTGTATCTGACGAATTTTGTTTCCTAATAATTTAGTATCAAAAAGCTGAAAGTGATCTTTGTTATTATGAAAAACGAGTTTTTCATTTTTTAAATTAGGAGATTTTTCAATGATTTTTTTATTTAAATCTAAAAACTGAACAAATACAGGATTTACATCGACAGAATTGTGTTCTCTTTCTTCCCATTCTTCTGCATCCATCATAATAACAACACCGTTCTCGACTTTAACTTCTTTTAAGTGGTCCTGAACCTCGATATTAAGATTTTCATCTATATGATTGTAAACGGTAAGTTTTACAATAAAATAAATAGCCGAAAAAACTGCCAGAACCAAAAGTCCTGTTCCTACGATATAGTTTAATGCAATTCTATTTTTAAAAGATAATAATTTCATTTTGCTTAATCATTGGCGATATAACCAATGCCCCGAATAGTTTTAATGTAATCTTCTTCAATTTTAAGGTTCAGTTTTTTACGAATAGCATTCATAAAAACATCAATTACTCCGGTATCATATTCAAAATTAATATCCCAGA
The DNA here is from genome assembly GCF_000016645.1 of Flavobacterium johnsoniae UW101. Taxonomy (NCBI): domain Bacteria; kingdom Pseudomonadati; phylum Bacteroidota; class Flavobacteriia; order Flavobacteriales; family Flavobacteriaceae; genus Flavobacterium; species Flavobacterium johnsoniae. The sequence continues at coordinate 3,417,850 of NC_009441.1, forward strand.
CATCTTTTAGAATCTCGTTTCGGGTACAGACTTTGCCTTTTTTTCTAATTAAATACGTCAGTAATTCAAATTCTCTTTGCGTTAGATTGATTTCTTCATCATTTTTTAAAACGATATGCTTAGAAAGATCAACTGTAATGTTGCCGAGCGTAAGTATTTCATCTGTAGCCTTATTTCTAAAATGAATTTTGACTCTTTCGACCAATTCTTCAAAACTAAATGGCTTTTTTATGTAGTCATTTGCTCCCGCACGCAGCCCTTCAATGGTTTCCTGAACGGTGTCTTTTGCAGTTAAAAAAATAATGGGAGTTTTTTTATCCTTAATTCTTATGGCTTTGCACAAATCGAGTCCATTAATTTTTGGCAGCATCCAATCTAATAAAATCAAATCGAATGTGTGATTTTGAGTTAATTCAAAACCTTTAGATCCATCATTGGCGGTAGTAATCTGGTATCCTTCTTCACGAAGTCCCTGTTCTAAAAACTGAACAATTCCAAGCTCATCTTCAACAATTAAAATATGCATGTTAAACTTTGATTCAAGGTTAATTTATTTTTACGATTTTCAAAGATAGCTATTTTACAGGTCAAAAAACCTTTAAAACCATGAGAGTAATATCTGAATTGTTATCTTAAGCAAAAATTAAGTTTAGGCTAAGCAAGGTAAAAGCATAACTTCATCTAATGTTAATTAATCGGGTCTAATTTTGTAAAAAATAATTAACGATATGATTTTTTACAAAAAGCTGTCTCCATTTTACAATCTTGCAATCTTCTATTTCTCAATTAGTTTAGTGTTGCGTCTTGTATTACTTTTTCATCCTATAACGCAAAGTTCTTTTACTGCTTTAGAAAGTTTTAAAATTTTTACTTTAGGATTAGTATCAGATTTTTTTGTTTTTATAATAGCCGGAATTTTTCTTTGGCTGTATCTTATTTTTGTTTCTAATTCAAAATACAACAAACCTTCGGGATATATTATTTTAGGATTATTGACAGCATTGTTCCTTTATGTTGCATCAGGCAAAAGTATTTTTGACGAATACGGAGGTGCACTGCCAAGAATTATTTTAATTTTTATTGGAATAAAAACAGCTCTGTTTGCTTTATTTCTTTTTTTACCAAAGTGGAAAAACAAAATACGTTTCTGGCTTTTTAGTTTTGTAATTTTTCTATACGTCTTATTGATTCTTCAAAACGGATTGAGTGAATTTTTCTTTTGGAATGAATTTGGTGTAAAATACAATTTCATTGCTGTTAATTATCTTATTTACACAAATGAGGTAATTGGAAACATCATGCAGTCATATCCTGTAGTTCCTATATTTTCGGCTTTATTTTTAATAAGCAGCACAGTAACTTATTTTATTGTAAAAAGATCTGCAGATTACATTAATGACATTCCAACGTTTCCTCAAAAAATCAAAATTTCAGCTGTTTATTTAGGTTTGTTTTTAGCGGCGCTTTATGCAATTCCAAATTTGGCTAAAACCGAAAATTCTAAAAATGTATTTGTAAACGAACTGCAGTCAAACGGCTTGTACAAGTTTTACCTGGCTTTTCAGAATAATAAACTGGATTATTTTAAATTCTACAAAACAATGCCGAATCAGGAAGCTTTTGCAATTTTAAAAGAACAATTTCCTGATATTTCCGGAAAAATTTCTACTCAAAAAATTGCCAGCGATTCTGCAGAAACTCGAAAAAATGTAGTTTTAATTACAGTTGAAAGCTTAAGTGCTGATTTTATGAAGGCTTACGGAAATAAAGAAAATGTAACACCGTTTCTGGATAGTTTGGCACAAAAAAGCATGCAGTTTACTAATTTATATGCCGCAGGAAACAGAACTGTTCGCGGACTTGAAGCTGTAACATTGTGTATTCCTCCAACGGCTGGTGAAAGTGTTGTAAAACGAGAAGACAATAAAAACAAATTTTCTACAGGAGCAATATTTAAGCAAAAAGGCTACAATGTAAAATTTATGTACGGCGGCGATGCTTTTTTTGATAATATGCAGGATTTTTATTCTGGAAATGGTTACGAAATTGTCGATAAATCCAGTTTTTCTCCAAACGAAATAACCTTTTCTAATGTATGGGGTGTTTGTGATGAAGATATGTACAACAAAGCTATTAAGATTATGAATGACGAGGCAAAACAAAATAAGCCTTTCTTCAATCATATTATGACGGTAAGTAATCACAGGCCTTTTACATATCCTAACAATAAAATTGATATTCCGGGTGATATTAAATCGCGTGAAGGCGGTGTAAAATATACTGATTACGCTCTTAAAAGATTTTTTGATATGGCAGGCAGACAGCCTTGGTTTAACAATACGGTTTTTGTAATTGTTGCTGATCATTGTGCTTCGAGTGCCGGTAAAACAGAACTTCCGCTGGACAAATACAGAATTCCGGCTCTTATTTATACACCAAATAAAAAGCCTGAAAAGTATAATAAATTAATGTCACAGATTGACATCATGCCAACGCTTTTTGGAATTTTACATTTTGATTATAACAGTAAGTTTTTCGGACAGGATGTTTTAAAACCAAATTATAAGCCTCGTGCTTTTATTGCTACTTATCAGGATTTGGGTTTAATAAAGGATGATGTTTTAACGATTTTATCTCCAAAACAGCAAATCAAACAGTTTCAGTTAAAACAAACTAAAATTGATCCATCTGCTGAATATCAGATTTATTACGACGAAATTCCATTAAAATCTAAGAAATCAACTTTAGTAGACGAAACTATTTCTTATTATCAATCAGCTTCATATTTATTGAAAGAGAAAGAATATCAGTTTAAAGACTTAAGTTCAATCTCTCAAAAAGGTAAATTATATGCAAAGGTTCGTTAATTCATAAAAACAACAATCAAAAAAGCCTCAAATTCATTTGAATTTGAGGCTTTTTTTAAGTTTAATTTTCAAAACTGAAAACTCAAAACGGAGACTGAAAACTCTTTTTTAGTCGTTTTGATTTTTCATTCCGAATAAATCTCCTTTTTTATACAGTATTAAATCATCTTGTAAAGATTGATAATTTCTTTGTGTAACTGCTGGCGCATCTAAATCGCTTAAATCTGGTTTTCCTGCATTTACCCAGGCAGTATACCAAAAACTTGCCGTTGCAGTAATAGCTTTTCTCATTTGAGTTTCTACCATTCCATTTAATTGTTCGTGCAATTTTTTAGCATATTCATCAGAGAAAACAGCTGTGTTATATTTGCTTTTCAATACTTTACCTTCAGCATCTAATTTAAATACTTTGTCCTGCGGAGTTGCAGTTCTTAAACTTTTATCAATATCTAATAAAGGCTGTGCAAAGCTGTGTGTGTCGTTAATCATGTCCCAGATTGCTTTATGAACATCTGTATAATACTGTGCCTCAGGAACGTTTAATTTGTAATTTTTAACGAATAATTCAGGAAGTCTGCTTTCCCAAAGAGAGTGAATTCCTTTTTGATCCGTTAACTGTCCGTCGTGATTTGCAGATGTATGCAATGGCATATGTGCATCACCTACATAATGACCTAAATCTGCTGCAAGAAATAAGATTTCGGCTCTGTTTTTTTCCTTAAAAGCTTTAGTCAGCTTTGCCATCATGTCTTCGATGTACCAAGGCAGGATTCCGTTATCACTTAAAAATTTAGCATCGTATTTTTGTTTTGCTTCTTCTAGTGTCTGCGGATAAGTGTCAGCAGCACCAAAGTTTTCCATATCAAAATAGTGTCTGGGACCTTCTTCTTTATAATTTAAAGCATATTTTCGGATATCTGGAACCGAAGCTTCCTGTGTAATAAAATCAATGTGATTGTAGAAAAATATTTGCAATTGTTTTGGTAAAGCCATTACAGCTGCTTTATTAATACGTTCATGGCCTACATTTCCCCATGATAGCATAAAAAAGCCAATAATTAAAGCACCGAAAGCGATTAATTTTGGTCTCATTTGGATTTTTTTCATTTGTAAATTTTATTTGAGGGAGCAAATTTAGCTTTAATTAAAGAAAACGCAAAGAATAGTATTAATAAGATTCTACTATTTTAACATTTTTAATTTTTGAGCCTTGAAAGTGATTTAAGTTCATATTAACAATCAATTTCTTTATATATTTGTTTCATTATATAAACACAATATTATGCGCCTTTTAATTTTAAATTTCTTTCTGTTTTTGAATGTTTTTTGTTTCGCTCAAGATGTTGATATCCAGCCTAAAAATATTAGCGATACTATTTTAAACCCAAAAAGAATACTAAAAATTGCTGATCCGCTTGACGGCGTAAAAACAATGCAGAAACTTTTTCCGGGAAAATTATACAATCTTGCAGATAAAAACACCTTTATAAGCTGGAAATGTAAATCTTGTAAAGCTTCACCTTTTCTAGATGTAAACGGTGTCGAAGGCGATCAGTTATTTCCTTACACAGAAGGCGTTGCAACCAGACTTCTTGCCAATATAGATTATTCAGATTCAAAAGGAAATCAATTCAAGATATTAGCTTTTAATCATTCTGTTCATGATGAAGACGGTCTGCAAACCGGACGCTTTTCCGGCGGACTTCTTAGTCTAGCTAAATTTGCTAAAAATGGAAGTTCTTGGGAAATGAGATCTTTTCAACCTGCTGTTGCTGCTTTTGGTGCTTTTGCGCAATGCCCTACTCCTAAATTAGTTGAAATTGGTGAAGATCAATTTGCCTTTACATTGATGCATGCAAATGGCGGTGCCGGTGGTGCGTATGAAGGTTATCTTTACCTTGTTGCAGGTTTAGATGGTAAATACCAGCCTATTTTAGAAGCTGATAAATACCAGTTAACCAATTCTTCATTCATCTCCTGGTCAGGATCTTATACAGTTGTAAATGATAATGCTAAAAAACATTTTAGAGATATAATTATTAAAACTAAAGGATCTTACAACAAAACAGCGCGAGCTGAAGATGATTTTGATGTTGATTTTCCTGTGGAAATAGCAGAAATGGCAAAAACAAAAAAAGCATTTAGTTTTGAGATCGAAAGACGTTTTTCATTTAAAGGAAAATTCTATAAAATGATAGATAAACCTATTGTAAAATTTTCAAACGTAAAATAAATCTAACTTAGGTAAATAATTGCTGTTAAACTTAAGCCGGCAATAAATATCCATAAAAATATCCCCTGCAATAAAGGCTTCACACCTACTGATTTTAAAGTATTTATATTTAGAGTTGCACCAATTAAAAACAGTGTTATTGTTAAACCTATTTTAGCTAAAGTTACAATGCCTGGCGCAATAACAGAAATTTGCGGAACATAAGAATTTAAAAGCATCGCTAAAACAAACAGACCAATAAAATATGGAACTTTTATTTTGCTGTTTTTGTTTTTAAAAATTACAGCTGTTAAAAGAGAAATAGGGATAATCCATAAAGCTCTTGCAAGCTTTACTGTTGTTGCAATCTGTAAAGCTTCGGCTCCATATTTGTTTGCCGCTCCAACAACAGAACTTGTATCATGTATAGCGATTGCGCACCACAAACCGAAATCTTTTTGTGATAAATCGAACTGATGCCCAATAAACGGGAAAACAAATAATGCAATTGAATTTAGAATAAAAATAACTCCCAAAGCAATTGAAGTTTGGTTTTCATTTGATTTTATAACGGGAGAAATCGCAGCAATGGCACTTCCGCCGCAAATTGCAGTTCCGCAGGAAATTAAGTGTGATGTTTTTTTCTCTGTTTTAAGCCATTTCCCAAGAAGCAAACCAAAAATTATGGTGCTGAAAATAGAAAAAACGGTCAATACAAATCCTTCTTTTCCTGCTGATAATGCACTCGATGCGTTCATTCCAAAACCCAGACCGACTACTGAAAACTGTAATAAGAAAGTTATGGCTTTGTGATTGAATTCTATAAATGGATTTCCAAAAACATTCACAATGATAACTCCAAGTAATAATGCCACTGGAGGTGAAATAATCGAAAACAGACACAAAAGAACAATTGCTGCAAAAATGATCTGCTGTAAATAATGATTAATTTCAAATAGTTGTGATGCGGATTGTTGTTTTGTTTTCAAAATAGGATAATTGATAATTACCCTGCAAAGTTCCAACGATTAAATGATAATCGCCAATCGTAAAATACAATTGACTATAACTTCAAGTTATAGTGATTCGCAATGTTTTGAATAAACAATTCTGACAAAGGATCAGATTTTCCTAGTAAAGTGATAATATAAAAGTACCTTTCTATGGATAATTTCTCAACATCCAGAACAATTAATTCTTTGTTTTTCAATTCTTTGCTTACGGCATGAATAGACATAAAGGCAAAACAATCTGAATTGAGAAGATACGATTTTATACTTTCTGTACTTCCTAACTGCATTTCAATCTGCAGGTCGCTAAATTTTAAACCGACATTTTTAAGTGCAAATTCTATAACTTCAAGTGTTCCAGATCCGCGTTCACGAGTAATGAATTTCATTGATTTTAAATCGTTTACTGAAATTTCATTTTGTTTTACAAACGAATTTTTACTACTGCATACTAAAACTAATTCGTCTTTTAAAAAGGGAATGTATTTGATAGATTGATTTTTTGACTGCCCTTCGACAATTCCAATTTCGATTTCTTTATTAATTAAAGCATTTTCAATTTGTTCTGTATTTCCGTTTAACAAATTGACTTTTATATCTTTCTGCTTTTGATGAAAACGGGCCAAAACTGGAGAAATAATATATTGCGAAATGGTTGTACTTGCTCCTAATCTCAGTAATCCTTGACGTTCGCTGATAAAGGAACTCATTTCAAAATCTATTTCGCGGTAAATTTCGAAAATTTCTTTTGTATGCTTTAGCAAAATTTCTCCAGCTGGAGTTAACGCGATTTTAGAACCGTTTCGTTCAAAAAGTTTTGTTTTATAGGTTTCTTCGAGTTCCTGAATATGTTTTGAAACTGCTGGCTGTGTAATATACAATTCAGTAGCCGCCTTAGTGAAATTAAGACGCAGCGCAACGGTATAAAATACTTTCAGCCTGAAATCCATAATTATATTTTTTTAAATTCGTAATCTTCTTTTCTCTGTATTTCTTTTAAAAATAAAATAATTTCAAAATTTACAACAAAAGTTCAGGTCGATACTCAAAATGCATTGTGTCATAATGTTTCCAATTTCCTCCCCAAATAAAGCCATATTTTTCAAAAATTGAAACTAACTTGAGGGGAATTTGATTTCTATATGAAAGCGTAACTTCTTCATTTTTGCATTTACAATCCCATTGCCAGTAATTAGAATTTTTGACATTAATATCTATTGTCATTCCATAACTATGCATACTCAATCGATTTGTTCCTGAAATTTTTCTCCAATTAAATGTTCCTCCAATAACATTAATGTATTTTTTAAATTCTGGATTATTATCTAATTCTGCTGAGAGTTTTTTTACTATTTTATCAATTCCATTTACGGTTGTTACTTTTACTTTTTGATTGGCTAATTTCGGACACCAAATAATTTCAGTCATTTTTGATTCAACTTCTGATTTCGAATTTCCGTAGATTTTCTTAAAAAAAGCTTCATTTCGAATTCTTCCTGCATCTTCCTTTGGAATTAAATTCTTATCTGCTTTATTATAAACAAACTTAAATTGATCCTCAATATCAGGATTATCTAATAATTCCTGATTCGTTTTATTTTTAAAATCATCATAAATTAAGCTTGACTTATCACTAAAAATAATTTTATTGTCCTTATAATCAACAATTTGATCTGGATATGCTTTAATTAATTTTTGAACATTCAATGGAATTTCTTGAGAAAAAGCATTATGAAATATAAGGATAAAAAAAAAGAATCGTTTCATTTAAAAACGTTTTAATTGTGAAGAACTAAAAGTCCATTCTGGTGTTTGCAGAGAGGTTCCAAAATCTACAGCGTACCAAGGACTCAACGAACTATTATTTGGATTTTTCAAAATTTGAATTTCCTGTGCCGGCATATAGCTTTGTGCTAAAAGCATAATTTTTTGATTGTTTTTTGGATTCACAGCCATATCAACTACAATAACAGCGTGACCTGGAAAGCCTCCTTTTATAAAAACATCCCCTATTTTTATGTCTAAAGCATTAATTGGTTTCAATTCTTTTTCTAACGAAGCCGTTCCTGCATACATAAAAACCTTCTCTAAGTATTTCCAATAAGTTTCATAACTGTCGGATGGTTTTGCAGTTTTAATCCAGCTGGTTTTATTTCCTTTAATTGCAATTCTGTAACCTGCAGCCCATTTACTAAAATCGGCTCGAAAACCATTTGTAAAATTAAAATGTATTTTATCGTACTGCTTTTGGCTATAAAAATAATCTGCTCGTAAACGCATCACAGCATCAGCACATTGATGCAAATCCTGTTTCCCAATGGGTAAATCCACAACCGCTTCATAAACATTTCGATTTGGCTTTGTAGTTCCATCAAAATACAAAACATTTGAACCCAATGGTTTTAATGGAAGATTTCGTAAAAAATAATCAAACGAAGTTTTAGATTCTTCTTCTCTCACAAATCCCTGAGGCAGTTGAAAACGCTGCTGAATCGTGTTTTCAAAAAGATTGGTTTTATTGGTATTATTTGTCTCTGAAAATGAAAAAAAACAAAAAATTACCATCAAAATTGCTGCGATAAAAAAGAATTTAACTTTCATAATTTTATACTTTAAATTACAATCACAAGATTACAAAATGTCAGAAGGAATTCAATTATATTTATCACAACAATCCATTATACTTTCTAACAAACCATTCTGTCGTTAATAAAGCGGCAATTAAAATCAATAACCAAACCCAGTCTATAATTGGAGTTTTGGTTGATACATTTTTTTCGATTGATTTGTATTCTTTATTCTCTAAAAGTGTATTAATCAAATCTTCTTCCTCGTTTTCAAAAAAGGCTTTCCCATTGGTTTGTAAGGCCAATTGTTTCAATTTTAAAACATCAGGATTTACAAATTGCTTTTCGATATCAAAATCTAAAATTTCGAAATGACTAGAATATGAAGTGTTCGAATTTAATTCTTTTACTGTAAAATTGTATTTCCCTGCTGTTAACCCTTCTAAATTTACAGAGAAAGAATTATTTCCTTTTAATAAGTCGTAGTTTTTTGCTTGTTTGGTTTCGGCATTTGTAACCGTAATTGTTAATCTTGCCTTTTCATCAAACTCATAATTTTTATTGAAATACTGCGCATTGATTACAATATCTTCTCCAGAATTATAAAAGTTTTCGTGTGTTACAACCAAAGATTTTTTTGAAGCCGAAGTTGCTAAATATTGGATTACTTTGTCTACAAAAACATCGTATTTCTCAAACAACTGATTATCGATATGACTCTGTAAGCGCCATTTCCAGCTGTTTTCTCCTAAAAGAAAAGCTGTTCGTTTTCCCTGGTTTTCGGCAAAAGCCAATAAAGGCGCATTTGTAGAAACATTTCTAATTTTTGAAGAAAGTAAAACTGAAACATTTCCGTTTGTTGAAATTGTTCCGAATAAATTCTGCAAAGGCGGGAAATTTTCAAATCCGATATTATCTATAGCAAATAAATTAAACTGCGATTGAAATTCAGACAAATAATCTTCGACTTGTCCGCTCATTTTGAAAACCAGATTGTTTTGCTGCTGATTCAGGAAATTAAAATCAGTGCTGTTTCCGGTTATAATAAAAGTGTTTCTTCCTGCTGCTTTATTGTTATCAAAAACCTGTTTGAAGGATGAATTTGGCTGATATAAAACCAAAACCGAAGCTTCCTGTAACTGACTAATATCGTTTGGCTTAACCAATATTACTTTACGCTGTGCATTAACTTCTACCGCACGTTTTAAAGCTGCGATATCTGGATGATTTATAGAAGAAACAATGGCAATTGTAGATTTTTGATCGATTATTTCTACAGCAAAATTTTTGATGTTATTGTAACTGTTTTTCTCTTTTGCGTTTGAAGATATATTGGCTCTAAAAATTTGCAGTCCAACCTTATCAGCCGGCAAAAGTAAATTTAAAGAGGCTGTTTTTTTAGACGATGAAAAAGAAACTTTTTCTTTTGCCACAACAGAATTTCCCTGTGAAATTGTAAAATCTGCCGTTACTGGTTTGTCTCCTGCATATTGTAGAAAAACTTCTACGGGAAATTTATTTTTATGAAAAGCGTATTTATTTACGTTCAGCTGATTTATTTTTAAATCAAAAAACGTGGTTGTGTCTCCCACAACCAAAGGATAAACTTTATTAGCAGGATCGAATCTATAAACGTAGTCGTTTCCTGTAGTTTGATTTCCATCAGTAATAATAACCGTTGGGAAAGTCAGGTTTTTGTTGATGCTTTTTAAATTCTTGGCAGCTTCGTCCAGATTAGTCTGGTTTCCTTTAAAATCAAATTTATCTGATGTTTTAAATTCATCATCAAATTGATAAGACTGAATTTCGAATTTTTCTTTTAAAGCTGGATTGGATATTAATTTTTGGTATAATTCAAGGGCTTTTTTATCTGATTTTAAAGCAGCGATTGAACTTGAATTATCTACGGCAATTGCCAAAGGTGTTTTGGTAATTTGAAGCGAACTTTTAGAAATTATCGGATTTATCAATAAAACCAACAATCCAAAAATGACCAGAAAACGTAAAAAAGCCAAAAACCAAATCAGATTTGATTTGTTTTTGGCTTTATAAAAGTATTGAAAGTACGACAAACCACCCGCTATTACTAAAGAAAGTAATAATAATAAAATCGTGTTTGTAGTCATATTTAATTTGGGTTTATAGTTTTTAGTTTATAGTTTTTGGCTGCAGAACAATAAACAACAAACCACAAACAAGTAACATATTAGGTAAGCATTCCTCCACAAACATTAAGAACTTGTCCTGTAATGTAAGCACTCATGTCTGAAGCTAAGAAAAGACAAGCGTTTGCTACATCTTCTGTTGTTCCGCCGCGTTTCAACGGAATTCCTTCTCTCCATCCTTTTACTACATCTTCAGATAATTTTGCAGTCATTTCAGTTTCAATGAAACCTGGAGCAATTGCGTTGCAGCGAATATTACGAGAACCTAATTCTAAAGCTACTGATTTTGTAAAACCAATTGCTCCGGCTTTTGAAGCAGCATAGTTTGTCTGCCCTGCGTTTCCAGAAACTCCAACAACAGAACTAATATTGATAATAGATCCTGCACGTTGTTTTAAGAAAGTTTTTTGGATTGCTTTTGTCATATTGAAAACAGATTTCAAGTTAACATCAATAACTTGGTCGAAATCAGCTTCAGACATACGCATAAGTAAGTTATCTTTTGTAATTCCGGCATTGTTAATTAAAATATCAACAGTTCCAAAATCAGCTAAAACTGCATCAACAAAAGTTTGTGCTTCATTAAAATCAGCTGCGTTAGATTGGTAACCTTTTGCTTTTACTCCTAAAGCATTTAATTCTTTTTCAAGAGCTTCAGCAGACGCTGCAGATGAACTATATGTAAATGCTACATTTGCTCCGTGTTTAGCAAAAACTTCTGCAATTCCTTTACCAATTCCGCGGCTAGCGCCAGTAATGATTGCTACTTTTCCTTCTAGTAATTTCATATTTAAAATTAGATTTAACTTTTATTTGTCTTAAATCCTAAATCAGCTTTTATCTTTTAAATAATTAAAGACTTATTTGATCGAGGTTCCGAACGACTTGTCAAATATATGATAATTCCTTTTTTTAAAAAAATATCATTTACGATTCATTTAAAATTCCAAATGCCAAAGGCGATTATTTGGCATTCATAAAATAAAATACCAGTAGTGTTTTCTACTGGTATTCTCTATGTATTTATTTTCTATTCTTTTAAATTTTAACCAATTTTAATAGGATCTGGTTCTGGAAACGGATCTGGAAATGGTGTACTTGCACAGCCTTCTATAAAACATGGATTCTCTGGCGAAATTATCATTGCACATGGTGTTGTGCAGATAACTATTTCTGGACCGCCGCCAATAATATTTTTTTGTTCTTCTCTTCCGAGAACTTCAACTCCTTTGAAATTTAAAATTGTTTTTAACATAATGATTAAGTTGTTTGATGTTTGTATACTCAATGCTTTTTGTCCGTTGAGTTTCAGACAGAATTTTAACCTAAATCGTTAATTTTCAATTATAAAAATAAGAAATTATTTCTTTTTTATAAATAAATAACAAGATTTTATTTTCAATTTTAAAATAAAAAAAGCAGCTCAAAAATGAACTGCTTTTCCCAAAATAAAAATTAAAACTAAAACTAATTTAATCTATAAATGATAAAAAATAGTACTCCCAATATCACTGCTGAAATCAATATACTATACATTGACGATTGCAGTTGTACTGTACCATTTATTTTATCTTCTCTTTTTTGTCTTACTAAATTGGCAGTCATAAACGGTATAATTAATGCAATAGAGAGATATAAATAATATCTTGTATAATCAGGATACAATTCTGATGTAACTAATAGTAACAAACCCCAAAAAAAGATGATAATACTCGCTGGTGTAATTATTTTTTTCATTGTTTATTTTAGTTTAAAAAAGCAGCTCAATAATTGAACTGCTTTTTAGTTTATAAATTATAACTGATATGTTGTGGTTCTAAAACTACTAGAAGCACTTGTCATTGTATAAATTGTATTAATAAAAGAAATTGTGAAATTTTCCTTTTTAATGTACATACCTGCAGGAGTAAAGAACTCTGCGTCAAGGTCTTTTAAGAATGCTGGAGCAGGAATAATTGCTGAACCATTATCCCATGAATCATGATTAAATACTAATGTTTTAGCTGTATTATTTGGAGTTGTCGTAAAGTTATGATAAACAGATGGTCTTCCTCCATTAAAACGATATTCAATGTAATTTCCAAAAGCAGAATTAAAATAAATCTGAATTCTGGCTATAGATTGATTTGCTGGTAATGCAGCATTTGCTTTTAAAATTAATGATCTGAAGTAATTAGAAGTTGTTGGTGCTGAATATAAATTAGCCGCTATATAAGATATAACAAATTGAGGCTGACCGTCAATACCTTTTTTGTAATCATCAGTTATTACAGGCGGTACAGTTGTATACTTAATAGTTGCTTTTACACCTCCTGTTCCTGTTGAAACAAAAGTATCATCAGTACTGTTATAGCTAAAATTAGTTAATTTTTGTCCTTTAACTTCAACTGGCGGTTCAACAACTGCTCCTGCTGGAGTAAAGGCAAAAGACATATTAATCAAATCATTACTGCCAGGTACTAAAGATGCTGCTACTCCAAAACGAGCATCTGGATTATAATCTAAATCATAATTTTGCACTGCAGCTCCATCGTTAATTTCTAACAATCTGAATAATGGACTTGTAATTTCTCCTGTTATTGCTTCTATTACTGGGGTATTATCATGCAGATCATCCCAGTCTTTTGCTGTAGCTTTTTTAAATCTCAGCTCCTGAAAACTTCTATTGGTTCTAAAAATGATTTCTCCATTTTCCTGACCATAGTAGAAAAACTGAAAGTCTCCAAGATGTCCTTTCCCAACAAGTGCCGGAGTTGGATAATTATCTGATTCTGATAAAAGATGTATTCTGTTAGCAGTTGTAAAAACTAAACTCACTGCACTTCCTAATTGAATATCATACTGACTTCTGTGAATATCTGTATCATCATCAAAATCTGATGCCATATCAACTTTTCCGTCTGGCAAAAATTTAAATAAATGCGTCCATGCTCCTAATTGAGTGCTGTCTGTATAATAAACAGCTTTCCAACCGTCTGCAGAAGAAAGTAATAAATCGTTTAGTTCTTTTTTTCTTGCATTTAATCTTTCAATTGGACTTTCGTCAAATTTTGGATCAGCTTCTGTACTTGTACATGCTCCCATAATAACAGCCACAAGACCAACTAAGAGGAACTTATATATATGTTTTATTTTCATAATATTGATTTTATAATTAGATTATTACAAGTCTTAATTGTTGATAACTGTGGTTGTATTTTTTTGCGCTTCGTCTCTTAAAGCGTAAAAATCCATTCCGAAATTATCTTTATAATACTGAACTACAATTGCTTCTTTCTTTTTAAGGTTTGCTTTTGCTGTTGCATCTGTAACACTTGCCAAAATTGCATCGTATTCTGCTTTTGAACTTGTTAAGATTATTGAAGCTGTTTCGGCAAAATCTTCGTAAATATTCAATCTCGCATAATTAGTTATAAAACCTAAAGCTCTTGAAGCAGCATCTGTATAAATATACCAGCTTGATGTATATCCTGCTGGTGTTAATTTTGCCCATGCCTGCTCATCAAAAGGTTTTGTCTGGTTTAAGATGTGTACATACTCATGCTGAATTGTATGGATAAATCTAGTTACATCTGCTCTGCTTTTTCTATTTAAATAATCTAATTCAAAAAGCGTAACTCTCTGTCCTCCTTCTGCAATACCTAATGTAACTGTACCAGATGTATTTAAGTTAGTTCCTCCTACTAATACAAATTCTCTAGGTGAAATTTTCTTAACGAAATCTGCTCCTCCAATAGTCGAATAACTATCAATCCAGATTGCTTTTACAACTTCCATTGCTGGTTTTACTCTGTCTACTGTAGGAGGAAACAAAAAGCGATTGTTATCTACTAAGTTTTGGTTCCATTCATAATACACTTTTATGTTATATGGATTTAAAAAACTTGTTTCAATCCAGGTATCCAGTTCTGTTTTATTACGAACTGTATAATCTAACTGAGTTTCTTTTGGCTGATCTTCCTGAGCACAAGCAGCAAACAACATTGATACTGAAATCATTGCAACTGCTCTATATTTTTGTAATATTTTCATAATCATTAATGTTAAATTTTTATCTAGGATTTTTTTCGATTCCGTTATCAGATGCTCTTTGAGGTATTTGCAACGCTCTTCGTTTGTCATCTTTAACTAAAACATTAGTCCTAACTGCTTTTCCATTTTCTTTAGTAATATGTTCTACTACAAGGTTAAAACGTTTAATATCAAACCATCTTAATCCTTCCTGGATATACTCTCTTCTTCTTGCTTCTGCAATTGCTTTGATGTATGATGCCTGCAAAGGACTTAAAGTATAGAATGGTGTGTACTCGTCTGCAATAACCGGATACATAGCTGCAATGTTTGCTTCTGTAATTTTATCAGTTGCCGCATTATATCCTTGTGTTCTAAGACTGAAGAGATATTCTAATCCTGCATTAGCTTCTGCAAACTGATTTTTCATTACATAAGCCTCAATTCTGTTTAAGAAAAACTCATCATTACTTAAAAGAACTACTCCTGTGTAAGCTTCTCCAATACCAGCTGTTACGTTAGTATATTTAAAGTATTCATAAAACTTAGGGATAAGTACATTGTTTTCATAAAATGATGATGTATAAATTAACCATGGTTTTCCCCAAATGTTAGTATCTGATCCTAAGATTTCATCTGATCTGTTATCAGAAAGGTAAAATCTATTTGTGTATCCTCTTCTTGCAGTTGAGTTTGGATAAGCTACTAATAAGTTTGTAGGCTGTTCTGCTTTTGAATATTCTAGCGGTTTTTGAGCAGAAGCTGCAGCATTAAAAGCTACATAATCTCTAAGAGTTGTTGGTTTAGAACCTAATCCTTTAGAATATTCAAGTACTTTATCCCAATCTCCTTTTATTAAATAAAAACGACATGCAAATGCTTTTGCTGCATCAATATTAAAGTGATATTTAGGCTCTTTGTAATTGTTTGTTATGTATTTCATTCCTTCGATAATATCCTGCTCGATTAAATCAAATACCTCTTTAACAGAGTTACGTTTGTATTGAGCCAATAATGCACCTTCTGGTTTTGTTACATACGGAACACCTAAATCTGTTGCTGCACTTGAAGGATTGTATCTTTGTGACCAGTATGAAACCAGCATAAAATGATTGTAAGCTCTTGCAATTAAGGCTTCTCCTTTTTGCGGATTTAAACTTTCCGGGCTTCCAAGTTCATCAATTGCAACTAATGCCTGGTTTGAAGCTGCAATTGCCTCATAACATGCATTCCAGAAGTCAGCTTCGGTATCTGGTCCTAATTGAGTCTGCATTTCCCAGTTAAAACTTTGTCTGTTATCAACATCAGATGATGTCATCTCACTGTCAAATACGTTATCAGACATTGTTTCTCCAATTACTGCATAGCTTTTACTTGGATATGCTGTAACTAATAATTCAGATATTTTTTCTGGTGTATCAATCTGTGTTCTATTGTCTGGAATTTCAGAAAGAAATTCATCACAGCTGCTAAGACTTATCACCAATAATAATGAAAGTGTTATTTTTATATTTTTCATATTAATTATAATTAGAATGAAACATTTAACGTAAATGTGTACTGAGAAGTGATTGGGAAAGCAACACCTCCTGTATTACGAAACTCAGGATCCTGACCGTGTAATCTTTTATCTGAATAAATTAACCATGGGTTAACTGCTGAACCTTTTAATGTAAAAGTACTTAAGCCTAGTTTTTTCTTGTAATCTTTTGGGAATTCCCAGCTTAAAGTAACATTTTTCAATCTCACGAAATCACCATCAGCAATTCTTACATCAGAGAAGTTATAAGTATTGTATGCAATTTCAAGATCTCTTTCTCCATAATTTCTGTTTAATAATCTATCAGCAATAACAGGAACGTTTGTAACATTTTCATCACCAGGGTTTATCCAGCGGTTAGCGTATTCTTTTGTAAATACTGTTAAATCAGTGTATTTGTTACTGTAAACAGGGTTTAAACGAACTTTATTTCCTCCAGAACCTACAACAAATACATATAATGACCAGTTTTTATAAGTAAATGTATTTGCTAAACCAATTGATTTATTTGGCTCAATAGAACCTTCATATTTCAAGTATTTTGTAACATCTTTGGTATCTTGAAAATCAGCACCTGTAATGTTATTTTCTGCTCCTTCTTGTAAATTAAATGTTGGTAATCCCTGATTATTTAATCCTGTAAATTGATAAGAATAAATAGAATTTCTAGGGTGTCCTACAGTATTACCTCCATTAGAATCAACTAAATCAAAAGCAGATGGTCTGTTTGCTAATTTTGTAATTTCCTGATTAAATACTGAGAAATTTAAAGTTGTCGACCACTTAAAGTTATCTGTTACAATATTTTGAGTAGTTAATCCAAGCTCAATACCTTTAGTTTCCATATCGGCATTATTTCCTTGTTTAATAGATTCTCCACCTACACCAGAAGTGATTACATAATCAATCAAATCAAAAGCTTTACGTCTGTAAACATCTGCTGCAAGAGATACTCTGTTATTAAACATTCCTAAATCTACACCAATGTTAGTTTCATATTGTTTTTCCCATGTCAAATCTTTGTTTTGAAGATCTTCAATTCTAATAGCATTTTCTCTATCAGAAAGGTTAAAACGGTCTGTTATAAAACTTTTATAAATTGCTAAAGAGTTTGTTGCAGGACCAGCTGTAGCAGTAAGTCCATAAGAAGCTCTTAATGCTAATGTATTGATAGTTTCATTGTTTTTCATAAAGCTTTCTTCAGCAACATTCCATTTTCCACTTACAGTATAAGTTGGAAGCCATCTTGATGATCCAGTATCTCCTTGTCTGTTTGATCCATCATAACGACCCGTTAAAGATGCTGTATAACGACGATCGTATGTATATCCAACTTTACCAAAGAAACCAACTGTTCTTTCTCTTTCTTCTCCAAAATCATAATATGAGTCTCCTCCGTTTACGATTTTTTCGATAATTCTTGGATCAATAAATGGAGTTAAACCTTTATTGTACTGAATTCCAACTGCCGTAAAATTGTCATTGTTTCTGTCTACAGATCTAAGCTCTGTACCAAAGAAACCTTCAACTTCGTGTTTGTCTTTAAATATATTTCTATAAGTAACACTATTTCTAATGTTGTAAGATGTCATATCATTTGTGAATTTTCTTAAAAATCCACCACTTGGCAGTACAGATACTTTTGGTGCTGTTAAATCATTTGGATTTTGATATAAAAACACGTTATCTTTTTGAATCTGAGAATTTACATTATTACCAACTCCAGCGTTATAAGCTCCAACAACATTTGAACCTTCATAAATTCTGTGTTCTCTTGACGTATTTGCATAACGAGCAGAACCAGTTAAATTATAAGTCAAGTTTTTATTTATTTTATAATCTAAATCTACCTGAAAACGAATATCATTTACTTTAATATCTAAAGTATTATTTGCTAACTCATTAACAATGTTCATTGGAGCCCAGTTGTTTTGGTAGTATTCTAAGTTTCCTTTGTCATCATAAGGTCTTAAAGTTCTGCTTGTACTTAACACATAGTTAAATGGGTTAATATCAAAATCTCTTGTTGTTTTACCAAATACAACATCCTGCTTGCTTTCATAAGCCCCAGGAGCCTGCTGGTTACGAATAGATCCTAAAGTAGATAAAGTAATGTTTAACTTGTCATTGATGAAAAATGTACCTTTAAGGTTAGATGACAATTGTTTTACGTTATCAGCAATAGTCCATCCCGGATCTGTATAGTATCCAAGAGAAGCATAAAAAGTATTGTTTTTTCCTCCTCCAGAAAAGCTTAATGAATGGTTTTGAGTAATAGAAGGTCTAAATAAAACACTAAACCAGTCTGTATTTACTAATTCATATTTTTTCAAGAATTCATTGATATAAGGCTGATCATTTTTAACTCCATACTGACCGTTTGAAGTATTATAATTATTGATTTCTCTAGCCAAGATATTATAAACACCACCAAATCTTCCTGTATATGAAGAACTTAAATCAAGATATCCTTTTTGTCTCATTTCCTGAAAAACACTCATAGATTCCTGAGAGTTTAAGATATCGTATTGTGAATAACTAGGTACAGTTCTAACTGTATTTTCTACAGAATAGCTCACTTTTAATGGTGAATCTCTTCGTCCTTGTTTTGTAGTAACAACCACAACTCCGTTTAATGATCTTGAACCATAAATTGACGTAGCCGATGCATCTTTAAGAACTTCAATACTTTGAATATCATTAGAATTTAAACCTGCAACAGAAGAACTTAATAATGTTGCAGAGTTTCCTGAAGCTAAATCTGCAAATGTAACATTGATAATATCTTCCTGAACAACACCATCAATAACCCATAATGGTTTTGTATCCCCAAAAATTGAAGAAGATCCACGAACGGTAATTTTAGGAGCCGTACCAAAAGTTCCTGTAACATTTTGTACTGTAACCCCTGCCGCTTTTCCTTCGATCATTCGGCTTACGTCAACTACACCTTCAACTTTTAACTCTGAACCAGAGATTTTACTGATTGCTCCTGTAAATGTTCTTTTAGATGTTTTCTCATATCCTGTTGTAACTACAACCTCTTTTAAGTTTTGACCTGCTTCTGTAAGAACAACTGTTGGTGTAACATTAGTAATTCCAATTTCTTTCGTTTCCATACCTACGTAAGAAATTACAAGTTTATCTGCATTTGCAGGCATTTCGATAGAGAAATTTCCATCAAAGTCTGTTAGAACAGCAACTTTTGTTCCTTTTGCCATTACTGTTGCTCCCGGAAGCGGGCTTCCTGTTTGATCTGTTACTTTACCTTTGATAATTGGTCCGGCGGTTAGTACTTCAAAAAGTGAATCATGGTTATCTGCACTTGCAAATGGATCTGCAGCGGTTTTTTGCAGAATAATTTGATTGCTCACTTCTGAAAAAGTAATATTAAATGGCACCAAAATTCGGCTTAGTATGCTAGAAAGCGTTTCCTGATTCGCTTCTATACTAACTTTTCGGCTTAACTGAGGGAGCCTCGAATTGTACGAAAATTTTACATGAGCCGATTTTTCAATTTTAGATAAAGCATTATCAAGAGTCAAATTTTCAACTATAATGGTAACTTTTGTATCTAATTTTTTTTGCCCATTTACATTATTTGCCACGGCAAAGCTCGAAAACACAAGTGCCAAGACAAACTGAAATAGTGTTATTTTCATGATTCTATGGAGTAATCGTTGTTTAACAACTGGTTTTTTCATAATTTTGATTTGTTTTGATTAATACTAATTTGAGTGTATTTTTAAGAAACGATGAATTACTTTTTACAGAAAGCAATTCAATTTTATAAGTGTCGATAATGTTACAGCATTTCGGCACTTTTTTTTGCAGTACATTTTTTACATAGGCAATAATTTATTTCTGGTTGAGTTAAGTTTTTGGTTAATATTTATTGATAAAAAGCATAGAAATTAGCCGCGTTTATTTTCAAAAAAATAGGATTAAACTTCAAAAAAGGAGTTATTAAAAAATAGTTATTCTATGTAATTACAGTTACATAAAATTAATTACAGCCTTCTGAAGTTATGATAATCTGATTTCCATTCATATTTCAAAACTGGTATTATTGCCTATGCTTTTACAGACAATTTTTAATTTCTCTGTTAAAGGCTGATCACTCAGTGATGTGGTTAAATGGCATTCCTTTAATTTATTTACGGGATAATCTATATCTACAAGATAGGCCTGTTCTATAGTTTCAAAAATTTGCGATACCGGAATATCATTAAATTCAAAACTCAATTGTTCAATATTTCCAACGTTTTGAACCAACACAGGATCTTGAGTAATATTTGTAATTTTATTAAATTTCATATCATTCCGCAGAAATCTAAGTGCCTGATTTGGAAGAAGTACGATTTCTTCTTCGTCTGATTTAGAAATCAATTCGTTAGATTTTACCTTAACTTTACCGGTACGTACTAAAATTTCTACATCTGGCTGATCAGAATAAGCTTTAACTCTAAAGCTGGTTCCAACTACTTTTGTAACAATCTCGTTCGCATAAACGAAAAAAGGCTTTTTAGGATTTTTACTAATTTCAAAGAAACCTTCGCCGGATAAATACACCTTTCTTTCGTTCCCGGTAAAGATTTTAGGGTAACTCAATTTACTATTGGGCTGCAGTAAAACAGAACTGCCGTCTGATAGTGTAATAATTTGTGGTTTATTAGAATTGTTGGTTTGTTCTACTAATCCCTCACTGTTTTCATCAATAAGTTCTTTGTAGGTTACAATTTTGTTTTCAGTTTTAAAATGATTGTTATAAAACCAGGCTGACATTAAACCAATAACTAATGTTGCAGCTATTCCGGTAAGAAATCTTTTTCTGAAAAAATTTAACTTTAAAGTTTTAACGTTTTTTTGATTTTCTTTTTCACGAATTTTGAGCCAGGTATCTTGTAACGCTCTGTGAATATCAGATTTAGTTAATTCGTTCTCTGGAATCTTCATTGCGAGAAGCATTAATCTTGCATCTTCAACTAATTTCGCACGCTGACGACTTTCTAAAGTCCATTCTTCCCATCCGTTTTCATCAACTCTTGACAAAACCCACTGTTGGAATGATTCATCTGATAAGAAATCTTCTATTTCGGTATATTTATTACGTTTTTGCATCTAAAAATAAGGTTACAAAAACATAGAGGACAGTTTCTTTATTATATACTCACCAAATTATGATTTTTTTTAAACTTTTTTAACTTTTTTTAAAGAGAGCTTGAAAACAATAGAGTAATTAAGGCAAAACTACCCTTCCATTCTTTACGAAGAGTAAGTAAACCACGGTGAAGTAAATTACTTGCTGATTGATAATTAACATCCAGCATCTCGGCTATCTGCTCAACCGAAAGTGCCTGATGATAACGAAGATATAGAGCTTCTTTTTGTCTTGCCGGTAATTCGTTTAACAATTTATTTAGATAAGAAACTTTTTCTTTTGTTGCATAATCATCATCCAAAAGATCATTTTCTACAGAAAATTCCAAAAGAAAAGCAATATCGTCTGTGCTTGCAGTTTTTCTAAAAATATGATCACGTTCAAATAATCGTGCAATTCTTTTTCGAACGCTCGATAATAAATAGGCTTTTACTACTACACTGCTCTGTAAAGAACTGCGATATACCCAAATATCCGTAAAAACATCCTGAACACAATCCTGTACTTTTTCAGCATAAGGCGAAAGTGAATTCCCGTAACTGACCAGATCACCATAATAACGCTCAAATAATAGTGAGAATGATTTCTCATCTCCTAATATTAAATCATTCCAAAGTGTATTGTCATCAATTAAATTGGCTGGTAGGATTCGGGTCTTCATAATAGTGGATTATAACTTTAAAAGCATTAATTTTCTTAATGTAAAAAATACACTATTTTAACATTATTACTTTTAATTGTTCGATAAATATATAAAAGCAAATATTTAAAACCAATTATTTTACACAAAAGAGACAGTTCTCTAACATATAAAATTGTCTCTTTCTTTTGGTATCACTAGGATCTTAAGGAAATGTTAAAATTATTCTGAATTAAGAAATAATCTCAAAATATAAGATTTTACATCGATAAACTGTTTACTTAAAAACACAGCATTTCACGAATTAATACAACTTAAAAAAGCAAAAGCCTTATAGAATCTATAAGGCTTTAAATGTGTAGTTACTGTTATTTAAACCGCTTTTTAGAAAGCTACATTCCATCTAGGTAATTTTGCATTTGCATCTAAAAAGTTTTGCAAAACCTGTCCTTCAACTGCAGTTGGAATAGCTTTTACATCTGCATTAAAAGTTTCGTACCAAACTACTTCAAGAACAGAAATGTTCTCTAATTTCATTTGTGCAGGCCAAGAATATTTTCTCCCAGTTTTAGCAAATTGATGTCCGTTTACAATTTTATCGTATAAACCTCCATTTTTAGTTTTAAGAGTTCCGTCATTTTGAACTGTTCCGGTAGAACCTACCATAATTAATTCTTTTGAATCTCCGTCAATTTCATAAACCACAAAAATCCCTGCACTTCCTTCCGGAGCATTGCAAACTTCTTCTAAACTATCATTTACAGTAAAAGTAAAACTATTACTTGATTTAAATTTTTCTAATTCTTTGTACATATTTTCTTTTTAAGCTTCTATCCCGATAGCTATCGGGACTGAGGTTCTCCGATGCTAAGTTTTTCCTATCTATGCCTCAGTTTTTAAAATGTAAAAAAGTCTCAACAGGATATTGAGACTTTTTTGGAATTTATTATTTTGATATTAGAGATTATCCTAATACTTCTTTTACTTTTTTACCAATTTCAGCTGGTGAATCAACAACGTGAATTCCGTTGTCTCTCATAATTTGTTTTTTAGCAGCAGCCGTATCATCAGAACCTCCAACGATTGCACCTGCGTGACCCATTGTTCTACCAGCAGGAGCAGTTTCTCCAGCAATAAAACCAATAACTGGTTTACGGTTACCATCAGCTTTTACCCATTTTGCAGCATCAGCTTCTAATTGACCTCCAATTTCACCAATCATAATGATTGCTTCAGTTTCTGGATCGTTCATTAATAATTCAACAGCTTCTTTAGTTGTAGTTCCAATAATTGGATCTCCACCAATACCAATAGCTGTAGTAATTCCTAAACCTTGTTTTACAACTTGGTCAGCAGCTTCATAAGTTAAAGTTCCTGATTTAGAAACGATACCAACAGTTCCTTTTTTGAAAACGAAACCTGGCATAATTCCAACTTTAGCCTCACCTGGAGTAATAACACCCGGACAGTTTGGTCCAATTAATCTAGAACTTCTTTCTTTAACATAATTATTTGCTTTAATCATGTCTGCTACAGGAATTCCTTCTGTAATAGCAATAATTACTTTAATTCCAGCATCAGCAGCTTCCATAATTGCATCAGCAGCAAAAGCCGGCGGAACAAAAATGATAGAAGTATCTGCACCAGCTTGATCAACAGCATCTTTTACTGTATTAAAAACCGGGCGGTCTAAATGGCTTGTACCTCCTTTTCCTGGAGTAACACCACCAACAACATTAGTACCGTACTCAATCATTTGAGAAGCGTGGAAAGTTCCTTCGCTTCCTGTAAATCCCTGAACAATTATTTTGGAATCTTTATTAACTAAAACACTCATGATATATATTTTATGTAGTTTTTAAATTTGTGTTGCAAAAATAAGGTTTTGTAATGTATTTTGCCTCTTTTATTGTCAAAAAAATATTAAGAAAATTGACTCATCTGATAACCTCTGTAAAGTTTGTCATCTTTTATCTGCCAGATTGTTGAAAAATGTGCCAGAAGCATCTCTTCACGAGGGTTCTCGATTGTTTTTACATAATGGGAATAACGTACTGATACTAAATCATCTTCGGCAATAATATGGCTTATTCTAACTTTAGATCGTACATATGCCCTGCTAAGTTCATTTGCCATTTCTAAAATCGAATCATGATTCATTTCTATGAATCCTTTACTGCTATTCCATTCAATGATAACATCTGGATGCAGATAAGTTTTTAGAACTTCACTATCAATCAAGGCATCCGACTTATAAAATTTTTGAACAAACTCTTTTATAGACATATTACTTCAATTTATTTAGAATTTCAGGAATCTTTTTGATATTAGCCAGTTGCTTTAACTTTTCTCTTGATTCTTCAATTGGAGTTCCAAAGTAAGATTTCCCTCCTTCTACAGATTTAGTAACACCTGTCTGCCCCATAATAACAGCCTTTGCTCCTATCGTAATGCCGCTGGTGGTTCCTACTTGTCCCCAAATTGTAACTTCATCTTCAATAACAACACATCCGGCGATACCTGTTTGTGATGCAATCAAACATTTTTTTCCGATAACTGTATCATGTCCAACATGAACCTGATTATCCAGTTTTGTACCTTCTTTAATTGTTGTATCTCCAGTAACTCCTTTGTCAATTGTACAAAGAGCACCAATACCAACATTGTCTTCAATAACAACTCTTCCGCCAGATATTAACTGATCGAATCCTTCCGGACGTTTTTTATAATAGAAAGCATCAGCTCCTAAAATACTTCCGGCATGTATAATAACATTATCACCAATCACGGTATGATCATAAATTGACACATTTGAGTGAATCAAACAGTTCTTACCAATTTTAACATGATTACCAATAAAACTATTTGGCTGAATTACAGTTCCTTCTCCAATTTGTGCTGTAGCTGAGATTGCAACATTAGCAAATTGAAATGGTTTAAAATGTCTGGTTAAAGTATTGAAATCTCTGAAAGGATCATCAGAAATCAAAAGAGCTTTACCTTCCGGGCATTCCACTTCTTTGTTAATTAAAACGATAGTGGCCGCAGACTGTAAAGCTTTATCGTAATATTTTGGATGGTCAACAAAAACAATATCTCCAGGTTCAACGACTTGTATTTCGTTCATACCTAAAACCTGAAAGTCTTTGTCTCCAATAAATTTGCAGTTAAGCAAATTTGCAATTTCTTGTAAAGAATGACTCTTTGGAAATTTCATATATAATAATTAGAAAATTTGTCAATTAGAAAATGAGTCAATTAGAATGTGAATATACAAAATTATGTCGATTCACAAATTATCTAATTGACTCATTGTCCAAATTATCTTAATTAAAAGACTACTCTTTTACACGCTCCATGTAAGAACCAGAAGCTGTATCGATTTTAATTTTATCACCTTCGTTGATGAACAAAGGAACGTTTACATTAGCACCTGTTTCAACAGTAGCATTTTTAGTAGCGTTTGTTGCAGTATTTCCTTTTACTCCCGGCTCAGCATAAGTAACTTCTAAAATTACTGATGCAGGCATATCTACAGATAAAGGCAAATCAGTTTCAGTATTAATCTGAACCATTACATTTGTTCCTTCTTTTAATAAATCCGGAGCATCTAAGATATTTTTGTTTAAAGAAATCTGCTCAAAAGTTTCGGCATTCATAAAGTGAAATTCATCACCTTCTGGATATAAAAACTGAAATGTATGTGTTTCAACACGTATAACATCAATTTTATGACCTGCTGAAAAAGTATTATCTAATACTTTTCCTGAAGTTAAACTTTTTAGTTTCGTTCTTACGAAAGCTGGACCTTTTCCAGGTTTAACGTGAAGAAATTCAATAATTTTATAGATATCGTGATTAAATTTAATACACAATCCGTTTCTAATATCTGATGTAGACGCCATTTGTTTTTTTATTTTAGATTTTAGAATGTAGATTTTAGATTCTAAATAAAGAATCCAATCTTCATTGTTTTTTATTTAATATTTTATTTTTCAGTTTTAATCTGTTGCTTAGAAATCTAAAACCAGAAATCTAAACTCTAAAATTAATAGTTTCCTGAATAACCTTTCATAATTCCTCGTGATGAATTTCTAATAAAATCAAGAATTTCATCTCTCTCAGGAGTTGCTTCCATTTCAGCTTCAATAATACTTAAAGCTTGCGTAGTATTGTAATTCTTTTGATATAAAATTCTGTAAATTTCCTGAATTTCTCTAATTTTTTCAGTACTAAATCCTCTTCTTCTTAAACCAACTGAATTGATACCAACATACGACAATGGTTCTTTAGCCGCTTTTGTGTAAGGAGGAACATCTTTTCTTACCAGAGATCCGCCAGAAATCATAGCATGATCTCCAATATGAATAAACTGGTGAATTGCAGCCAAACCGCCAATTACGGCATGATTACCTACAACTACGTGACCAGCTAATGCTACACCGTTTACAATAATTGCATTATTACCAATTTCGCAATCGTGAGCAATGTGAGCGTAAGCCATAACTAAGCAATTGTTTCCAAGAATAGTCTGTCCTGAAGCAATTGTTCCTCTATTAATAGTTACACACTCTCTAATTGTACAATTGTCACCAATAATAGCTAAAGAATCTTCACCGCCAAATTTTAAATCCTGAGGCACAGCAGAAATTACAGCTCCTGGAAAAATGTTACAATTTTTTCCAATTCGAGCTCCTTCCATAATGGTTACATTTGAACCAATCCAAGTACCATCACCAATAACAACATTATTGTGAATTGTTGTAAAAGGCTCAATTACAACGTTTTTAGCGATTTTCGCGCCAGGATGAACATATGCTAATGGTTGATTCATCTATGTTTTATATTTTAAATTAAAATAATCTAATTTTAGGGCAACAAACCTAAACAATAAATTTGATTAATTATTGTTTTCTTGCAATTTGTGCCATTAATTCTGCCTCAGTTACTAATTTTCCATTTGCATAAGCATTAGCCTGCATGTGACAAATTCCTCGTCTGATAGGAGAAATCAATTCACATTTAAAAATTAACGTATCACCTGGCAATACTTTGTGTTTAAACTTAACATTATCAATTTTCATGAAATATGTTAAGTAATTTTCAGGATCTGGAACTGTGCTTAAAACTAAAATTCCTCCTGTTTGTGCCATTGCCTCTACAATTAAAACTCCCGGCATTACTGGAGCCTCAGGGAAATGTCCTACGAAGAAGTTCTCATTCATAGTAACATTTTTCAAACCAACCACATGACGATCAGACATTTCGATAATTCTGTCAATTAACAAGAATGGTGGTCTGTGAGGAAGCATTGACATGATTTTGTGAATATCCATCAATGGTTCTTGGTTCAAATCGTAAACAGGAACATGATTTCTCTGCTCTATTTTAATGATTTTTGCCAGTTTTTTAGCAAACTGAGTGTTTACAAAATGCCCAGGTTTATTTGCAATAATTTTTCCTTGAATACGAACTCCAATTAGAGATAAATCTCCAATAACATCAAGCAATTTGTGTCTTGCAGCTTCGTTTGGATAATGTAAAGTAAGGTTGTCTAAAACGCCGTTTGGTTTTACAGATATTTCATCTTTACCAAAAGCTTTCTTTAAATTTTCCATTGTAGACTCAGATATTTCTTTATCTACATATACAATTGCGTTATTTAAATCACCGCCTTTAATTAAACCGTGTTCTAATAATGATTCTAATTCATGCAAAAAGCTGAATGTTCTAGAACTTGCAATTTCATCTTTAAAGTCTGATAAACTTTTTAAAGTTGCATTTTGAGTACCTAAAACTTTTGTACCAAAATCTACCATAGTAGTTACTTGATATTCATCGCTTGGCATAACAAGAATTTCACTTCCTGTTGCTTCATCTGTAAACGAAATAACTTCTTTTACTACATAAACATTACGGTTTGCGTCTTGTTCTTCGATTCCGGCTTTTTCAATTGCTTCAACAAAATATTTTGATGAACCATCCATAATAGGTAGTTCAGAGGCATTCAATTCAATAATAATATTATCCAAATCGCAACCAACTACTGCAGCTAAAACGTGTTCAGGAGTTTGTATTTTAACACCTAATTTTTCTAAATTAGTTCCTCTTTGCGTATTAACAACATAATTAGCGTCAGCCTCAATGACTGGCTGGCCTTGCAAATCTACTCTTACAAAAGTGAAACCATTATTAATAGGAGCAGGTTTAAAAGTCATAGTAACTTCTTTTCCAGTATGTAATCCAACTCCTGTTAGTGAAATTTCATTTTTGATGGTCTTCTGTTTAACCATTATTTCCATTTTTTGGGTTTATTATTTGTTTTTTTATTTCTTCAACTTCGGCAACTATCTTAGGAAGATTTTTAAAGTGAACATACGATTTATTAAAATCAGTATATCCAAGAGATGGTGTTCCCTGCAGAACTTCGTCATCTTTAATGTTTCTTGCTACTCCAGACTGTGCCTGAAGTCTCACATTATTTCCAATAGTTAAGTGGCCTGCGATACCAACCTGCCCTCCAATCATACAGTTTTCTCCAATTTTAGTAGAACCCGCAACGCCGCTTTGTGCTGCAATTACTGTGTTTTTACCAATTTCAACATTGTGAGCGACCTGAATTTGATTGTCTAATTTAACTCCTTGTCTAATAATTGTAGAACCAAGAGTTGCTCTGTCTATTGTTGTATTTGCACCAATATCTACATTATCTTCAATAATAACGTTGCCAATCTGTGGCACTTTACTGTACACCCCTTCTTCATTTGGTACAAAACCAAAACCATCTGCACCTATAATAGTACCTGAATGAATAGTGCAATTATTTCCAATTACAGTTTCTGAATAAATTTTTGCGCCGGCAAAAATAAAGACATTATCACCTATTGTTACATTATCTCCAATAAAGCTGTTAGGATAAATTTTAACATTATCCCCCAAAACGACATTCTGCCCTACGTAACTAAAACTTCCCAGATATAGATTTTCTCCATATTTAGTTCCCTCAGACATAAATGACTGCGGCTCGATTCCGTTTTTATTTAATTTAACCTGATTGTAAAAGTGTAAAAGTTTAGAAAATGCTGCATAAGCATCTTCTACTTTTATTAAAGTAGTAGTAATTTCCTGCTCAGGAATAAAGCTGTCGTTAACAATTGTAACAGTTGCTTTTGTACTATATATGTAATTGATATATTTGGGATTAGCCAAAAAAGTAAGAGATCCCTCCTCACCTTCTTCTATCTTAGAAAGTCGAGAAACTTCTGCATTGGGATTCCCAACAACTTCTCCTTCTAAAATTCCTGCTATTTGTTCTGCTGTAAATTTCATCGCGACAAAAATATAAAAAATAGATTTTAAATGTTAATTTTAGATAAGTTGTTTTGGAAAACAGATATAATATTTTGTCACCAATTTAGATAACGATTTCAAATTCAATTGATCAGAAGCTTCAACAACATCCTCAATTGTTTTATCTTTTTTCAAAATTCGTATTGGTTCGGCAGCTTTACTATAGGCCTGATTCTTAATTTTACCTCTAAATATGAAATAACCTGCATCTAAAGCCGAAATATTATGCGCTTCTGCAAACTCTTCTTTTAAAGACTGCGATTCCTCCATCGGAATTTTATCTGCACTAAGTTTTATCTTTAACAAATCTCGATTAATGATCATTTTACTTAAAGTTGAAAGTATAAAATCCGGATGTCTCTGCCAAGATTTTAAGGCACTTATAATATCAAAATCATCTAATTGAGAAAACAAATCCAATTTTTCGGCATCAAAATCTTCTAAAGTAATTTTGTTCTGCATGAAATACATAAGCGGTTCACTGCAAGTAAGTTTAACTCCTTTTAGAGTAAGCTCTTTGGCTCTTTTCAATACCTTCATTAAAATTAATTCGGCAACCAAGCTAGTTTTGTGCAAATACGCCTGCCAGTACATTAATCTTCTTGAAAGCAGAAATTTTTCGACAGAATAAATTCCTTTTTCTTCAATTACTAAAACATCATCAACCACATTCATCATCTGGATCAAACGTTCTGAGTTTACATTTCCTTCGGCAACTCCAGTATAAAAACTGTCTCTTTTTAAATAATCCATTCTATCCATATCCAATTGACTTGAAATCAACTGCAGCATAAATTTCCTGTCATATTCTCCTTTAAAAACCTGAATTGCCAGACTTAATCTTCCATCAAATTCTTCATTAAGCTGATTCATAAACAACAGCGAAATGGCTTCGTGATGTACATCTTCAACAATACTTTTCTCCATTGCATGCGAAAATGGCCCATGACCAATATCATGGAGCAAAATTGCTATTAAAAGAGCATTTTCTTCTTCTTCAGAAATAACAACATCTTTAAAACGCAGTGTATCGATTGCCTTTTTCATTAAATGCATACAGCCCAAAGCATGATGAAAACGTGTATGATTTGCTCCTGGATAAACTAAATACGACAATCCCATTTGTGAAATACGTCGTAGACGCTGAAAATAAGGATGTTGGATTAAATCGTAAATGAGCTCGTTCGGTATAGTTATAAACCCATAAATTGGGTCGTTAAATATTTTTAATTTATTAATTTGAGTCACAAGTTGGTTATTTTTTTGGTCAACAAATATAAGTAAATAAGTATAAACACATTTTAGTTTTTAACTTAAAAAGTTGTTATTTAATATCAGTATTTTCTTAAACATTAAATAGGCTCAAAAAATAATTCAAAATAAATTTCATTTCAGCATTCCTAATTTTATACTATTTTTAATACTTTTTAAGTTCTATACATTTAAATTGCATTAAAATTAAAACTGTTTATGGATAAGATAAGAATACTTTGGGTCGATGATGAGATCGATCTTTTAAAGCCACATATATTATTTCTCGAAAAAAAGAATTATGAAGTTACAACAAGCAACAATGGCCTTGATGCTATTGCTTTGTTTGAAGAAGAAAACTTTGACATTGTTTTTCTTGACGAAAATATGCCGGGAATGAGCGGTTTAGAAACACTTTCTGAAATGAAAGAAAAAAAATCAGCCATCCCGATGATTATGATTACCAAGAGCGAGGAAGAATATATAATGGAAGAAGCAATTGGTTCTAAAATCGCAGACTATTTGATAAAACCAGTAAATCCAAATCAAATTTTACTGAGTTTAAAAAAGAATCTGGATGATTCAAGACTGATTACAGAAAAAACAACATTAGATTACCAAAAAGAATTCCGCAAAATCTCGATGGAATTAGCTATGGTTAATTCGTATGAAGACTGGGTTGAACTGTACAAAAAACTGCTTTTCTGGGAATTGAAACTAGAAGATATTAACGATCAGGCGATGATTGAAATTCTTGAATCTCAAAAAGTTGAAGCAAATTCACAATTCGGGAAATATATTGAAAGAAATTACGAAGACTGGTTTGCTCCAAAAGCAGATAAACCAATTCAATCTCATAATTTATTTAAAGAATTAGTTGTTCCCGAAATTAAAAAGAAAGACAAACCAATCTTGTTTGTTGTAATTGATAATCTTCGTTACGATCAATGGAAATCTTTTGAAACTGTAATTTCTAACTATTACAAATTAGAAAAAGAAGTTCCGTATTTCTCTATTCTTCCAACTGCAACACAATATGCCAGAAATGCAATTTTCTCTGGTTTAATGCCTTTGGATATGGAAAAACAATTTCCGCAATACTGGAAAAATGACGTTGAAGACGGAGGAAAAAACCTTTATGAAGCTGAATTTCTTTCGGCACAAATAAAACGTTTAGGTTTAAATATTAAGGAAGATTATTTTAAAATCACCAATTATGCAGGCGGAAAAAAACTGGCAGAAAATTTCAAAGCCTTAAAAGGCAATGATTTAGTGACTGTTGTTTATAATTTCGTTGATATGCTTTCGCATGCAAAAACTGAAATGGAAGTTGTAAAAGAATTAGCTTCTGATGACAAAGCATATCGCTCACTGACTTTAAGCTGGTTTAAAAATTCTCCATTATTAGAAATTATTCAGCAGGCACAGCTTTTAGGATTCAAATTAATCTTAACAACAGATCACGGAACAATTAATGTAAAAAATCCGTCGAAAGTTGTGGGAGATAAAAATACAAGTCTAAATTTGCGTTACAAAACCGGACGCAGTTTAACATACGAACAAAAGGATGTTTATGTGGTTAAAGAACCAAAAACAATTGGTTTACCGGCTATAAATATGAGCAGTTCGTTTATTTTTGCCAAAAATGATTTTTTTCTGGCTTATGTAAACAACTACAATCATTATGTAAGTTATTATAAAAACACATATCAGCACGGCGGGATTTCGTTAGAAGAAATGATTATTCCGTTTTTGGTATTTAACCCTAAATAAAAAAGTTTTCAGTCGCAGTTTTCAGTCTCAGTCTGAGAAGTGAAAACTGTGACTGAGACTAAAATAAATAAACATAAAAATGAATATCGTTTTTTCATTAGATCAAATTCAAGAAGCTGCAGAGCAGATTATTGCTTCAAAACCTAAAAAAATCATACTTTTTAATGGTGAAATGGGGGTTGGAAAAACAACTTTAATTAAACAGTTATGCAAAAGTTTAGGTGTAGAAGATGCAACAAGCAGTCCCACTTTTTCTTTGGTAAATGAGTATTACACTTCTAATAATCAAATCGTTTATCATTTTGATTTTTACAGATTAAACAAAGAAACCGAAGCTCTTGATATGGGCGTTGATGATTATTTATACTCAGGAAACTGGTGTTTTATTGAGTGGTCTGAAAAAATTGCTAATCTCCTTCCGGAAGAAACTTCGACTATAACAATTGAATTATTGGCAGATGGAAAAAGAGAATTGAAGTTAAATTGATCGTATGACCTCAGATAAAAATCATAATTGTATTGATACTAATAAATTAATCAGGGATACTAAAATTAATATTGAAAAATATGGTCTTCAAGTTATCCTAATTGAAGCAACTGATTACTTACCTTCATTTGCTTACAGCATAGGGCTTTGGAAAGAATACAATCATCCTGAAATTATCTGCTTTGGATTATCAACTTCTCTTTTACATACCATTATAAATGATGTTGCCGAAATAATCAAAAAGAATGAAACAATTGTTGAAGGAAAAAACTATACAAATATTTTTAAAAACAGTAGAGCTGAATTTTTAAAAGTTCATCCCAATAATATTTTAGACTATTTTGGAACTGCAATTAATTTCTATGAAAGGGAGGATATTCCGGCATTGCAATTAGTTTGGACAGACAGAAGTAATAAATTCCCTTGGGAAGAAAATTTCGAAGAAGAATTTCTTTACAGACAACCACTATTAGACAGAAATAGTGATTTCAAATTTAGAGAACCCAAAAATCTCACAACTTTTACAACGAGACAATGGCTTCAAGAAGGAAAAACAATTGTAAAGGTTATTCACGATAATGATGGTGATTGGCAGTTTTTGACAGATGATGAAATATCAACTGAAAATATTATAATTGTTGCTTTGGAACAATTAATATTAAAAGACAAAACGCTAAATGAATTATTTGATCTCGAATATGGAGAAGAAGCCCAGAGAAAATTAATTGGCGATGAATGGGTCCGTAATAATTCAGAGTATAATGATGACGAATAAGAGATAAATCTATTTTTGTCTGACCATAAAATGTATAGCAACCGCAAAAAAAATGGCGCAAAAAATAACTTAACATTCGACATTAGTATTAGCACAATTTTTACACTAATTTTAAAACTTTTTACGTAATTTGTACCCTTAATTTTTTGCATTATCCATGTCAATTACCTTAACTCCATTTACAAAACAACAATTGATTCCGCAAGAAGAAAAACTTGAGGTTGGTCGTTTTAAAAGAGAACTTTTTATAGGAATCCCTAAGGAAACAAGTTATCAGGAACGTCGTATTTGTTTGACACCGGATGCCGTAAATTCCCTTACTTATGAAGGGCATCGTGTTATGATTGAATCTGGTGCCGGAGAAAGTTCGAGTTACACAGATAAGGAATATTCAGATGCTGGTGCAGAAATTACAAAAGACACTAAAAGAGTTTTTGGATGTCCGTTTTTATTAAAAGTAGAACCGCCTACATTAGCTGAAATTGAAATGATTAATCCTGAAACGGTAATTATTTCAGCAATTCAGTTAAAAACAAAAAAAAGAGAATACTTTGAAGCTTTGGCACAAAAAAAGATTACTGCCCTTGCCTTCGAATATATAAAAGATGAAGATGGTTCTTATCCAGCTGTAAAATCTTTAAGCGAAATTGCAGGAACGGCTTCTATTCTTATCGCTGCCGAATTAATGATTACAAATGAATTTGGAAAAGGACTTTTATTCGGGAACATTACCGGAGTACCGCCTACCGAAGTTGTAATTCTTGGAGCTGGAACAGTTGGAGAATTCGCTGCAAAAACTGCAATTGGATTGGGTGCAAACGTAAAAGTTTTTGATAATTCGATTACAAAATTACGCCGTTTACAAAACAATTTAAGCCAAAGAATTTTTACTTCTACCATTCAGCAAAAAGCATTATTAAAAGCTTTAAGACGTTGTGATGTAGCAATTGGCGCTATGCGGGGAAAAGAACGCTGTCCAATTGTTGTTAGTGAAACTATGGTAGAACACATGAAAAAAGGTGCTGTAATAGTTGACGTAAGCATCGATACAGGTGGCTGCTTTGAAAGTTCTGAAGTAACAACGCATGAAAAACCAACTTTTATTAAAAACAATGTTTTGCACTATTGTGTACCAAATATACCTTCTCGTTATTCTAAAACTGCCTCATTATCAATTAGTAACATCTTAACACCTTATCTTCATCAGATAGCCGAAGATGGTGGTATCGAAAGTGCTATAAGATGCAATAAAGGCTTAAAAAACGGAATTTATTTATATCATGGAATTCTAACAAATAAAGCTATTGGCGACTGGTTCGACCTGCCAGACAACGATATTAATTTACTTGTATTTTAAAGGAACTTTAATGTACCTTTGCAAAAATTTTATTTCATGAAGTTCGTACACCGTTTTGCCTATTATTTGATTGGATTAGTTATGGGATGCTTTTTTGTAGCCCTTGTATTTAGTGGTAAAGACACTCGCTGCAACTATTTTCCAAATGCCCGAGTTTTAAATAATCTAAGAACTAAACCTTTTCAATATTCAGATAAAGCAATTCAGACTTTAAACGAAAAATGGATTGATACCGCTGACATTAAAAGTACTTTAACGTACGGAGATGTTGACTTTGACCAAAGCAATGTTCCTTTTAAGAAGGGAAAACTTTATATAATTGAAGGAAAAACAGCTAAGAATCAAGAAATTATATTAAAAGTAGTAAACTACGAAAAGAAAGCTGTTTTAGAAGAAATCATTAAAAAATAATCTCTATTCATTTTTGACTCATGAACAAAACCAATAGAATTTTCTTCCATGATAATCCATATCCGTTAGGACATACTTTAGAAGAATTTGTTTGGAGTGCAAGAGTCGACCCGGAAAGAGGATTATTATTTGATTTTCATTTAAGGACAGATTCATATTATGCCGAAGATGATTGTGATGATGAAGAAGAGGCAGAATCTGACTGGAAATCTAAAACTGTTTGGGAAAATTACCATAATTGTATATTATCGTCAACTGAATGGCATTCTGGCGGAATCGTAATGGGAACTCCCGAAAATAAATTTGATTTTTCTAAATTCAATCACGAAACCCTTACTGCTAATAAATTACCGTTAGGAGATAATTTTGATTTTCAGGATTTAGCTTTTTACATCTATTTATTAGGACACGACAGCTGCTGTGATCATGAAATAGTTCTAAACAGAAACGCTGATAATACTTTTGAAATTTCCTGGACAGGAAAAATTGCCCGAACGTATTATGGAGATTATGAATTCAAACAAAGCTTTGAAGCCAATATCAGCAAAGTAAAATTTGACGGAATATATTTTTGTTACGGTCTTAGTGAAGAAGAAAATTGGAAAATCCTCCAAAACTGCACAGTAGACCCAAGTATTTTTAGAGTATCAGGTGAAAAATTTGAGGTCCTTAATTATTAGAATAAAAAAGAACCTCTAATCATTTACCATTCAATTTGTTTTAATCCTTTTGATTTCAAGAAATCATTTGTCTGGCTGAAATGTTTGTTTCCAAACCAAAAACCTCTGTTTGCACTTAAAGGCGAAGGATGTCCGGATTTTAAAATATGATGTTTTGATGAATCAATCAAAGCAGCTTTCTTTTGAGCAAATCCACCCCATAGAAGAAAAACAACATTTTCTTTTTCGGCAGAAATTTGTTTAATAACAGCATCTGTAAATTTTTCCCAGCCTTTTCCCTGGTGACTTCCTGCTTCAGACTGCCTAACCGTTAAAGTTGCATTTAAAAGAAATACACCCTGATCTGCCCAGCGCTCAAGATTACCGGTTGACGGCATTGGTTTACCCAAATCAGTTTCGATTTCTTTAAAAATATTATGCAAAGAAGGAGGAAAAGGAATTCCGTCATTTACAGAAAAACATAAACCATTTGCCTGATTTGGTCCGTGATAAGGATCCTGCCCAATGATAACCACTTTTACTTCATCAAAATGACAATGATCAAAAGCAGAAAAAATCTGATTTCCCTTTGGATAACAAACCTTAGTGGTATATTCTGATTTTACAAAAGAAATTAATTCGCTGAAATATGGTTTTTGAAATTCTTCATTTAGAATTGGTTTCCAAGAAGAATGCATTTTTACGTCCATAACATTTTTTTTAGCGAATATCAGAAATTATAAGTTAAAATCATATTTACACATAACAAAATTTAGACACGAACTAGTAGAATTCAATCATTATGTTTTTGTACTTTTGCGTGTACTTTCTTAAAGAAATTAAATGATTAGTATTACCGAAAAAACATTACAAGACTTACAATTTCCAACCGTACTTGAAACCATTTCAGATGGATGCAATACCGATATTGGAAAAGAAAAAGCTTTACAAATAAAACCATTTAGAAATAAAGAAGAATTAATACAGTCGCTGATGCAGACTTCAGAATATGTTTCTTCTTTTCAAAATAATAACGCAATTCCAAATCACGGATTTGATGCCATAACTCATGAAATTAAATTTCTGGCTATTCAAGACAGCTTTCTTGAAGTAGGAAGTTTTAGAAAAATTGCAAATCTTGGTGCAACAACAAATGTCTTATTAAATTTCCTGAAAAAGTTTGATGATTATTATCCAAACTTAAATGTAAGAGCTTCAAGAGTAGAATTGACCAAAGACATCATAACAGCAATTGATGCCATTGTAGATAAATACGGAGAAATAAAAGACAACGCCTCTCCTGCTCTAGCCGGAATTCGTCAGAACATGAATTTAGTTCGTGGCAAAGTAAATCAAAGTTTTGGTTTAGCGCTGACTCAATACAACGGCTTAGGATATCTGGATGATATAAAGGAAAGCTTTGTACAAAATCGTAGAGTTCTAGCAGTTTTAGCAATGTATCGCCGTAAAGTAAAAGGTTCTATTTTAGGAAGTTCGAAAACCGGAAGTATTGCTTATATAGAACCAGAAGCTACTTTAAAGTATTCTAGAGAATTAGCCAATTTAGAATACGAAGAAAAAGAA
Organism: Flavobacterium johnsoniae UW101; assembly: GCF_000016645.1. Lineage (NCBI taxonomy): Bacteria > Pseudomonadati > Bacteroidota > Flavobacteriia > Flavobacteriales > Flavobacteriaceae > Flavobacterium > Flavobacterium johnsoniae. The sequence continues at coordinate 3,455,670 of NC_009441.1, forward strand.
GAGATTACGCGAATATTAAAAAATTTATCAAACGTAATTCGTCCTTATCTTCCTTTGTTAATCGAATATCAGGAGTTTTTAAGTGATATTGATGTAGTTGCTGGAAAAGCAAAATATGCTAATCGCATTAACGGAATTCTTCCAGCAATAACAGAAGAAAGGCGATTATTTTTTAGAGAAGCGTATCATCCAATTTTGTATCTAAATAATAAACAGAAAAAAGAAGTTACGCATCCGCAGACCATAGAGTTAAAACAAGAAAACAGAATTATTGTAATTTCTGGTCCAAATGCTGGAGGAAAAACTATTTCGTTAAAAACGGTCGGTTTATTGCAATTAATGCTGCAATCTGGAATTTTGATTCCGGTTCACGAACGCAGCGAGACTTTCTTATTTGACAGAATCCTGACTGACATTGGGGACAACCAATCTATTGAAAATCACTTAAGTACTTATAGTTACCGATTAAAAAACATGAATTACTTTTTAAAGAAATGTAATAACAAAACCATGTTTTTAATTGACGAATTTGGTACAGGTTCTGATCCCGAACTTGGTGGAGCTTTAGCTGAAATTTTCTTAGAAGAATTTTATCATCGAGAGGCATTCGGAATTATTACAACACATTATTCTAATTTAAAAATTCTAGCAAACGAATTACCATACGCAACAAATGCGAATATGATGTTCGATGAAAAATCACTTGAGCCAATGTACAAACTGGCTTTGGGTCAGGCTGGAAGTTCGTTTACTTTTGAAGTAGCTCAGAAAAATGGAATTCCGTTTGGATTGATCAATCGTGCGAAAAAGAAAATCGAAGTTGGAAAAGTTCGTTTTGACAAGACCATTGCAACACTTCAAAAAGAGCGTTCAAAACTGGAAAAAACTTCTTTAAATTTAAAAGAAGAAGAAACCAGAGCTCGTGAAGAAAGTAAAAAGATGGAAAACATCAATACTAAAATTCAGCAGAAACTGGAAAGCTATCAAGAATTATACGACAGTAACCAGAAGATTATATATATAGGACAAAAAATTGATGATATAGCTGAAAAATATTTCAACAACAAAAACAAAAAAGAGCTTATTGGTGAATTTTTGAAAATTGTTGAGATCGAAAACTCTAAACGTAAAAAAGCAACTCCGAAAGAAGCTAAAGCAAAAGTTGAAAAACAAAAAGAAATTATTGCCGAAGTACAAGTAAAAGTTGAAGAAATTCGAAAAGAGAAAAAAGAGAAGAAATTAAAGCCGGTTATTGAAAAACCAAAACCAATTTTAAAAGTTGGTGATCGAGTAAGAATGCTTGATGGAAGATCTGTTGGTAGTATTGATATAATTGAAAAAAATAAAGCAACAGTAAATTATGGCCTATTTACCTCAAAAGTAAGTTTGGACGAATTGGAATTAGTAGAAGCTGTTAAAAAATAAGTTTTCTGGCTCAGTCGCAGTTTTTCAGACTTAAAAAATGCTCTAAAAAAACACAAAATTAAAATAAAGCGATTTAAGGAGTTATTTTTTATTTTACACAAAAGAAGATTCCTTTTTCTTAAAAACTGTTTTAAAACAATTTATAAAAACCATTTTCAATTAATTAAAATTATCAATTAAATAAAATCAATAACAAATATTTATAAATAATAAAAAACTTACAAAAAATATTTTCGTTAGTTTTGTCATTGCGAGGAACGAAGCAACCACACTAAGTATAATCGTTCTCCAAATTCACAAAATTTAAAAGAGAATATGAAACCTGGATTTGTATACATTATAACAAACAAATATCAAACAGTAGTATATGTTGGAGTAACATCAAATCTCCCCAAAAGAATCTTAGAACATAAAAACAAAAAATATCCTAAATCATTTTCTGCAAAATATAATCTCAACATTCTGGTGTACTACGAACAATTTCAATGGATTGAAGATGCAATTTCAAGAGAAAAACAAATAAAGGCAGGATCTAGAGAAGCAAAAAATAATTTAATACGTTCTATAAATCCAAAATGGGAAGATCTATTTGATGAAATAGAAAATATAATGACTATGTAACAATAAAATTGTAATGGAAAAACATCGTGAGATTGCTTCGTTCCTCGCAATGACTGCAAAAAATAAAAAAATAGTTCTTTTTGACGGAGTTTGTAACCTCTGCAGTTCTGCGGTTCAATATATCATCAAACACGACAAAAAAGATATTTTTAGATTTGTAGCACTGCAATCAGAATTGGGAATTTCTATTTGCAAACATTTAGGAATCAGTTTTTCTAAAATGGATAGTATTATTTTGTATGATCCTGGAACAGCATATTTTTATAAATCTTCTGCGGTTATTGAAATAGCCAGAAATTTTGGCGGACTTTGGAAGATTGTTCCAATTTTTCGAATTGTTCCAATTTTCATTAGTGACAGAATTTATAATTATGTTGCAAAAAACAGATACAATTGGTACGGTAAAAAAGAAAGCTGTATGATTCCAACTCCAGAATTGAAATCTAAGTTTCTTTAAGAAATTCCAAATTCTAATAGCGAAACTGTAAACTTACGCAATGTTGTCATTTCGACGAAGGAGAAATCTTCGCAAGTAACTCCGTTCCAATAAGCCAATCTTTGTAGAGCTACTCGTGGAGATTTCCCCTTCGTCAAAATGACAAACAAAACGTGAAAACCTCACAAAGAAAAATCCCAAACTCCGATAAATTTGGAATTTGGGATTTTTTTTATTTGAAATTTATTAGAAAATTTATCTAATCAATTTTCTGTATTTCAAACGTTTTGGAGTTAAATCACCGCCAAGACGTTTCTTTTTGTTTTCTTCATAATCAGTAAAACTTCCTTCGAAGAAATAAACTTCAGAATCTCCTTCAAAAGCTAGAATGTGTGTACAAATTCTATCTAAGAACCATCTGTCGTGAGAAATAATTACAGCACAACCCGCAAAATTCTCTAAACCTTCTTCAAGTGCACGAAGTGTATTTACGTCAAGGTCATTTGTAGGCTCATCCAGTAAAAGTACGTTTCCTTCTTCTTTCAATGTCATTGCTAAGTGTAAACGGTTACGTTCTCCACCAGAAAGCATTGACACTTTTTTGTTTTGTTCTCCACCTCCAAAGTTGAAACGAGATAAGTAAGCTCTTGAGTTTACTTGTTTCCCTCCCATCATAATCAATTCCTGACCATCTGCAAAGTTTTCCCAAATAGATTTATTAGGATCAATGTTTGAGTGAGACTGATCTACGTAAGCAATTTTTACAGTATCACCAACAGAAAATTCTCCACTGTCTGTTGCTTGTTCTCCCATAATCATTTTGAAAATAGTAGATTTACCAGCACCGTTTGGTCCAATAATTCCAACAATACCAGCTTGCGGCAGAGTAAAGTTCAAATTATCATATAATAATTTATCGCCAAAAGCTTTGGCAACATTTTTAGCTTCAATAACATTTGTTCCTAAACGCGGACCATTCGGAATATAGATTTCTAGTTTTTCATCTAGTTGTTTTTGATCCTCATTCAATAATTTGTCGTAGTTCTGTAAACGCGCTTTTTGTTTTGTCTGACGACCTTTAGCTCCTTGACGAACCCATTCCAACTCACGCTCTAAAGTTTTTCTACGTTTAGAAGCTACTTTTTCTTCCTGAGCTAAACGATTTGATTTTTGATCTAACCAAGAAGAATAGTTTCCTTTCCACGGAATACCTTCACCTCTATCTAATTCAAGAATCCAGCCTGCAACATTATCAAGGAAATAACGGTCGTGCGTTACAGCAATTACAGTTCCAGAATATTGTGCCAAGTGCTGCTCTAACCAAAGTACAGATTCAGCATCAAGGTGGTTGGTAGGCTCATCTAAAAGCAATACATCTGGCTGCTGTAATAACAAACGACATAAAGCAACACGACGACGCTCTCCTCCTGAAAGGTTTTTAATTGGCGTATCTCCTTCTGGAGTACGCAGTGCATCCATTGCGATTTCTAATTTTGTATCAATTTCCCAAGCACCAAGCGCATCAATTTTATCTTGCAATGCCGCTTGACGGTCCATCAATTTATCCATTTTATCCTGATCTTCGTAATATTCCGGAAGACCGAATAAATCATTAATTTGGTTGTATTCTTCTAAAACTGCCATAGTTTCTGCAGCACCTTCACGAACAATTTCGATAACTGTTTTAGAATCGTCAAGAATTGGTTCCTGCTCTAAATAACCAACAGTATATCCTGGCTGAAAAACAACATCTCCTTGATAGTTTTTATCTACACCTGCAATAATTTTTAAAAGAGAAGATTTTCCAGAACCGTTAAGACCTAAAATACCAATTTTAGCTCCGTAAAAGAAACTCAAATAAATATTTTTAAGTACTGGTTTGTCTGCTCCCTGATAGGTTTTACTCAATTTCTGCATTGAGAAAATTACTTTCTTATCGTCTGACATTTTTTATTTTAAATTTTAATTATTTATTTTTTTATCTATTGAAAATGCAATTGTAATTGCTAAATATTTTAAACTCTTCCTTTCAAAGCATTAAAAACCCAAGCATTGGCAAAAAACCCAACACCTGCCGCCGCAAATCCCCAGCCTGATACATCTCTGTATCTAAAAGCTCCAAGACCTATAAGCAGTAATCCCATGAGCACCATTATTAAAGTAGCCCATCCTAAAACGGTATTTTTATTCATCCCCATAATTATGTCATTATTATTTTAAAGCATTTTTTTTAGAAAGGCAAATATCGTGAATTTTAACGGCTTAATTAAATATTTTATAAAGCATTTCTTTTAGTAAATCTGATTGAGGTAAAGCATTAGCACCTACACCTTTACTTTTAACATCAATATCTCTTAAAGCTCCAACAATCTGACTCACTTTACGCATTGGATAATTCTTTACAGCTAAATCATATTCTTTTAGAAAAAACGGATTTACACCAAGAACTGAAGCTACATTTTTTGGATTTTTATCTTTTAATCCGTGGTATTTTAAAAGCTGTACAAAAAAACCAAAAACAAGTCCGGTTGTCATTACAAGCGGATACTCTTTTGGATTATGAGCAAAGTTTTCAGCAATTTTATATGCTTTCAGCTGATTGCGTTCACCAATTGCTTTTCGAAGTTCAAATACATTATAGTCTTTACTAAAACCTATATTTTCTTCAATATGCTGGGGCGTAATCATAGTTCCTTGAGGGAGAATAATTTGCAGTTTTTCAAGTTCGTTGTTTATTTTACTCAAATCAGTTCCTAAAAACTCCACAAGCATTGCATTGGCTTTTGGGTCTATTGTATATTTTTTTCCAGCTAAAACTCGTTTGATCCAATCTCCTACCTGATTTTCATATAATTTTTTACTTTCGTAAACTATCCCGTTTTGAGCCAAAAGTTTAGTGACTTTTTTTCTCTTGTCTAAAGTTTTGTATTTATAACAAAAAACCAAAACAGTAGATTCCATCGGGTTATTTACATAGGCTTCAATTTTATCAATTGTTCTGGACAATTCTTGTGCTTCTTTTACAATAACAACCTGACGATCAGCCATCATAGGATAGCGCTTGGCCGTTGAAACTATATCTTCAACACTAACATCCCTTCCATATAAAACAGTTTGATTGAAACCTTTTTCTTCTTCAGCCAAAACATTTTGTTCGATATATTCAGACAACTTATCTATATAATAAGGTTCTTCACCCATTAAAAAATAGATAGGTTTTATATTACCTGCCTTAATATCGTTAACAATTTTAATTACTTCGTCCATTCAATCTTTTTGTTTCAAGTTTAAAGTTTCAGGTTCTGCTTCAAAACTTGAAACTTTAAACTTGAAACCTCAAACTATTTTTTATTTTTGCTTTATGTTAAAACTAAATTTCCCAACTTATACTTTCCGATTCAAAAATAGCGAAAATAAAGTGTCTATTTTTGATGAAATCAGGAAAAAATTTATAATTCTCACCCCAGAAGAATGGGTTCGCCAGCATGTAGTTCATTATTTAATTAATGAAAAAAAATATCCAAAATCCCTCATTAACGTAGAGAAGGTTTTAACAGTCAACGGATTAAGAAAAAGATATGATGTAGTGGTTTTTAATCCGGATGGTTCTATACATATATTAGTAGAGTGTAAAGCTCCAGAGGTTAAAATATCTCAGGCAACTTTTGATCAAATTGCCCGTTATAATATGACAATGAAGGCACGGTTTTTGAATGTCACAAACGGACTGAATCATTTTTACTGTCAAATGGATTTTGAAAACGAAAAATATCAGTTTTTGCAGAGTCTGCCCGATTATACTATTATTAAATAAATTAAAGAATACTTTTGGATAAAATAGCAGTTGTCATTTTAAATTGGAACGGAGTAAAATTGTTAGAACAATTTTTACCGTCTGTTCTGCAATATTCAGAAGAAGCTACGATTTATGTTGCCGATAATGCATCAACAGATGCTTCTGTAAATTTTGTTAAAGAAAATTATCCGTCGGTAAAAATCATTCAAAACACTGGAAATTACGGTTTTGCAAAAGGATATAATGATGCGCTTCAAAATGTAGAAGCAGAAATTTATGCCTTAGTAAATTCTGACATAGAAGTTACTGAGAACTGGCTGAAACCAATTATCGAAACTTTTGATAAAGAAAAACAAACCGCCATTATCCAGCCAAAAATTCTTGATTTTAAAAACAAGGAATATTTTGAATATGCCGGAGCAGCCGGAGGTTTTATTGATAAATATGGTTTTCCATTTTGCAGGGGAAGAATCTTTGAAACATTAGAAAAAGACAACGGACAGTATAATGACGATTGTGAATTATTCTGGGCATCCGGGGCTTGTTTCTTTATTAGAAAAGAAGTTTACCATGAATTAAAAGGTTTTGATGAAACTTTCTTTGCACATCAGGAAGAGATTGATTTATGCTGGCGTGCAGCAAATGAAGGACACATTATAAAGTACAATTCAAAGTCGGTGGTTTACCATGTCGGCGGTGCTACATTGCAGCAAGGGAATCCCAAAAAGACGTATTTAAATTTTAGAAATTCGTTGTTAATGCTTGTCAAAAACCTACCAAAAAAAGGATTATTTTTTGTGATTTTTTTCAGAATGGTTTTAGATGGAATTGCTGGTATCCGTTTTCTTACACAAGGAAAATTTAGTCATACAATTGCAATTTTAAAAGCACATTTTTCATTTTATTGTATATCTTTAAAATATCTAAGAGAACGAAAAGATTTTCAAATACAGCAATACTATACTGTAAAAAGTATCGTTTTCCTGTATTATATTAAGAAAATAAGGGTTTTTAAAGAAATCTTTAACACTAATCAAAATATTAAAAACTAAATTTGTAATCAACGTTTAATTAAATATAATACCTATGAGAAAAATAGTTATCGCACTATCAGTATTAATGGCCTTAACTTCGTGTGTATCGAAAAAGGAATATGCAGCACTGGAGGCTAAGCAAAAAGAAACCCAAGATTTATTAAACTCTTGCACAGTTAAATTAAATTCTTGTCTAGAAGAAAAAGCAGGATTAGCAGCAACAGCTGAAAGCTATAAACAACATAATCAAGACTTAATTAACAGCTCTAAAGATCTAACAGTTTTAACTACAAAAGGTGCTGAAAACCTTGAAAAATCTTTAGAAAGCTTGAAAGAAAAAGATTTAAAAATCTCTAGACTTCAAGATGCACTTACTAAAAAAGACAGTGTAACTTTAGCTTTAGTTACAAGCTTAAAAGGTGCAGTTGGAATCAACGACCCGGATATCGAAGTTAATGTTGAAAAAGGAGTTGTATTTATCTCTATCGCTGATAAATTATTATTTAAAAGTGGAAGTTATGACGTAAGTGACAAAGCTAAATCTGTTTTAGCTAAAGTTGCTAAAGTTGTAAATGACAAACCAGATTTTGAATGTATGGTTGAAGGTCACACAGATGATGTTCCTTACAAAAGCAATGGAGTTATCTTAGACAACTGGGATTTAAGTGTTAAACGTTCTACTTCTATCGTTCGTGTTTTAACTAATGATCTTGGAGTTAATCCAGCTAAATTAATTGCTGCAGGTAGAAGTTCTTATGTACCATTAGTTGCAAATGATTCTGCTGAAAACAAAGCTCGTAACAGAAGAACTCGTATCGTTGTTATGCCAAAAATCGATCAATTCTACGATATGATCGAAAAAGAGATGAAAAAACAAGCGAAATAATTCTTTGTTTCACATATTATTTAAACAGAAAAAGCAGGTCAATTGACCTGCTTTTATGTATCCTTAATTTTTTTAATAACCAATTAAATATAAATCAAGAATAGCATTATTTTTATTAACTAACTAAATTTTAACTATACTAAAGTTAGTTATATTTTTTAATTTTTTACACAATTTCAGTGTTTATTTACAAAATATCGATATCACCTTTCCCTTCTCTAACAACAATTGGTTCATGTTCTGAGAGATCAATAATGGTTGAACCAACATTATCTCCATAACCGCCATCGATTACCATATCGACTAGATTCTGCCATTTTTCAAAAATCAATTCAGGATCTGTTGTGTATTCAATTACATCATCTTCATCTCGAATCGAAGTCGAAACTATAGGATTTCCTAACTGGCGTACAATTTCTAATACAATATTATTATCAGGAACACGAATACCCACAGTAGTTTTCTTTTTAAACTCTTTTGGCAGGTTGTTATTCCCTGGTAAAATAAAAGTATAAGGTCCTGGTAAAGCTCTCTTTAATATTTTAAAAGTTGAAGTATCGATTTGACGCACATAATCTGATAAGTTACTCAAATCATGACAAATAAATGAGAAATTAGCTTTTTCTAATTTTACTCCTTTAATTTTTGCTATTTTCTCTAAAGCTCTCGAATTGGTAATATCACAACCTAAACCGTAAACAGTATCTGTTGGATAAATTACCAATCCGCCATTTTGAAGCACTTTCACTACTTTTGCAATAGCAGCTTCGCTAGGTTTATCTGGGTATATTTTTATAAATTCTGCCATAGTTTTTTTTCAAGTTTTTATTTGTTTCAGATTTCGTAAGGCTGAGCGAAGCCGAAACCTATGTTTATTTTTTAAACCCTCAGTATCAGATGACAAATATTTTCAAAACTTAGTTTATTAGAATAGTAAGACCTTAATAATCTATTAAACCCTCAAAATAGTAAACATCATTATTTTCAACTTTTGCATCTGATGGTTTTTTAGAAAAAAACATCTCATTTATATTAATAAGACTATAATTGATTGATGTTAAATTATGAGTTCTAGAATCTAATTGAAAATATTTACCATTATCAGTCCACCAAGTTCCTCTTTCATTCCAAACTTTTACTTCACAATCAATAAACGATGTAAATACAATAAAATAATTCCCGTTTTCTTCTCTATTAATAGTCCAATATTTTTTTTGGATAAATTTTACATTGTCAAAATCAGCTCCTTTCCAATATCCAACTAACTTTTTATCATTTTTTCTTACCAATTTTTCTGATTGTCCAAAAACACTTAAAGAAACTAAAAAGATTAAATTGCATAATAGTTTACTCATACTACCCAACCACATCTAATTTAGCAAATCTCAGCAAGAGTTTTTTAATACCTCCTACTTCAAATTTAATTTCGGCTTTTTTATCAGCTCCAACACCTTCTAAATTAATCACTTCTCCTTTTCCAAAACGTTCATGCATTACAACATTCCCAATAGTTAATTTATTATCAAACAAATTAGCACTTGAACTTGCTGGCGCATTTCCTGAAACAGGTTTTAATTTACGAATATTTAAATCCGGTTTTGGATTATTATCTGTAATATGTTTTGGCGGAGTTCCTCCTACCGGTTTTGCTAATCTTAACTTTGATTTATCAATATCTCCAAAAATATCTCCATCGATAGGCGATTTATATCTGTAATTCGTTTCAGCCGGAGTTAGATATTCTAAATATTGTCCATCTATTTCTTCAATAAAACGAGACGGTTCGCTGTCTGTTAATTTCCCCCAGCGGTAACGAGATTGGGCATAAGTCAAATACGCTTGGTGTTCTGCACGTGTTAATGCAACATAAAACAAACGACGTTCTTCTTCAAGTTCACTTCTGGTACTCATACTCATAGCACTAGGAAACAAATCTTCTTCCATTCCAACTACAAAAACATGAGGAAACTCAAGTCCTTTTGCAAGGTGAATGGTCATTAACGCTACACGATCTTCATCTGTTGTATCTTTATCTAAATCCGTCGCAAGTGCCACATCTTCCATAAATTCAGATAAAGCTCCTCTTGCACCGTCAATTTCTTTTTGTCCTTCTGTAAAATCTTTAATACCGTTTAAAAGTTCTTCAATATTTTGAATTTTTGCCATTCCTTCCGGAGTAGCATCTTTTTTCAATTCCTGAACTAAGCCGGTTTTCTTGGCAACATGATCTGTTATATAAAATGCATCCTGATTTTGATCAATAACCTGAAAACTCTGAATCATGGTAACAAAATCTTTTAGTTTGTTTTTTGTACCCGAAGTCAGTTTTAAATCAATTTTATCAATGTTTACCATCACTTCCCAAATCGAACGTTTGTAGTGATTTGCTGCGATAGTAAGTTTTTCAACTGTTGTATCTCCAATTCCACGAGCAGGATAATTGATTACTCGAATCAATGCTTCTTCATCTTTTGGATTAATTACTAAACGCAGATAACACAAAACATCTTTAATTTCCTTACGCTGGTAAAATGACAATCCTCCATAAATTCTATACGGAATATCTCTTTTCCTTAAAGCATCCTCCATAGCACGCGACTGTGCGTTTGTACGATACAAAATAGCAAAAGATCCATTGTGAAGCTGATTCTGCATTTTTTGTTCAAAGATCGTACTGGCAACAAAACGGCCTTCTTCGGCATCTGTCAAACTTCTGTGGACTTTAATTTTTGGTCCAAATTCATTCGCAGTCCAAACTACTTTATCAAGTTTAGTTTTATTATGTTCCATTACCGTATTTGCCGCTTCTACAATATTTCGGGTTGAACGGTAATTTTGCTCTAAACGAAACATAACTACACCTTCATAATCCTTTTGGAAATTCAAGATGTTATTAATATTCGCGCCACGGAAAGCATAAATACTCTGCGCATCATCTCCAACCACGCAAATATTCTGAAATCTGTCTGATAAAGCTCTAACAATCAAATACTGAGAGTGATTTGTATCTTGGTACTCATCAACAAGAATGTAACGGAAACGATCCTGATATTTGGCTAAAACTTCTGGAAATCTAGTTAATAGTTCGTTGGTTTTTAGCAGCAAATCGTCAAAATCCATTGCACCAGCTTTAAAGCAACGCTCTACATACTGCTGATAAATATCTCCCAATCTTGGTCGTTTTGCCATTGCATCGGCTTCAACCAATTCCGGATTATTGAAATATGCTTTTACAGTAATCAAACTGTTTTTATAACTAGATATACGTCCTAAAATTTGTTTTGGTTTATAAACATCACGATCCAGCTGCATTTCTTTAATAATAGAAGAAATTAATCTGGCCGAATCCTGAGAATCATAAATAGTAAAATTAGAAGGATACCCCAAATGATCTGATTCTGAGCGAAGAATACGAGCAAAAATCGAGTGAAAAGTTCCCATCCAAAGATTTTTTGCTTCAGATGCTCCTACAATATCTGCAATCCTGTGCTTCATTTCACGTGCCGCTTTATTAGTAAACGTCAGCGATAAAATATTAAAGGCGTCAACTCCCTGCGCCATCAAATAAGCAATTCTAATCGTTAAAACACGAGTTTTTCCCGAACCTGCACCAGCAATAATAATCATTGGCCCGTCTTTTTTTAGAACAGGCTGTCTCTGCGCTTCGTTGAGCTGGTCAATATATTTCTGCATGTAATTTTTCTCCTTTTATGCAAAATTAAGAATTAATACTCTAAATAGCTACTAAGATGCTAAGGTTCTAAGATGCTAAGTTTTTATTTTTTGAAGCAGAACATTAGGCATTTTATCAAACACAGTTCCCGCTTTCGGCTTTATCTCTCCGCTTCTCTGCGAGGATACCTCCTCTATCGGGGCTAGATTCAAACAATTGGTTTCTTTTGAGAAATTGGAAAGAAATGAAATTTAAATATTGTACTTCGCTTTTAATTTTTGTTTAAAATCTTCAAAATCAATAGTTCTTCCTGCTTTTATATCTTCCTCACTTTTTTGCAATTCTTTGGATATAGTTTCATCTTGAAAATCATTAACAAGATCCTCAGAATTTTCAACAATTTTATCCTTCATTATAGTCTTTTTAGTTATTTAACAATTCAAAATCTCAACATCTTAAAAACTTAGCATCTTAGAATCTCAGTCCCTTAGAACCTTATTTATAAAACACATCATAAGCGAAACGAATCAGCGTTCCAACAACCACAACCAAAAAGAAAATCCTGATAAAACCATTTCCTTTATTAATGGCAAGTTTTGCTCCTAACCAGCCGCCAAGTCCATTGCTTATCGCCATGGGAATTGCAATCGTCCAGATTATTTTTCCTTTTATCATAAACAGGCAGATAGAACCAAAATTTGTCGCCAGATTTACCATTTTAGCATTTGCAGAAGCATGTAAAAAATCAAACCCTAAAAGAGCAATAAAGGCTACAACAAAAAAACTTCCGGTTCCTGGACCAATAAATCCGTCATAAAAACCAACAATTATACTAATAAAGACGGCATAAATTATTTGAGTTGTCTGCGAATGATCTTTAGCAGCATGCTGTCCAAAATTTTTCTTTGCATAAGTATAGATAAACAACAGTGACAAAACCACAAGCAAAAGCGGTTTCATAAAATCGTTGCTTACAAGTGTTAAAATGGTAGAACCCAAAAATGCAGACGGAACTGCCAGAAACATCATAATTAAAAGCAGTTTCCATTGAATAATTACTTTTTTTAGGTATTGAAAAGCGGCAAAAGCAGTACCGCTGAAAGCCGGAATCTTTAAAGTTCCTATTACTGTAGAAACTGGAAGGTTTGGCAGTAAAATTAATCCCATTGGTGTCTGGATTAATCCTCCGCCACCCACAATTGCATCAACAAATCCCGCCGCAAAAGCAGCTAAACAAAGAAAAAGTATTATGTATGAATCCATTAAAAGTGTGTTTCAATAAATTAAAAAACAAGTTGCAAAAGTACAGCTTCCATTTTGTTTATTGAGATAAATTTAAAGTGGATTTCTCATCAAAAAGTATATTTTTGCTAAAAAATTTGACCCAATGGATTTTACAAGAATTATAGAATTAGCCAGTTATACTTTACCTGCAATTGTTACTGGATTTGTAGCTTATCGTTTTTTTGAACTGCATATTAAAAACAGCGATAAGAAACATGCTTTTTTACTAAACAGAGATTATCAGAAACAATCTCTTCCAATACGTTTACAAGCTTATGAGCGTATGACTTTGTTTTTAGAACGTATTAATTTGACTAAATTATTAATCAGAATTAGTCCAATTTCTCCAGATAAACACGATTACGAAAATTTTGTAATTGATCAAATCGAACAAGAATTCGAACACAATTTAACGCAGCAAATTTATATGTCTGAAGAATGCTGGACTATTATCACAACTGCCAAAAATTCAACCATACAAATGATTCGCAAAGCTGCTATGAGCGATCGCGTTGACAGCGCCGATAAACTTCGTGAAGTTATTTTAAACGACTTATTAGAAAAACAATCTCCAAGCAATGCTGCTTTGAGCTATATTAAAAACGAAGTTGCAGAACTTTGGTAAAAAAATATTTTAGATTTTAGATTGCAGAGTTCAGATAATGGACATTCAATCTAAAATCTAAATTTTTCCATCTTAAGTTATTTTGTTATCACTCATAACTTCAGATTTATTCTGAGCATATTCATAACCCTGCTCCCACCATTCTTTCATTACTTCTTTATTAAAAATCAAAGCGTTATCAGTTAATTTCGTTGGCGTGTAATATAAATTAAGCTTTACATCTTTACTGTTTGCCATAAGTTTTCCTATAGCAATATCATGTTTTTCTACCTGATCTAAGGCAATTCTAAACAAATCTATCATCAACGAAAATGGATTTTTACCAATTACCATTTTACTGGTATTAACTTCAGTTTCCAGAATAATAACATCAATTTCTGTGGCGCCGCGATTAATTGCTTCACGAATTGGAACCAGGCTCGAAAAACCGCCGTCACCATATTCGTAATTATTCTTAGTCACTAAACTCATAAACGGGACATAATTACTGGAAATCCAGGACCACTCGCAAAATTCTTCGTAAGTACAATCTTTAACCGACTTATATTCTGATTCGTTTTTGGTAAAATTCGTGACTGTAATAACCACGTCATTATCCATTTTTTTTAGTTTATTGAAATCAGAAAGCGAAAAATTATTCTGAATATATTTCTTCAAACCTTTACTTTCTCCAAAAGTTCTTTTTCCTTTAAAAAACTGACGTAGTACATTAAAGTGGTTGATGGTTACAATATCAATTCCTTCTTTTACTTTTACAACAAACGGACAAATATTAAAAATACTTGTCATTGTTACATTTGTATAAACTGAATGAATTTTTTTAATGTGGCCGAGAGCTAAATGCGGAATGAGAAGGCTTCCTGTAGAAGTTCCTATAAATAAATCGTATTCATGTTTTTTTTCTTCTATTAAATATTGTGCAACTCCTCCGGCGAATGCGCCTTTACTTCCTCCGCCAGAAATAACTAATGCTCTCATAAAATATATAAAGTAGGTTTTATTCTCTATGTTTTATTCTTTCAATAAACGATCCAATTGGAATTGTTCATCGGGGTTCAAATTAGGCAAAATTCTATTAAATGAAGTACGCATTTCTGAATTTTTCAATAAAACTCTGATTGTTTCTCTTCCAAACTTAGAAAACTGCCACATATGGTGCGTGGTAGCGTTAACCAGATTAGTCAAAACATCATCGTTTATAAACTTAAATGCAATTAGTTTTTCCAAAGCATTTTGGCGTGTAGTTGCTTCATATTCTGGAGTCGAAAAAGAAACCAATTCATTTATAAGTTTCTCAGGTTCATCACTATATTCTGGCGTTGATAAAGCAAGAGACAACCATAAAGTACGCAGGTTGTAATCGTTAAAACCAATCCATTCTTTTGATTTGTCTAAATATTCTTTTCTATGGTTTGGAAAATTTTTCCACAAATAAAACAAAGCTATTTCTTGCGTTTCATACGATTTATCATCCAGCAGTGTTTCATATTCTTTTCTAAAATCTTCTGGTATAGCTGGCAGAGTTCCTGCTAAAGTTTGTCGAAGTTGAATATTGTTTTGCTGCAGTGCTTTTAATAACAATTCTTTTTTATTCTCATATTTTTCAGCTTGTAATTGAGAAATAACAGCTTGTTTTACAGAAAAATGAACATCAGAATCTAAAGTCTGCTTTAAAAAATCAATCTTTTCACTTAAAGGTGTTTTCTTCAATTTATCTACCTCTAATCGAGCTTTTATTGCTTTATTTTTACTCAATAAAGCATTTGCTGTCGGCGTATCAAAAGCGGTAGATTCAAGCCAGGTTTTTTGAAACTGAACCACATCAAAATCAGAAACTTTTTTAATTTCGTCGAAAAAATTCTGCGTGTTTACATTCTTAAACGCATATTTTTTTAAATAACTTTTAATTGCTTTTTTAAATGCTTTATCGCCAATAAATTCATGCAGAACGAAAAGCGTCCACGCTCCTTTTTCATAAAAAGTAAGGGAACTCGCTTTGGCATTTAAAACCGGAATTGCATCTGTTCTCGATGCAAATTTTATCTGCTGGGCTGTATCGTATAATTTTGCATAAAAATAATCATCGCCAAAAATATCGCGCTCTGCCAATAATGCATAATAGGTCGCAAAACCTTCCTGAAGCCAATGGTGAGTACTGCTTTCTGCTGTAATTAAATCTCCAAACCAGTGATGTGCTAATTCGTGAGCATCAACATTTGTATAATTTCTGTCAATAAAAGCAACATCATCAACCACATAACGTGTTGTAAAAAGCGTTGTGGTTGTGTTTTCCATTCCGGCATATAAAAAATCACGAACAGGAATCTGCCTGAAAACTTTCCAGGGATATTTCACGCCAATTTCTTTTTCAAGAAAATCAAAAATACGTTTTGAATAACGGTAAGTAGGTTCAAAACGTGCAGTATCTTTTTTCTCTAAATAATATTCTAACGGAATTTTTGATTTTGAAGTAAAATCTTTTCTCTCGTATTTTCCAACAGAAAGCACTAATAAGTAAGAACTCATTGGGTTTTCCATTTGATACTGCCAATGAATTTGATCGTCTTTATCGGTTTTGCTTTTTAAAACTCCGTTTGAAACAACCTGATAGTCTTTTTTATAAGTTACACCAATATTGAAAATCACTTTTTCGTTTACATCATCAAAACTCGGAAACCAATTACTTGTGTACCTTCCTTGTCCCTGTGTCCAGATTTGATGCTCATTATTTTCAATATCAACAAAATACAATGCCTGTTTCGGTTTTGCATTGTAATTAAAAGTAAGGTGATTATTTCCTTTCTGAAAATTATTCAGGATTTGCAGTTCTTTAGTTGTGTTCAAAAAAATAACATCTTTACCATCAATTTGAACATTTGTAAATTCCATATTTTTCCCGTCAATTTTTATAGTATCAATGGGTTGCAGCACATCAAATTCATAATCTACATACCCGGAAATAGTTTTTTGGGAATCGTTTATTGTTAATTGTCCTGAAACCGTTTTAAAGTCAACATATTTGGTTTGCTGTGCAAAAACGAAGGTGGTTATTAAAAGGAAGATATATTTCATTGAAAATAAATTAATGGCGAAATTCCAAAGTTACAAAGGTTTGATCAACAAATCGAATGAAATTTGTAAGTTTACGATAGAAAATAAATCAAACGTGTCTACATCCAAAAAAGCCTTATTTAACTGGAGCAGCGGAAAAGATTCTGCTCTTGCATTATACAAAATCTTACACAATCCAGATTACAAAATTGAATATCTGCTTACCAGTGTAAACCAGCAGTATCAGCGGATTTCTATGCACGGTGTTCGTGTAGATTTATTGGAAGCACAATCTAAAAGTATTGGAATTCCTTTAAAAGTTATGCAGATTCCTGAAATGCCAACAATGGAGGTTTACGAAAATGTAATGACAGAAACCTTGACAGAACTTAAAAATCAAGGAATTACTTATTCTGTTTTTGGGGATATTTTTTTGGAAGATTTACGAAAATATCGTGAAGAACAATTAGCAAAAATAGGTTTTGAAGGTGTGTTTCCAATTTGGAAAATTCCATCGCATGATTTGATTCAGGAATTCATTTCCCTCGGATTTAAAACTATTGTAGTTTGTGTAAATGAACGTTATTTAGACAAAAGCTTTGTGGGCCGCATAATCGATCAGAATTTTATAAATGATTTACCTGAAAATGTAGATGTCTGCGGAGAGAACGGTGAATTTCATACTTTTACTTTTGATGGTCCAATCTTTTCTGAACCTATCAATTTTAAAGCCGGAGAGATTGTCTACCGAAAATATGAAAAACCGCAAAATCAGAATTCATCGGATGCAGCATGCGACACAAATACCTCTGATGCATTTGATTACGGATTTTGGTATTGTGATTTAATTAAAGAATAATGAATAGATTTTATCTAAAAAAAGCAATTGTTTTTATACTGCTCATTGCAGCGATTAGTACTTTGCAAAGCTGTTTAGTCAGCCGTTGTAAAAGACCTCAAATTACGGGTTATATTTATGATTTTGAATCTCATAAACCTATTGAGAATTGTAATGTAGGTGAAACAATGAGCGGTGATAACGGTTATTTTACGCTCAACGAAAAAAGATACCGTCAGTTTACATTTTTTGGATTTGAAGCGCAGCCTTTATCTGTAAACGAAAAAATTGAAAAAGAAGGTTATGAATCTCAAAATATTCAATTTATGAATCCGTTTGGCGGAGGCGCCAGAAAAGGAAGTCTGCATAATGCCGATACAATTTATTTGAAAAAAATCAAGATTAAAACAAACTAATATGACTTTAAAAGAAAATATTGAAGTAAAAAAAGTGCTTCAGTTTCTTGAAGAAATAGAAATTGATGTAATCGAAAAACCATTAGATTCTACTTTTTTACCAGGATTAGAATTAGGTCCAAACTGTATTTATATTGATTACGATAAATTATTATATCCCGGTGATATACTGCACGAAGCCGGGCATTTGGCAGTAACGACAGCTTCTAATAGAAATTTGATTGGCACAGCTGAAATTCCTGCAGACTGGCCGACTCAAGGAGAAGAAATCGCAGCTATTTTATGGTCTTTTGCGGCGCTGCATTACTTGCAGTTACCAATAGAGTTTGTGTTTCATCCAAATGGTTACAGAAATCAGTCTGACTGGTTTATTTCGAATTTCAACAGCGGTACTTATATCGGATTGCCGTTTCTTGAATGGATGGGATTGTGTGTTGGAAATGAAAAAGCCGAAAAAGAAAACAAATCTCCTTTTCCGGCTATGCAAAAATGGCTTCGGGATTAAAAATTAAGTTGATTGATCAACCCATGTTTTAAGAAACCACTTATTATCTTTTAACTCAAAAATATAATCAGCATATATACCAGTATCAATGCCGCGCTGCTCAATAACTGCGCTTTTTTGTTTCAGTATAATTTTTTGTTTAAACTCCATTCCTTTATCGTCTAACTTTAGAATCCTATAATTCTTTTGAGTCTTGGTAACACTAATTTCTTCTAAATTATCATCAAGCGTTTTGATTACAATAGGAAATTTTACACGGCTTAATTGAAAATTTTTATCTTCACTAAATTTCTTAAGAAAAGTGTTGAAATTTTCAATGTTGGTTTTAGTTTTTTCTTGTGCTGCCGTTAACTGGCAGAAACAAGCAATTAATAAGATTGTAATTATTTTTTTCATTATTCTTCGTACATTTTAAGCAGGTTCGTTACGGTATTAAGGTTTCGCATCGTTCCTATTACATTTAATTTTTTCTCGATATATTTAAGTTCTAATCTTGTTTTTCCGGCGCCAACAGCATATTTAATAAAAATTCTGTTTTCGTCAATGCTTGCTTCATCGGGTTTAAACTGACTAATTTTTAAATCGTGAATGTGTTCTTTTTTTAAAGCAATTGAAACAAAAACGATATATAATCTTTTAATATCAATGTCTTTTTCTTTCAAATAAGGATTATTGGCAAAAGATAATTCTAAATCTTTTTTTGAAAGCACTATTACAGGAACTTCATGTCCAAAAACCTTAAAAATTTCCTGTTTAATCATAAACCCAACTTTTGAAGCTTCTTCTTCGCTTTCTACAAAAACATTTCCGGACTGCAGATAGGTTCGAACGTTTTGAAAACCTATATTTTCCAGCATGGTTTTTAAAGCTTCCATTTTCATCATATTATGACCGGAAACGTTTATACCGCGTAAAAGTGCTAAATGTGTTGCCATTTTTTTTTATTTTATTCAAAGATAAAAACTATTCTTCTTCGTCTTCTCCTATTTCAATATCAAACTTCGTTAAAAAATCGTTTAAACGTTTTTTATACTTTTCTTTGGCCTGGTTTACAATTTCATCCGTTTCTTCGTTTGATTCTATCGGATCCAGATTAAATTCATTTTTAACCCATTCGTGAAACTCTGCTTTATTTTCGTTTTCATCATAATATTCATCATCTTTATAAAAATAAGCAGAATCAAAATCAACTGAAATTTCGGTATCCAGAGTTAAAATGTGAATTAATTTACGAATGTTTTCTGCTACTACATGAATTCCTCCTTCGTCTCCAAAAACTACTATCGGACAATTATTCAAATCATTATCAATAAGCCAGTAAGCATAAGAACTTCCTGAACCATTTGCTCCGGCAAATTCAATAAAACTGTTATAGAATTCTTCTTTTTCTGACCATGTTTTTATACCGGTTTTTTCTTCGGTTATTGTAAGACCAAAACATTCTGAATACGTTTCAGATCCGTATTGCTGGTCAAACTCATATAGTTTTACTAAATCTTCCGGTAAAGCATAATTTCCAAACTGAACAGCATATTCTTCTAATGAAAAACTATTATCATATTCTTCATATTCTTCATATTCTGTTTCATCGTCGCTGTCATCATCATCATAATCGTCGTCGTCATCTTCAGAAGGTTCTGCTGTAAGTACTTCAAAAGCTTCTATTGCAGCACGTTTTACACAGTACATTTCTATTCCTTGAGCAGTTTCATTATTTGCCCATTGGTATTTTGGATTTCCATCGTCATACAGATATTCAAGAACAAGCGTAATTTCTTCATCATCATGACACCATAACGCGCGTAATTTGATATTAAAACCATTTCCTATTTCTTCAGAAATCTGACTGTATTTCTTCCCTTCATATTCAAAAGGAATAAAAGAGTATTCATTATTTCCAACTTTTTTGCTGATTCTGCCAATATGTTTTACATATTCCAATTCAGACAAAACCTGAACCATTTTTATGAATTCTTCTCGGAAATTAGCATAGGCATATTTTTCTGTTTTATCATAATCCAGAATCGAAAGTCCTTCTTTAAAAGCGTCATGGTAATGGTCTAAAACAGCAGTTCCATAATCAGAAAATTCGATAAAAGAATCGGCTGCAATATCAGATAATTTATGGGTTGACGGAAAGTAGTTTTCGATAGTTAAAATTGAACCATCAGCATCGGTAACATTGCTGCAGATTAATACATCGGGTCTGTTTACACTAATTATAGCCTGAACATCTGTAAAACGTTCAAAATGCATCAGCATATCGTCACTGTAAATCAGCCAGGCAGTAACATCTCCTTTTACAAAAAGTTCTCCATGATTGTATTCTCCTAAAAGTGCATCGCATTTTACGCCTCCGCCTAAATAATGCACACTTCCAAACAAATTAATATTTACAGATTCAGTTTCTCCCAACACAATTAAAGCCGGAGAGTTGTCTGTATCATAAGAGCTTATAAGTTTAGTAACTTTAAGATTTCCTTTAAAAATAAATCCTAGTATAAAAATATCCGAATGCTCTTCTGTACTAAAATCCATTTCAAATGAATCCATTTCTACATCATCTTCTGCTAAAAGAAATATTGGATTTTCCTCATAATCAGGAAAACGCCAGGTATCTTCAAAAACATTGTAGATTTTCTGATCTTGAAAATTAGTAAGATCACCTATAATTTCATGGGCTTGGTGTCGATTAATGACTTTAAAAGTAACACCTGCAAACTGAATGGTTTCAAAAGGAATTTTTTCTTCTTTGCTCATATTGGGGCTTATATCATTTTTAACAAATGTAGAAATTATCTTCATTTATTAAAATAATACTTACTTTAAATAATTAAAAACTCTGCCGGAAAAACAGCAGAGTTTTTGAAGATGAGTTATATATTTAAATTATAAACTTCTAAAGGCAGATTATTTGACTTAAGAATAGCATTGTAAAAAAAATATTTTAAAGTTCTGTCAAACATTCGATTTTCAAATTTACTAATTAAAATCTATCTTCGCTTTTCTAAATAAAAGAGCATAGAACAAAGAATATAGATTATTTTTATTTAAAATCAACAATCTAAAATCTATAGTCTAAAAATCTAAAATTCAAAATTCTTCATGTCTAATAATCTTCTTGAAACTCCTATCGAATACTTAAAAGGTGTTGGCCCAAGCCGTGGTCAATTGCTTCGTAAGGAATTAGGAATTCATAAATATGGAGATTTAGTAAATTTTTATCCAAATCGATATATAGACAGAACTCGTTATTATAAAATTAATGAGCTTCAAAACACCGGATCTGAAGTTCAGATTATTGGAAAAATTATCAATATAAAAACAGTCGAATTTGCTAAGAATAAAAAACGTCTTGTGGCTTCTTTTGTTGATGATACAGGACAAATTGAACTTAACTGGTTTCAGGGTCATAAATGGATTCGTGAAAGTTTAAAACTTAATGAACCGCTGGTTATTTTTGGGAAATGTTCATTATACGGAAGTCAGTTCAGCATGGCGCATCCGGAAATTGAATTGTTAAGCGAACACGAAAAAAGTCTTCGTTCTGCCATGCAGCCTGTTTATCCTTCTACAGAAACCCTTACAAACAGAGGAATTTCTAACAGAACAATAAACAAAATGATGGAACAGTTGTTTATTGAAACCGGAGCTTTGTTTACAGAAACTTTTCCGCCTTATTTACTTGAAGAAGTAAAACTGATCTCAAAAAGAGCCGCTTTATTTAACATACATTTTCCTAAAAGTGCCGATGCTTTGGCGAAAGCACAATTTAGATTGAAGTTTGAAGAATTGTTTTTTATTCAGCTGCAGTTAATTACTAAAAACCTAATTAGAAAACATAAAATTAAAGGTCATCCTTTTACAAAAGTGGGTGAACTTTTTAATGAATTTTATCAAAATCATCTTCCATTTGACTTAACAAATGCTCAAAAAAGGGTAATAAAAGAAATTCGTTCTGATATGGGAAGTAATGCCCAAATGAACCGATTACTGCAGGGAGATGTAGGTTCTGGAAAAACAATTGTAGGTTTTATGAGCATGCTTTTGGCTATAGATAATGGTTTTCAGGCTTGTTTGATGGCGCCGACAGAAATTTTAGCAAATCAGCATTTTATTGGTTTATCTGAGTTTGCTAATACTTTAAACATTAGTATAAAAATCCTAACCGGTTCAACCAAAACTTCTGAAAGAAGAATTATTCATGAAGATCTCGAAAATGGAAGTCTTCAGATTTTAATAGGAACTCACGCTTTATTAGAAGATAAAGTTAAATTTAAGAATTTAGGTCTTGCTATTATTGATGAGCAGCATCGTTTTGGGGTAGAACAAAGATCTAAATTGTGGAAAAAAAATGAGATTCCGCCGCACGTTTTGGTCATGACTGCAACGCCAATTCCGAGAACTTTAGCTATGAGTTTATACGGTGATCTGGATGTTTCTGTAATTGATGAACTGCCGCCGGGAAGAAAACCAATTCAAACCGTTCATCGATTTGATACAAACCGTTTAAAAGTCTGGAAATTCCTGCGTGATGAAATTGCGAAAGGCAGACAGATTTATATTGTTTATCCATTAATTCAGGAATCTGAAAAAATGGATTACAAAGATTTGATGGATGGTTACGAAAGTATTTCAAGAGATTTTCCGCTGCCGCAATATTCAATTTCAATTGTTCATGGAAAGATGAAACCTGCGGATAAAGATGCCGAAATGAAACGTTTCTCAGAAGGAAAAACAAATATTATGGTGGCTACAACCGTAATTGAAGTTGGTGTAAATGTGCCTAATGCCAGTGTTATGATTATTGAAAGTGCCGAACGTTTTGGTCTTTCGCAGCTGCATCAGCTTAGAGGACGTGTTGGACGTGGTGCTGAACAGAGTTATTGTATTTTAATGACTGGACATAAATTAAGCTCTGACAGTAAAACCCGAATGGAAACTATGGTGCAGACCAATGATGGTTTTGAAATTGCCGAAGTCGATCTCAAACTTCGCGGTCCCGGAGATTTAATGGGAACGCAGCAAAGCGGTGTTTTAAACCTGCAGATTGCTGATATTGTAAAAGACAGAGAGATTTTGTCTTTCGCCAGAAATTATGCCCTGAAAATCTTAAAAGAAGATCCACCGTTACAAAAACCCGAACACGCTATTTTAAAAACTGTTTTCTTAGAATTAACGAAAAGAAAAAATATTTGGAATTATATTTCTTAGTCGCTGGCGCTCTAGGAAGGAACAAAGACACAAAGGTGCAAAGTCACAAAGTTTTTTAATGAGTATCATTCCGAGGAAAGTCGAAGGCTAAAAAACCTTTGTCACTTTGCCTCTTTGTAACTCTGCCACTTAAAAAAAATACTTCACTGCATCTAACTTTAGTAAGTTAAAATATTCAGGTGATTTAGATTTGTTGGGGGCAAATTTGTTTTTGAATATTGCCGACACAATGAAGTATAACTTTTTGTGATTTATTATTTTTTAGGAGGTGTTTTATCAAATAATCCGCTGAATAAACCCTTACTTACTTTATTTTTATCGTCTTTTCCGGTCGCAATTAAATGATCTACATATTCCATATAGGTTTTCTTGCGTTCTTCTAAAAAACCAACCAAATATTCCTCAGAGGCTATTATCCCGCTGGTCTGCTCAATTTGCAGCAGTTTTTTATACAAAGGTTCAATGAATTTTGTAATTATAGGTTCAGGAACAGATTTTCGGGTTCCGAAATATCCAACTATATCACCGTCTCCATTTGTATCGGCTACAATTTTAAAGTCGGTTACAACCCAGTAATAACGGCCTGTTTTGGCCATATTTTTAATAATTACATGAATGTTTTCACTTGATTTAATGCTATCCCACAAGAACTTAAAAATTACTTTTGGCATATCAGGATGCCTCACAATACTGTGAGGCTGTCCAATAAGTTCAAATTCATCATATCCGGAAACATCTATAAAATCTTCGTTGGCATATAGAATTGTTCCGTGCTTATCTGTTTTACTTAGTAATACTTTATTTTTATTCCAATCGACTTCTCGGTCTGATGGAGTTGGGCGGGTAAATCTAGTGTCCATAAATTTTCTATTAATAATTAACAAACAATGGTAGTGCTGCGTGTATTTTTTTGGAAGTTGGTTTTTAATTATTTTAATGTCTGGTATTAGTAGATTTTACATGAATATCATTTACCAAATCATCGATTTTTTTAGCACTTTCACGCATCATATCCAGATAAGTCAGCAGTTTATCATTATCTGTATGACCTTTTGAAACATCAATTAATTTTAAAACAGAATTAACCGGAAGCTTTAAATCTAAAGTTGTTCTGTGAATAAAATCATTGTATTCTTTTGTAGCCGACATTGAACTGAATTTTGCCGAAGCAAGTTTCATGTTTTCTAATTCATATTCATCAGAAATTTTAGAAATATGATTCTGACTGTGTTCTTTAAAATAATAGGCCCAATACCCATTCATAAAAAATACAACTGCCGCTAAAACAGTATGAATAATCAGGGTTTCTAAATCAAAGTTTACCTGAGAAAAATAAACCTGAAGACCGTTTGCATCGTTAAAAACGAAATTTTGCAAATAAGCCAGACCAGCATGATGCAGTATAACTAAAAGCGTAAGCGGAATTTGTAATTTCCAGTTTTGGTAAATAATTAAAATAGTACTTGCAATAAAAACCGTAAAATGCATTTCAAACAAACCATGCATTTGGTAAATGTACTGCGCCATAAATATTGCCAGTATAACAGACAAAACATACTGATAGAATTTTGAATTCTTCATAAAAAACTTGGCAGAATAATACGCTAAGAGATTAAGAGTTCCTACTCCCACTCCTATTTCGAATGTATCGTACTTAAATGATAATCCAATTCCGAGAAGAAAATAAACAACAAGAACGTAATTAATAATAGTATCTGATTTTTGTGTCATTGTAGACATAAAACTGTGCAGATAATCTTGCTCATTCAAACTGGCTTTTGTTTTCATAGGTAAAAAATTAAGTTAGTGATAGATTTTATTTAGTGCAATTTGGTAACGAACATCCGTAAGCTCTTAGAGCTAAAGCATTAAATGAGGGCGAATTGTTTTGTTTTAACAGCGAATCGATCGCCATTTGAGCATAATTACTCTCTGCATCTGTACAATATCTTGTTTTATTGTAATTACCCCGGTAATATAAATTATGAGAAGGATCTAAAAGAACAGCCTGCGGCGTAGAAATTACACCGCATTTTTTTGCAATTCCTTCATCAAAATATACAGGAATCCGGGCTCCAAATTTTTGTTGGATTTCTTCAATCGTAAAAGTTTTGTGCTTGTTTAAAACAACTATTTTAAAGTTAATTCTATCGCCATACTTTTTTATCAGATCACTCACATGCGGCACATTAAAGCGTGAGCACGGGCAGTCAGGATTAAAAAAATGAAAGAAAACCGGCTTGTTGTCAAAAGGACAGCATTGCGATAAATTTATTTTACTTCCCATAGCTATATCATGATAGTTTTTAGGAATTGGCGTTGGCAGACTGTATTTAAACTCGTTCTGCCAGAAAAGAAAGCCTATTGAAGCAAATAGTAATGTAAACCATAAACTTAGGAGTAATTTTTTCTTCATATAATATTTTTTAGCAATTAAGAACAGAAATTATAAACACTTGTTAATACAATTATCAATCAAATTCTATAAAAAACCCAAAAAAACTACACCAATCCTACTATTTTAACAATAATCCTAAGAGTATTCCTTAACAAATACTGATAAAATTATCATTTTGTTTAACATATCAATAATACAAATAAATTCGACAAACTGCAAAAAAAATCGGACAAATACTTTTTTTTTTATTCTTTACCTGTATCAATAACTGTTTTTAAAAAATAAAACAGAAACAGCAGAAAACACATCTGCTTGATTTAAAGACAAATACAAACAAAGTATCAAAAAAAAATAAAAAAACAACATTTTGCTTTTAAACCTTTTATTAAAACCAATATCTAAAAGCAAACTCTTTACAACTATGCATACTAAATACAATTTGAAATTATTGCAATCCAAATGTTAAATAAAAGCTAACATCTTTCGGTTTCAACGCAAAAAGTTAAATTTGCCAGTTGCAAAAACATACACCAAAACACACATTCACCTAAATTTTTATGAAATTAAAACATCTAATCTACGCCTTGATAATCATCGTTTTAGGAGGATTTATTACGTATAGAATAATATCCAACAAAGGAAAGAACGACGAATCAAAAAAATTTGGCGACAAAGACAAACCAACGACAGTAACAGGATTAGTAATTCAAACTACTACTTTTGATAATAATTTGTCATTATCTGGTTCTATCGAAGCCAATGAACAAATTGAAATTCACAGCGAAGTTTCTGGAATTGTAGAAGGTATTTATTTTAATGAAGGAACTTATGTGAATAAAGGTCAGGTACTTTTTAAAGTAAATGATATCGAATTAAAAGCGCAGTTAAGACAAGCTGTAACTAAAGAAGGCTTAGCTGCAGAAAATGAAAGAAGAGCTAAACTTTTACTTCAAAAAGAAGCCATCAGCCAGGAAGAAGCCGATGTTGCTAGAGCAGACCATGCTTCTGCGCAGGCACAAAGCCAATTAATAAGAGCACAAATATCTAAAACATCTGTAAAAGCACCATTTTCAGGAAAAATTGGTCTTCGTTCTATTTCACCTGGAACTTATATTACACCAACTGTTTTGGTAGCAAAATTAGTAAACACAGGAAAATTAAAAATTACATTCTCTATTCCTGAAAAATATGCTTCGCAGGTACAATCAGGATCTACTATAGATTTTACGGTTTCGGGTTCAAATAAAACCTATACAGCAAAAATATATGCCATAGAACCAGAGGTAGCTGTTGCAACCCGTACACTGCAGATTCGTGCTATTGCCGACAATACCGACGGAAAACTTTTCCCTGGAACTTTTGCCGACATCAAATTACCTTTAAACATTATTAAAGATGCTATAGTTGTTCCTTCTCAAGCTATTATTCCAATACAAGACGGTAAAAAAGTTTTTATTGCTGATAATGGCAAAGCAAAGGAAGTTATGGTTGATGCTACAACAAGAACCGATTCTTCAATTCTAATTTTATCAGGATTAAAAGCTGGAGATACTTTAATCACAAGCGGTGTTATGTCATTAAAAAACGAAGCACCAATTAAAGTTAAAGTAAAATAGTCATAAAGACTTGAATATAGATTTAAAGATAGCAGTAAGATTTAGCAATAAATCTGAAATCTATAACCGACAATCTAAAATCTAAAATTACACATGAGTTTATCAACTACAAGTATAAGAAGACCTGTTTTAACCATCGTACTGAATTTATTAATTATTTTATTCGGTTTTATTGGTTACACTTTTCTCGGCGTACGAGAATTTCCTTCGATCGATCCGGCACAGGTTTCAATTAGAACCAATTATACCGGAGCAAATGCTGATATTATTGAGTCACAAATTACAGAACCTCTTGAAAAAGCAGTAAATGCAATTGACGGAATTCGAAATATAACTTCTTCAAGTAATCAGGGAAGCAGTAACATTACTATCGAGTTTAATCTTGATAAAGATTTAGAAGAAGCCGCAAATGACGTGCGTGACAAAGTTTCGCAGGCAATTAGAAGCTTACCGCAGGATATTGATGCTCCTCCGGTTGTTTCAAAAGCTGATGCTGATAGTGATGCCATTATTTCGATGACGGTTCAAAGTGACACACGAAGTTCATTAGAATTAAGTGATTATGCAGAAAACGTTATTTCACAGCGATTAGAAACAATTCCAGGAGTCAGTGCGGTTCAAATCTGGGGACAAAAACGTTATGCAATGCGTTTATGGATTGATCCAGCAAAACTTTCTGCTTATGGCTGTACCGTAGCTGACGTTCGTACGGCATTAAATTCCCAAAATGTTGAATTACCTTCTGGAAAGTTAACCGGAAACAACACTGAATTAACCGTAAAAACTGTTGGAAATCTTTCTAAACCAGAAGAATTCAATAATATTATTATTCGTACTGACGGTGATAAAATTGTTCGTTTAAGCGATATTGGAGGTGCTGAATTAGGACCGGAAAATTTAGAAACCAAACTAAGTCAGTCAGGACTTCCATTAATTGGTCTTGCTATTGTACCAATGCCGGGAGCCAATTATTTAGATATTTCAAAAGAATTCTACAAAAAGTACGAAACTTTAAAGAAAGATCTTCCTAAAGATATCAAACTAAATATTGCACTTGATAATACCATTTTCGTAAAAAAATCTGTACTTGAAGTTGCTGAAACTTTGGGAATTTCTATCGTTCTGGTTATTATTATTATTTATTTGTTCTTTAGAGACTGGGCAATTGCTTTCAGGCCTTTAATTGATATTCCGGTTTCGTTAATTGCTACTTTCTTTATTATGTGGCTTTTTGGATTCTCTATCAACGTATTAACCTTATTAGCTATCGTATTGGCAACCGGTCTGGTTGTAGATGATGGAATTGTAGTTACAGAAAATATCTTTAAAAAGGTCGAAGAAGGAATGTCGCCTATTGAAGCCGCAATTAAGGGTTCAAACGAGATTTTTTATGCTGTAATTTCGATATCTGTAACTCTCGCTGCAGTATTTTTACCAGTAATCTTCCTTGAAGGTTTCGTTGGACGACTCTTTAGGGAATTTGGGGTTGTAATTGGTGCAGCCGTATTAATATCCGCCTTTGTATCCTTGACTTTAACGCCAATGCTGAATGCGTATTTGATGAAAGGCGGCGAACAAAAAAAATCTAAATTCTATATTAAAACCGAACCGTTTTTTGAAAAAATGAACAGCAGTTATGCCGAGGCATTAACGAAATTCATGGATCGAAAATGGATTAGTTTTCCAATCTTAATTGCTTGTTTTGGATTGATTTATTTATTTTTTACTATTCTTCCAAAAGAAACCGCGCCTTATGATGACCGAAGCTCTGTAACCATGCGTATGACAACTCCTGAGGGGTCTTCATACGAGTATACAGATCGTTTTATGCAGGAAATTTCAAGATTAATTGATGATTCTATTCCGGAGAAAAAAGTGAGTCTGGTGATTACTTCTCCAGGATTCAGTTCAAACTCTGTAAACAGCGGATTGGTTAGACTTACATTAAAAGATGTTGATGAAAGAGAAAAATCGCAAAAAGAAATTGCTGATAAATTAACCAAATGGACTAAGCAATATCCAAATGCTAAAACTTCTGTAACACAACAGCCAACAATTGCAGTTAACAGACGAGGCGGTTTGCCAATTCAATATATTATACAGGCCCCAAATTTTGATAAATTAAGAGAGAAAATCCCTGTTTTTATGAATGAAGTTGGTAAAAGTGATGTGTTTTCTACTACTGATGTTAACTTAAAATTCAATAAACCAGAGATCAACGTAACTATTGACAGAGCAAAAGCCGAAAGTTTAGGAATTTCTATTCTTGACATTGCACAGACATTACAGCTTTCCCTAAGCGGACAGCGTTTTGGATATTTCATTAAAAACGGAAAACAATATCAGGTTATTGGGCAGTTTGACCAAAAAGACAGATCGAAGCCGTTAGATTTGACTTCGATGTTTGTGAAAAACAAAAATGGTGAATTGATTCAAATGGATAACGTAGTTAAAGTTTATGAGCAGAGTAATCCGCCTCAATTATACCACAACAACCGTTATATGTCGGCTACTGTTTCTGCAGGTCTGGCTCCAGGAAAAAGCTTAGGAGAAGGAATTCAGGAAATGGACCGAATTAAAGCTAAAGTTCTGGATGAAAGTTTCACAACCGATTTAGCGGGAGAATCACGAGATTTCGTAGAAAGCAGCTCGAATACATCTTTCGCCTTTGGATTAGCTTTATTATTAATCTTCCTGATTCTTGCAGCACAATTTGAGAGTTTTATCGATCCGTTTATTATCATTTTAACAGTGCCAATGGCCGTTGCAGGTGCTTTATTTTCATTATGGCTGTTCAATCAAACCTGGAATATTTTCAGTCAGATTGGTACTGTAATGCTTATTGGTCTGGTAACCAAAAACGGTATTTTAATTGTTGAATTTGCCAATCAGTTACGCGAACAGGGAAAACCAAAAATGGAAGCTATTCTTGAAGCATCTGAAGCGCGTTTACGTCCAATTTTAATGACCAGTTTAGCCATTGCATTAGGAGCACTTCCAATTGCTATGTCGCTTGGAGCAGCTTCAACCAGTAGAATTGGTATGGGAGTTGTAATTGTTGGAGGAACTATTTTCTCTCTTGCATTAACACTTTTTGTTATTCCGGCGATTTACTTTATGTGGTCTAAAGCAAGAAAACATTATCCTGAATTTGATCGTATCGACGAATACGAAAAAGAAAGTATCAAATAATTGTCCAAAAAATCACGAATTTTACTCTAAAATTCGTGATTTTCAAGTCAAAGAAAACAAATATGAATATTAAAAAACTATACAGCACTTTACTAATTATTCTTTTGTGTGTTTTTAAAACAAATGCACAAGAAGTTTTAACTATTGAAGATGCCATGAAAATCGCTTTAGAGAACAATTTTGAGATCAAAATTGCTAAAAACAACTCTACAATAAGCGAAACCAATGTTACTGTTGGAAATGCCGGAATGCTGCCTACAGCAACTGCTTCTGTTACAGACAACAATAGTGTAACAAATTCATCTCAAACGCGTCAGGATGGAACTTCGACATCTTTAAACAATGCCAAAAACAATAGTTTAAATTATGGAGTAAGTCTTGGGTGGACTATTTTTGACGGATTAAAAATGTTTGCCAGATTAGATCAGTTAAAAGAGCTACAAAAATTAGGTGATTCTGAATTAAAAAGAATCATATTGGTTAAAATTGGTCAGGTAAATTCAGCTTATTACGATTTAGTACAGCAGCAACAGCAATTAGCGGCTTTAGACACAACAATTGTAATTTCTAAACAAAGATTAGAATTAGCTCAAAATCGTTTTACAATTGGAAAAGCTTCAAAATTAGAAGTTTTAAATGCTCAGGTTGATTTAAATTCAGATCAGGTTGCATTATTAAGACAAAAAGAATCCTATGCAAATTCTAAAATATTGTTGAATCAATATCTGGCTCGTGATCCAAAGATTCATTTTAAGGTGACTGATGAGGTTAATGTAGACAATAAACTTGTTTTAGCAGATTTGATGGATCTTGCACAAAAACAAAACCCGGCATTAGAATCACAGATAATAAGCAAAAGAATTGCCGAACTGCAGCTTAAACAAGTAAAAGCAGACCGTTATCCTACTTTAAGATTAACTTCTGGTTATAATTTTGCCGAGAGCCAGTCTAGTTTAGGTTTTACCAGCGAAACATCTTCCAGAGGTTTTAATTATGGTTTTAATGCGAGCATGAACATTTTTGATGGATTTAATCAGCATAGAAATGAAAAAGTTGCTAAACTTCAAATTGAAAACTCAAAAATTGCTGTTGAACAACAAACTTCAATATTAAATACACAATTAAGTACTGCTTTTCAAACCTATTTAACCAATTTAGAGTTAATAGATCTGGAAGAAAATAACGAAGCAATCGCTAAGCAAAACTTAGAAATTACTTTAGATAAATTTAGAATAGGAACAATTACAACTATCGATTTTAGAACGGCACAACTCAATTATGTGAATGCAAAAGTACGCTACAGCAACGCACAATACGAAGCAAAGCTATCTGAAATTGCATTAAAAGAATTGGCAGGAAATATTAATTTTTAAACTAAATTTGTTCAAAACAAACTTAGATGATTTCATATAATACCAAAGACTGGTTTACATTTATATTCCATTTTCACAAGTCAGATACCGTTAGAAAATTATTTCCCATAATGATTGCCATCGGGATTTACTCTGCCTTAGTAGGATATCTTGAAATTCATTATTTTAAAGTTAATAAAAACGATTATATTCACAACATTCCCATTATGCACGGAATGCTGGGTTTTGTAATTTCGTTATTGCTTGTATTTAGAACCAATACGGCCTATGACCGCTGGTGGGAAGGCCGTAAACTTTGGGGAGGTCTTGTAAACAGCAGCCGAAATCTTGCTATTAAACTTTCGGCAGTTTTAAAAGATGAAAACGACAGAAACTTTTTCAGAAAATATATTCCATTATACGCTGATATCCTGCATAAACATTTAAAAGATGCCGATACCAGCAAACAGCTTTTTGAAGATGTTGAATTAGAAATTGATCAGCATAAGCATAAACCCAATCAGCTCAAAAGAATAATGTATCATAAAATCAACGATTTGTATGATGCTAAAAAAATATCCGGCGATCAGCTTATTACTTTAAACGAAGAATTAACTGCTTTTACAGATATATGCGGTGCCTGCGAGCGCATCAAAAATACGCCTATTCCCTACTCTTACAGTGCTTTTATTAAAAAGTTTATCTTCTTTTATACCATGACACTTCCTTTTGGATATTCTGTAAGTTTAGGATATTTAGTGGCACCGGTTGTTGTTTTTATATTTTATGTTTTAGCAAGTTTGGAACTTATTGCAGAAGAAATCGAAGATCCTTTTGGAGATGACGAAAATGATCTTCCAACCAAAAAGATTTCTGAAAACATTAAAAAACACATCGAAGAGCTGATTTAATAAAACGTTAAATCATAATTTTCTAAACATATTTTTATTAAATTTAGAGTTTCCACTTTAAATTTAACGGCAATGCATAATCAACGTGTTTTAATAAATCCGCCTCATTTATCAAATGAAAAATCATTAAAAACACTTGTTGAAAACAGGAGCGTTTATACGCTTAATCAATGCGAATTAAATCTTTTTGAGACTTACGAATCGTCTAATCTTGTACCGCTTAAATTCAATGATTTTGTGGTAACTAGTATGCTTCGCGGTAAAAAAATCATGCATCTTTTTGATGAACCCGCTTTTGATTACCTTCCGGGAGAAACTGTAGTTGTTCCATCCAATATCGAAATGAAAATCGATTTTCCAGAAGCATCCAGAGAAAATCCCACTCAATGTCTCGCTTTAGCTATTGATAATACTAAAATTAATGAAACTTTAAACTTCTTAAACGAGCGTTATCCAAAAGAAGGAACTGATGCCTTCTGGCAGTTAAACTATCAGAATTATTTCTTTTATAATAATGTTGATCTTGCCGCAACGATCAACAAACTTATAAAAGAATGTATGAGTACATCGATAACAAAAGATGCTCTTGCCGATTTAACTTTACAGGAATTATTAATTAGAATTATCCAGACACAAACTGCAAAATCTATTGACGAAGGCATTGTAATTCAGTCCAATAATCCAATTTATGAAGTAACAGAATTTATAAGGCTCAATTTAAAAGAAAATATAAATCTAAAAATCCTAAGCGAAAAAGCCTGTATGAGTACTACATCATTCTATCGCTTTTTCAAAAGAGAATTAGGCATGAGCCCGATTGAATATATTTTAAATGAAAAAATAAAGCATGCCAAAAAACTGCTTAGAAATCCTGGAATTCAAATAAACGAGGTTTGTTATTTATCTGGTTTTGAAGATGCGAATTATTTCATACGATTATTTAAAAAACACGAAGGAATTACACCGAAACAATATCAGTTACTCTATGTTAATTAAGGTACTGAGATTCTAAGGTACTAAGGTTCTGAGCTTTTTTCTGCTGATTGTGTCATTTTGAACATAAAAAATAAAACCTTAGTAGCTTAGTACCTTAGAACCTCAGTACCTTACCAACTAAAAAAAAATCCACAAATTTGACAAACTCAAATTTGTGGATTTTTTCGGTTTAGATAGTTTTAATTTAGCTTTTTATCCAATTAATTACTTCTGGCTCTGTTACTAGAGTTCTAGGTTTGATTACTTTAACCAATTCACCTTTTTCATTAATCAGGTATTTTTGAAAATTCCATTCAACTTCAGAATCCTGTAAACCGTTTTTAGATTTTTGAGTCAGGAATTTGTAAACATCGCACATATCATCTCCTTTTACAGAAACTTTGTTCATCATAGGAAAAGTTACACCGTAATTCTGCTGGCAGAAAGTTTCAATTTCTTTGTTTGTTCCAGGCTCTTGCGATGCGAAGTTGTTTGCAGGAAAACCAACAATTACAAATCCTTTATCTTTGTATTCTTTATAAACAGCTTCAAGATCTTTGTATTGAGGCGTTAAACCGCATTTTGATGCTGTATTTACAATTAAGATTTTTTTGCCTTTTAAAGACGCAAAATCAAAAGTGTCTCCTGATAAATCTTCTACTTTAAACTGGTAAATTGTTTCTTTTGCCATAGCCTTATCTGATTTAGATAATTTATTCTTGCTTGTTTGAGCCTCAGCTTGTGCACTTATAAAAAAAATGGCACTGCAAGCTATAAATAGTATTTTTTTCATTGTATAATTTTTTATAAAATTAATTAAAAAGTATTTCAGGCGTATGATTTTGAAGTCTTTATTTTTATTAATAATAAGTTAAATAAAAATTGAAGCCTGGCGTTAATCAGACGCCAGGCTTCCCCCCATACAAACAAATCAAACCATGAATTAATGATTGTTACCTTTATATATTGTAAATTATAGTTGATGCCCCGGTTATATTGAAAATCATTTTCTTTTATTTAAATCACACTTATTCAATTTATTTATGGCGTGTATGTGTGGAAAATTTCTTCTTTGGAAAATGTGTAATTTATTATAATTTTCAGTTGGAAGTCCGAGGACATCAACTATTCAATATCTTTTTCTAAAATTTCAAATGCAATGCAACCTTCTTTGTGATTTCGTTTTTAAAATCACTATTGCTAAAATTAATTAATGATAAAACGGCTGTTAAACCAACAATTAATATTTTCAAATTTTCTATCCTGATCATAAATACTTTTTTAAGAAATTCGAGAACGTTTTAATTATCATTTTCATTTCTAAGGTTATATACGTAAGAGGTTTGCTTTTGGATTTAAAAAAAGTAAAAAAAATTGCACTTTTTTTTACTTTTTTTTCTCAAGCCTTAATTTTCCTAAGTTTTTGGCTACTAAAAAAATAGTATTTTTCACAAAAAAATGAATTATCTTTATCTCAGGTTATAAAAATATGTTCGATAAATTTTTGTTTAAGCTTTAAATCCAAATCTATGAGTCAAGAAGAATTGTTAGTATTAATTTACAAAAAAGACGAAAGAGCTTTTACCCATTTGTACGATATGTACTCTAAAAGTTTATTCTCAGTTATTAATGTTCTAATAAAAAATCGTGAAGAAGCCGAAGATGTTTTGCAGGAAGTTTTTGTAAAAATCTGGAAAAACATCGATTCATATAATGAAAGCAAGGGCCGATTTTACACCTGGATCCTTAATATAGCTAGGAATACGTCTATTGACAAGCTGAGATCTAAAAATTTTAATAACAGCCAAAAAAACCTTTCCTCAGATAATTTCGTAAATCTGTTAGATGACAGTAATAAATTAACTAATCGAATTGATACAATTGGTATTCAGGAGTTCGTAAAAAAACTGAAACCAAAATGTATCGAAATAATTGATTTGTTATTTTTTAAAGGATATACTCAGCAAGAAGCTTCAGAAGAATTGGCACTGCCACTGGGAACTATCAAAACTCAAAACAGAAACTGTATTAACGATTTAAGAAATTATCTAAAAATATAATGGAAGCACAAGAATATATTGAATCAGGAATTCTAGAACTTTATGTTTACGGTTTATTAACCGAAAAGGAGAATCTGGAAATAGCCGAACTGGCTAAGAATAATAAAGATGTAGATCAGGAAATTATTGCGATAGAAAAAGCCATTGTAGCTTTATCATCCAGCTTTGCTCCTTTCCACTCTGTTGAAAATTTTGAAAAAATTAAAGCGCGTTTAGAACTTAAACATGGCAAAGTAGTTGAGTTGAAACCAACGTCAAACTGGACACAATATGTGGGCTGGGCAGCTGCGGTGTTATTACTGTTAGGTTTTGGATACCAGACTTTAGAACTGACAAAAACAAAACAAGCTATTTCTACAGTTGGAAGTGAGAAAAATAAAATTCAAAGAGAATACGCGTTCTTAGATCAGCAGAATAAGCAGACTGAGAAAAACCTAAGTATCGTTAGAGATATTAAAAATACTGGCGTAACACTTGGTGGTCAGGCGGTTTCTCCAACATCTTTTGCAAAAGTGTACTGGAACAAGCAGACAAAAACAACTTATATTGATGCTGCGGGTTTACCAACACCGCCAAAAGGAATGGTTTATCAGGTTTGGTCTTTAAAGCTTAGTCCGGTTCTTACGCCAACAAGTATTGGTTTATTGGATAATTTTGAAGGAAATTCTCAAAAAATCTTTGCTGTAAGCCAGACAGATTCTGCAGAAGCTTTCGGGATTACTTTAGAACCTGCAGGCGGAAGTCCAACGCCTACAATGGAACAATTATACACTTTAGGAAAAGTTTAAAAACGAACTTAATTATAAAATTTAAGCGCATATTAATTAATTTTAATATGTGCTTTTTTTATAAACCAAAAATCATAATTATGAACGGAACTTTACTTTTAAGAATAGCCAAGGCCATTATTCTGTTACCCATTAAATTCCATTTGCTTTCTAAAAAATTGCACTAAATAATCTTCCATCTCTCTTTTACATTCCGGCCAGTTTTGCTGCCATACTATTAATTTTCCCAGCATATCTATATCCCAGCATTCTGGATTAATAAACTTAAATAAAGCTTTTCCTTTTTCAGTAAAATCATAATGTTTGTTATCTTCTGTACCATTTCCATTATCTTCTATTAATCCGGCGTCAATTAAGTTTTGAACTATAGTATCTGAATAAAAACTTGAGGCTTCTGGATATAAACCTGTACCTTTCCAATAGTATATCATATCAAACATATCATCGAAGCTGAAATCAGATTTATTTTTTAGTGCGTAGAAAATCTGAAAAACATATTTGGTAAAAACAAAATCACTATTCAAAATGCCGGCTTTTTGTAAAGCTGGTTTAAATAGAACACAAGAGTTAAAATTAAAATTATATTCAAAAAAGCGTTTGGCAGTATAAAATCTTACACTATCCTGAAAAAAATCATCAGTTACAGCGACCGGATTTTTCATAGAAAGCTTAATTTTTTCTCTATCAAAACTTTCAGCACTGCAATATAAACAAGGTTTATCTGCTTTACCAAGAGTTTGGTTTATAAGTATTTCAAATGCAATTGCATCAACTTGACACAAATATGGAGACATGAAAATAATCTTTTCTGCTGATTTAAGAATCGCTGTATTGCTGTAATCTGTTTTTACAACTTCCATATTTTCAAGATGCCATACATATCCAATATCTTCTTTATAATTTTTCCATGAAGGTTCAGTAATATAAGGAAAGTCTAAAAGATCAGTATTAGCAGGATAATTAAACTTATATAAAACCTGTCCAGAATAATTTTCTAAAAAATATATGGAATGCGAAGGCCAGATTTTTTCAACTTCATTTTTAAAAAAATTAAAAAATTTTTCACCTTCAACTACAATTACTAAAATAGGTTTTTGAGTATTCATTGATAAACTTACATTGGTTTAATACTTTGCAAAAGTAAACAAAATATAAGTTTTTTCCTTCTTTATATTAAACCTATTGGATAAAATAGGGTACATTCCCTTTAAATCCTTTTTGAAGTACTTCGTTTGGTGATGATAAGAATTGATTCGTTTTCCAATTTAATGATCCTAAAAATTGATTTAATAATTTTATTGATTCTGTATTATTATAAATGAATGAAGTTTCGAAAAAAAAATCACGAGGAATCGATTTTTCTTCATAGGAATCATAAAACATATCACCACCTTTTAAAGTTATATCTGCATAATATTGCAAAGGAAAAGTTTCAAGAAGTTTGTAAATTGATTCGGATAACCATTTATTAAATATTCGTTTATGCGGAATTAAATTTTGTGTAAAAACTATTAAGTTTATTAAGCACTTAGTTGTAAAAGAAGGCATGTACTTTTTATCTGTATACTGTTCTAATAAAAAACTCAAGATAGCTAGATTTACTTCTATTGGAGTTTTTGAATTTTCAATTTCTGGTGCATAGTGAAAGTAAAAACTTTTTAAATATACTGGATCAATTACACTGGCCCATAATGCATTAATAACTGGAACAAAAATTTCTGATCTTTTATCTGAATTAAGATACCAATAATTCCATTCACTTAATGAAGCAGCTAATGAAATACAGCCTTTATAACTAATTTTTGAAATTTGTTCTTCTAAGTAGCAATTTGTTACAAGTAAATGGATATATCTATTAAAATTTTCTTCATTCCAATCAATATCTAATCTATCTATTCTAGCTTCTCTGATTATTTCTGGTATAATAAGATTCATTTTTAATAATTAAAAAATTTTTCACCTTGAACTACAATTACTAAAATAGGTTTTTGAGTATTCATTGATAAACTTACATTGGTTTAATACTTTGCAAAAGTAAATAAAATATAAGTTTTTTCCTTCTTTTTAAAAAGTTTTAAATTAAAATTATACGATTAACTTCAACTTATCATATAACGCTTTTTGTCCGTTTGCTGTTATCGATACAGCTCTGGAATTATCTATTCTTCTGATCCAGTCCATCTCAAACATTTTGTTTAAAAGTGCTGCCGCCAATGAACCCGATAAATGATGTTTTCGTTCACTCCAATCAAGACAGGGCTTTGCGAAAATTCTTTTTTGTTTTTTTAATGCTTCAAGATCTATTCCCAGATTGTTGAAAAAATTTTTCCCTTCTTCTGTCACTAAAAAAGCCTTATTATCTAATACAATATATTTTTTATCTATTAATTTCGCTGTAATTTCTACACCAATTTTTCCTGCTAAATGGTCATAACAGGTTCTGCAATATTTAATTCCAGAATTATTATCCGTCACATTTTTTTGTCTTTCTTTGGGAACTAAATTTGCAATTCCTTCAATGACACCAGCAATTTCGGGATTTAATAACTTGTAGTATTTGTGTCTTCCCTGGCTTTCAACAGTCAGTAAGTCAGCATTTACTAGTTTAGATAAATGAATGCTGATATTTTGCGGTGATGTTTCAACAACATTAGCAAGTTCAATTGCCGTATACGCCCTATTATCTAATAGTGTCCATAAAATTACTGATCTCACCGGGTCACCTATTATTGTACTTATTCTGCTAATTTCATTATTCATACCCTGCAATCATAGTTAAGTTTCTATTTAACTGTCAAAGTTATTCCAATTTTATTTTTGTAAAAAAAATACAATGAAAAAAAATACTATTCTGCATGTGTTTATGTTTTTAACTTCATTAATAAATGCTCAAAACAACACTAAAATTTTAAATTCAAAAAACTCAGATTCAATGGAAATTTTAAAAATTCAAAGCCATATTCCCGAACTCAAAATTGCAATTAACCATATAATTCCACAAAAGACTTCTAATGATTATCCTGTTCTTTTTCTTCATGGATCATCATTTCCTGCTGAACTTTCATTTGGTTTTAAAATGAATAATTCTTCCTGGATGCAAAATTTATCTGAAAATGGATATAATGTTTATGCATTAGATTTTTTAGGTTATGGAAATTCTGACCGATATCCAGAAATGAAAAGTCCGTCAAACAAGATTGTTGGAAGAGCTGCTGAAGTTTCTTTGGACGTAGAAAAAGCAGTAGATTTTATTTTAAAAGAAACTGGTAAATCTAAGATTTACTTAATTGGCCATTCTTGGGGAGGTTCTGTTGCTGCTTTATACGCATCTAAAATTCCTGATAACGTAGAAAAATTAGTTCTGTTTGCTGCAATAACAGCTAGAAATGAAAATACAGAATTTGAAAAAATATCAAATTCATTCGAAGAAATGACTCCGCAACAGCGTATAAGTGCTATGAAGAGTTTAACACCAGTAAACAGAGAATGTCAATTAGAACCGGAAATATTTGAATCTTGGGGAGAAATTTGGAAAAAAAGCGATCCTTTGACTTTGAAATCTGAAAATGTGACTGTTCGATTCCCTTCTGGGCCTTCAGCTGACGTTCAGGATTTATTACATAACAACTCATATTATGATCCAAAAAAAATCACTGTAAAAACAATGATTATAAGAGGTGAATGGGATAAATACCCTGATAATAATGATGCTGAAGGCTTGTTTGTTTCATTGGAAAATGCGGCATCTAAAAAATATGTTGTTATTCAAAAAGGAACACATGTTATGCATTTAGAAAAAAGCAGAAATGATTTGTACAACGAAACTTTAAGTTTCCTAAAAGACAATAAAAATACTTTGGAGGATAAAGAACACGATATTGCTGTAATTTTTGAGGTCATTCCAAATACTGCTTACAAACAAAACTATCTTGATATTGCATTAAGTCTTAAACCTGAATTAGAAAAAATAGAAGGCTTTATTTCTATCGAAAGATTTCAAAGTATTTCTAATCCCGAAAAAATACTATCATTGTCTTTTTGGAAAAATGAAAAAGCTATTGAAAAATGGCGCAATCTGGAAAGTCATAGAAATGCACAATCAAATGGCAGAGATTTTATATTTAAAGACTATCATCTGCGAATAGCTAATGTGGTGAGAGACTATGGAATGTTTGACCGCAACGAAACTCCTAATGATAGTAAAAGAGTAAATAAGTAAAATAAAAAAAGGTTCAACTTAATTGTTGAACCTTTTTTATTTATCTAAAGTCGAATACTATTTCTTTTTATAATATTTGCGGTATTTTGGGTATGTAACTGCTCCAATTACTGAAATTACTGCCAAACAATAATAAATCCAGTTTAATGAATGCGCTTCTCCGCTTGCATAAGAGTGTAAACCAACTAAGTGGAAGTTTACTCCATAATAAGTAAACAAAATTGAGATAAAGGCAAACATACTCATTAAGTTAAAGAACCATTTTCCTCTTAAAGCAGGTACAAAACGTGCGTGAATTACAAACGCATAAACCATAATCGAGATTAAAGCCCAGGTTTCTTTTGGATCCCAGCCCCAGTAACGACCCCAGCTTTCATTTGCCCATTGTCCTCCAAGGAAGTTACCAATTGTAAGCATGATCAAACCAATTGTTAAGGCCATTTCGTTAATGTAACTTACTTCTTTGATATGTAAATCCATTTTAGCTTTGTTTTTCTCATTGGTAAAGAAAATCAATACTAAAGCAACAAAACCTAAAATCATTCCTAATGCTGTTGGACCATAACTTGCTACAATTACGGCAACGTGAATCATTAACCAATATGAATTAAGAACAGGCTGTAAGTTTGCAATTTCAGGATCAATCCAGTTCATATAAGCCGCCATTAAAATCATTGCGGTAACAAACGCAGATGAAGCCACAGTTAATTTTGATTTTCTGTCAAAAGCCAGTCCAAAGAACATCGTTGACCAAGCTACGTAAACTATAGATTCGTAAGCGTTACTCCAAGGAGCGTGGCCAGAAATATACCAGCGGGCAATTAATGCCAATGTATGAAGAACAAATAACAATCCTACAATAATATGGAAACCATTAACGGTAATACGAAGCCATTTTTTCTCGAAGAAAATGTTTAAAATCGTAAACATTAACATCAATATAGATGCTGTAATATACCAATATGGCAATACTTTGAAAACATCATATTTGTTGTAAGCAATCTCTGCATCTATTTTATCTTCTGACGGGCGTACTTTAGCTCCAAATTTCTTCTGGAAACCATTAATGCTTTCTACTAATTGATCTGCAGTATCCCAGTTTTTTGAAATTGAAGCATTATTTAAAGCGCTAAAATACAACGGAAGGATTTGCTTTACATACGTAGAATCCATTCCTTTAAAATTATTATTATCACGCTCTAAGTAAGAAACCCATTTGTGGTT
Organism: Flavobacterium johnsoniae UW101; assembly: GCF_000016645.1. NCBI lineage: Bacteria > Pseudomonadati > Bacteroidota > Flavobacteriia > Flavobacteriales > Flavobacteriaceae > Flavobacterium > Flavobacterium johnsoniae. The sequence goes on from NC_009441.1 coordinate 3,498,209, forward strand.
TGGGTCATTTGGAATTGGAAAAATTTTCAAAATACTGCCGCTTAAAGCAGATTCCATTAAGTTTACTTTTTTATCGGTTTCAACAAAATCTTTCTCAAAGTTATTCGGATTTGCTGCTTTATAAGCTGCATCTAAATAAGGAGATAATTTATAATTTCCCTGCTGATCAAAGAATTTTATAAAAGGAGCATATTGATCTTTTGAATCAATTCCGATAATTTTACGAATACTATCGTTTCCTGATTTAATATAAATTAAAGGAATCTGAATCCAAACCTGCCCATATTGCGTCATAGACAAGAAAACCTGATCAGAATTCATTCCGTTATATTTATCACTGTGGCTTACTTTACGAAGTAATTCAGATGAAAACGTATTAATAGGTTTCATTCTTCCTCCAGCATCCTGAATAATCAAACGTCCAAATTTTGCTGCGTGAGATTCTGGCGCTTTGTAAATATTCAATAATGAGTCTAATTGTTTTTGACTTGGCGGTGCTGTAACATGATTAGCGTGATCATTTGGATCTGTACTATGATTATGTTCGTGTTCATGAACGTGTCCCGGTGTGTGAACGTGCGGCGCTTCCTGAGCAAAACCACTTAATCCATTTAAAGCAATAAATAAAACCAATATTTTAATTAGTTTTTCTTTTTTCTTTTGAATCGCTTCTAATTTCTTTTTCAAATCTCCAAAACGAGAATGTTTAGTAAACATAATTGCCATTAAACCAATGTATAATAGAAAATAACCTAAATAAGTAATATTAGTTCCCCAAAAATCATGGTTTACTGATAAAACAGTTCCTTTTTCGTCCGGATCAAATGAAGACTGAAAGAAACGATATCCTTTATGATCCAAAACGTGATTCATAAAAATATCTGCATCAAAAGTTTCTGTAGAATCCTGAACTGTTACTTTACTTTTAAAAGCAGAATAACTTTTTTCTGTTCCAGGGTATTTGTCTGCAATAAAATCGTTTAATTTTATTTTAAACGGCAAGACATACGCTTTACTTCCGTAGAATAAAGAATACTCAATATTTCCTATTTTAACTGTTTTTGGTTCTCCAATACTTCCTTTAGAACCCATCAGCATTACTTCTTTTTCCTGTCCTTCAGCTTTTACTTTTACAATCAAAGCATCTGTATGAGATTTTGCTTTAAAGTCATTATTTGATTCATAATCAACTTTTCCTTTAATTGGCGGTTCTGGAAAAACGATACGAATATCACCAATACTGTATAACGAACGCATCATTAACGGCTGTACATTATCTTTAGTAACTTTTCCTTTAAACTGATCAGCCATTCGCATAAATTCACCTTCAAACGGAGTCTGAATAGTGTATTCTTTTCCGGTTGTATTAATATTAATAGCGCCGTCAGTTGGTTTATTTAAAGCAAACAATACATTGTGAATGTTTTGAACTTCACCTTCTTTCAGGTAATGCTCTTCACGTCCGCCTGCTCCTGCTTCAACTAATTTAAGATATAAAATTCCGTTTGGATCTTCTTTTACAACCTCTTTGGCTCCCATTATATACTTAGAATAGGTAACCTCAAACGGAGTCTGATCGAATTTTCCGTCAATAGAAAAATCGTTATTGGTAACTGGAGAAAGCAGCAGGCTTTTTTCAAAAACTCTACGTTTCATTTCTCCTTTATATTCACCGTCAACAAAAACGGTTAAGAATGTTTTATCTGAATAAATTTGGTTTTCTGCCGCACCTTCGCGAATTGGCATCATTCCTTCATAACTAATATAACGTGTAATAAAAGCTCCTAAAATGATAAAAATAAAGGCAATGTGAAGTAATAAAGTGGCCCATTTTTCTTTTTTATGCAATTGATAGCGTTTGATATTTCCGAAGAAATTAATCACAAACACCAGCATTATTGCCTCAAACCACCAAGTATTATAAATTAAAATTCTGGCTGTATCGGTATTGTATTTACTTTCGATAAAAGTTCCAACACCCATTGCAATTGCGAATGTTAGAAAAAGAACGGCCATTAATCGTGTAGAAAACAAAAAAGAGAATATTTTTTTATCCATTTCTTAGGAATTACATTGTATAAAAGTGCCACAAAAATACTTAAAAATGTTGATTTGAGGTAAATGTTATTTGTTAATAAAAACCAAATAATCAGGTATAACAAAAGCCCGCAGATTACACAGATTTAATGGATTATTTTTTAAGTTTCTTTTATTTTTCTGCAATAAATAAAACATAAAACCATATAAATCAGTCTAATCTGTGTTATGTGTAGTCAAACTTAGCCATACCATATTTTCTTTAGAAAAAATAATGTTAATTTTGCGGGTATGATTCGACTCACAATTATTGGTTCCGGAAACGTCGCACAGCATCTGATAAAAGCTTTTTCAGCAAATCCTCTTGTCGAAATTGTACAGGCATTTTCGAGAAAAAAAGAAGCCTTAATTCACCTTCTTGATTCAAAAAAAATTGTAACCGAATTTTCTGCATTAAAAGAAGCAGACTTATACATTATTTCCGTTTCAGACAATGCCATTTCAGAAGTTTCAAGTCAATTACCTTTTGAAAACCAATTGGTTGTTCATACTTCAGGTACGACTTCAATTGATATTTTAGATTCAAAAAACAGAAAAGGCGTTTTTTATCCCCTGCAGACATTTTCAAAAACCAAAGAAGTTGATTTTTCAGTAATTCCGATTTGTTTAGAAACTGAAAATCACAATGATTATGCAATTTTAGAAAATACAGCAAAAAGTATTTCAAATGCTGTTTTCTCCATAAGTTCTGAGCAAAGAAAGGCTTTGCATGTTGCCGCTGTTTTTGTAAACAACTTTACCAATCATTTGTACCAGATTGGTCAGGAAATATGCGAAGAACATCAGGTTCCTTTTGAAGTTTTAAGACCTTTAATTCAGGAAACTGCCGAAAAAATTAAAACATTAGATCCTGTTGACGCTCAAACCGGTCCCGCAAAACGACATGATTCGGTTACAACCGATGCACATTTGGATTTTATTACCAATGAAAATCAAAAAAATATTTATAAAATACTAACACAATCTATACAGAATAATGGCAAAAAGTTATAAAGAAATGATGAACGACATTACAACATTTATTTTTGATGTTGATGGCGTACTTACAGACAGTTCGGTTTTTGTAACCACAGAAGGAGAAATTCTTCGTACGATGAATATTCGTGACGGTTATGCCATGAAAGCGGCTGTAGAAAGCGGTTACAATGTGTGCATTATTTCTGGCGGCAGCAACGAAGGTGTCCGCGTAAGACTTCAAAATTTAGGAATTACTGATATTCATTTAGGAACTCCTGATAAAGTTAAAACATTTAAAGAGTATACAGAAGCGAACAACATCAAACCAGAACAGGTTTTATATATGGGAGACGATATTCCGGATTATCATGTAATGAAATTAGTAGGTTTACCAGCTTCTCCTCAGGATGCAGTTCCTGAAATTAAAAACATCTGCCGTTATATTTCGCACGTAAAAGGCGGAAAAGGCGCTGCAAGAGACGTTATCGAACAGGTGATGAAAGTACAGGGAAAATGGATGGAATATTTTAACGGAAAACACGATTAAATCTAATTGTGAATTGTTAATGATTAATTGTTAATTAAAAAACTTAGAACCTTAGCATCTTAGCCACTCAGAACCTCAAAAAATGAAATATCTAAAACTAATTCGATATAAAAATCTACTCATGCTTGCTTTTATGCAGGTTTTATTTCGTTATGCTTTTTTAAAACAACAGGATATTCCTTTGGCATTAGCTGACTGGCAATACGGACTTTTGGTTTTAAGTACAGTTTTGCTTGCGGCAGCAGGTTATGTAATCAACAATATTTTTGATGTACCAACAGATACTATCAATAAACCAGAGAATGTTGTTGTTGGTAAAGGAATTTCTGAAACCAGAGCGTACAATATTTATATAGGATTAAACATTACAGGTGTAGCATTAGGGTTTTATCTTTCAAATGTGATCATGAGGCCAATGTTTGCTTCATTGTTTATTTTTATTGCATCGCTTCTTTATTTTTATGCAACTAATCTAAAACAGATCATGATTCTGGGGAATTTTGTAGTTGCTTTACTCCTTTCTATTAGTGTTTTAATTATTGGTGTATTTGATTTATTTCCTGCTACAACTACCGAAAATCAGGCTCAAATGGCCAGCTTATTTTCAATATTGGTTGATTATGCTTTGTTTGCCTTTATGATCAATTTTGTGCGCGAAATAGTAAAAGATATTGAAGACATGGACGGCGATTACAATCAGGGAATGAACACGCTGCCAATTGCTATTGGGAAAAACAGAGCTGCTAAAATTGCGTTGGGATTTACTATAATTCCGTTTATTTTATCGCTGCTTTACATCAATAAATATTTCTTCCAAAATAATCTGTTAATCGTTACGTTTTATACGTTTGTTTTTGTTCTTGCACCATTATTATATTTTATAGTAAAGATATTCGGCGCTAAAACAAAAAAGGATTTTCATCATTTAAGTACTATTTTAAAATTGATTTTGTTCTTCGGAATTTTATCAATTTTAGTAATCAGCTTAAACCACCAATACAATGCTTAAAGAAAAACTCAAAAAATATAAAATTATACTGGCTTCGGGATCGCCTCGCAGACAGCAGTTTTTTAAAGATCTGGATCTTGATTTCGAAATTCGATTAAAAGATGTAGAAGAAATCTATCCGCCTGAATTAAAAGCAGTCGAAATAACCAATTTTCTGGCAGAGTTAAAAGCAAATGCTTTTGAAGGAGAATTAAAAGAAAATGAAATATTGGTAACCAGCGACACAATTGTATGGCATCAGAACAAAGCTTTAGGCAAACCAAAAAATGCCGAAGATGCTTTTCAAATGATCAAATCAATGTCGAATACTACTCACGAAGTTATTACATCGGTTTGTTTTAAAACTAACACTGCTTTTACCCTTTTACATGATGTTACAAAAGTTACTTTCAAAGATTTATCAGATGAAAGTATTTTATATTATATCGAAAACTACAAACCTTACGACAAAGCTGGAGCTTATGGCATTCAGGAATGGTTTGGTTTTATGGCAGTTACAAAAGTCGAAGGTTCTTACACCAATGTTATGGGACTTCCAACAGCCAAAGTTTACGAATATTTGACTACATTAGTGTAAAAATTTATTTATGTTTTCTTTAAAAGAATATACTCAGGAAATACTTGCTACAATAATTCTTCTATTGGCTTTAGTCGCTTTACGAATGATTACTGCCAAATTAATCCGCCGCTTTGCAGCCTCAAGCCACTTATTAGAACATCGTACTAATTTAGTTATCAAATACACTCATGTATTTATGAATATTTTGGTAACAATTAGTTTGATTGTAATTTGGGGAGTAGAAACAAAAGATATATTCATTACTGTTTCATCAATTGCAACCGTTATTGGTGTTGCCATGTTTGCGCAATGGTCTATTTTAAGCAATATAACTTCTGGAATGATTTTGTTTTTTTCATTTCCTTTCAGAATTGGCGATACTATAAAAATTCACGATAAAGATTTTCCAATTGAAGCCGAAATAGAAGACATAAACACCTTTCATGTAAGCTTACGAACTAAAGAAGGCGAAAAAATTATTTTCCCTAATAATCTCCTGTTACAAAAGGGAATTTCAATAATGCCTGCACATTACGAAGAGAAAGAATTTTTTGACTAATTTTTGAATGGGAATTTTATAAAGTATATACAAAAAGCTGGAACGTTATAATTTAATTATATTATAATATTTGCTTTACCAATTGTATATCTATTTATAAAATTTCACCAAAATGACTCAACCTTTAAAGCTGCCGTTTTATGCAAAGCTTGCTTGTATTTTAGTAAGTTTAATTTCTTTTGCTTACATTTTCTGCATTGCAAAAGATATTTTAACTCCCGTATTACTGGCATTTTTATTTGCTGTTTTATTACTGCCGATATTTACTTTTTTAAACACAAAACTTAAGTTCCCAAGACATCTGGCAGCAATAATCTGCATGGCTGTTTTCCTCTCTTTTATTGTGGGCATTTTAGTGTTTATTTCCTATCAGGTTACCTATATGGCTAACGATTTTGATACCATAAAGAAAAACGCCAATTCATTTATTATTGAAATTCATAAGTTTATCAGAGAAAATTTTGAGATCAGCATTGGAGATCAAAAAAAATATCTTGACTCAGTTACAAAGGATTCAGTTAAAAATGGCCAGGCAAAATTAGGATCAGCCATAATATCTATAAGCGATGTCCTTTTAGACAGTACTATTATTATAATTTATACGTTTTTGTTCTTAATTTATAAAGAACATTTTAAACTGTTTTTAGCGAAACTTATAAGCAAAGAAAACCATTCTGTTTTAAAAGATATTCTTTCTCAAATCAAAGTTTCTATAAACAATTACATTGTTAGTTTAATAATTGAAATGATCGTTGTTTCTGTGTTAACCGGCTTAGGATTGTGGATTATTGGTATTAAATATTTTATCTTATTAGGCTTGATAACCGGAATATTAAATCTTATTCCTTATATCGGAATTTTAGTTGCCGGAATTATAACTGTTTTGGCTTCATTGACGGGTTCTGCCGAGATTTCGATGATTTTAGGAATTTTAATAGTAAATATTATTGTTCAGTTTATTGATAACAATCTGCTTGTTCCATTAATTATAAATACAAAAGTAGAAATCAATGCTTTTGTCTCAATTATGGGAATTATTGTGGGCGGAGCCGCCGCCGGAATTTCCGGAATGTTTCTCGCAATTCCGCTTTTAGCGATATTAAAAATCATATTTGACAGAATTGAATCGCTTGAACCATGGGGATATTTAATGGGAAATCATATTCCACGAAAATTTGCCTGGAGAGTCCGAAGAACCAAAACACAGGAATAAAATAATCTCTTGATTATTTAAATATATCTGTTATTTATCTTAAATTCATAGAATAATCTGCCTTAAAATAAAGTTTTAAACCGATCTGAATGTTACTAAATAAAAAAATAATTGTTTTTATTTCCTTATGCTTTTGTTTACAAAGCATTTGCGCTCAGACAGATAAAACAAAAAAGGAAAATCCTCCCAAAAAAGACAGTACGGAGATTTACACCAAGATTAAAAATTATTCTAAGAAAAATAAATTTACGCAAACACTTCATAAACTGCTTTTTAGAACCAAAAGACCTAAAAAAAAGGAAATTATTATACCTACTGATTCTCAAAATTATGAAGGCAAAATTATTAGAAATATAAATATTGTTACACTCGATCCGTTTGGATATTCCATTACAGATACAACTGCAAAACCAAAAAATTGGGGAGAAAGAACCGGAAACAGACTGCATTTAAAAACCAAGAAAATAGCCATCTATAATCTTCTTTTATTTAAAAGAAACAGTGTTTACGATACTTATAAAGTACAGGAATCTGAGCGTTTAATTCGTGCCCAAAGATATGTTACAGCAGTTCGAATTACTAACGAACTGGCAAGTCCGGCTTCAGATTCTGTTGATGTAACCATCAGGGTTTTGGATTCCTGGAGTACAATTCCGCGTTTTTCAATATCCAGCAGCAGAGTTTCTGTAGGATTTAAAGAAAAAGATTTTTTTGGTTCAGGTCAACAACTTGAATATCGTTTTACAAACAGGTTTGATGATGGAGCAAATGGAAACGATATTACATACACCGTTCCTAATATAAAAAACACCTATATCTCGACCATCCTTCACTACAATATGGATTTAGATAATAATTATACTAAAAGTATTGATATTGAAAGGGATTTCTATTCTCCGCTGACTAAATGGGCGGGCGGTGTTTTTGTAGGCCAGAATTTTAGGAAAGATACTCTGCAGGCACCAGATCAATCGTTTGCTTTTCAAACTTTCAAAAACAATTTTCAGGATTTATGGGTTGGTAAAGCCACAAAGGTTTATGAAGATGATAATGAAGCTATTACTAATTTAATTACTTCTGCGCGATTTTTAAACGTCAATTACAGCGAATCGCCAGATTCTATACATGATCCTACCCATTTCTATTCTGATGAAAAACTGCTCTTAATGGGCGTTGGACTTAACAGACGTAAATTTATCAAAGACAGCTATATTTTTAGAAACGGTCAGATTGAAGACGTTCCTATTGGAAGAATTTATGGAGTTACATTTGGCTACCAGTATAAAAATAATATCTGGAGACCTTATGCCGGGGCACAATTTTCTTTTGGAAACTATTATCGTTTAGGTTTTTTAAGTATGAATTTTGAAGCTGGAACTTATTTTCACGAATCAAAAACGTATCAGACATCTTATTTATTTGAAGCCAATTATTTTACTAAGCTTTTTAGTATAGGAAACTGGAAATTACGACAATTCGTTAATCCAAAAGTAGTTGTTGGAGCAAATCACGAAGATATTATAGGAGATCAGCTTAACGTAAATGAAGAAAACGGTCTGGCAGGATTTAGGACTGCATTATACGGAACAAGTAAAACAGTTTTATCCTTGCAGACTCAAACCTATTCTCCGCATGCACTTTGGGGATTTCGTTTAAATCCGTTTTTTAATTATTCTATTGCTTTTTTAGGAAATCCTAACAGCGCAATGTTTGACAGCAAATCGTATTCTAAAGTAACTTTAGGACTATTAATCAGTAATGACTATTTGGTTTTTAGTTCCTTTCAGCTGTCACTGTCATACTATCCAAGTATTCCGCTTCAGGGTGATAATGTTTTCAAAACCAATACTTTTGAAACTACAGATTATGGTTTGCAAAATTTTGAACTTGCAAAGCCAAGAATTGTAGAATATAAATAATTAAAAATATTTTTATTTTTTTTTGATTTATTTAAGACTCAACAAACACTTTAAAAATCAATATTTTACAATAAACTTACCTTTATTCAACTCGACAAAACACATATTTTATTCGACGAAATGCAGTTGTTTTTTATTTTTGGCACGGTATATGAAAATCTCTAAACAAGATTAACATTTTAAATTTTAGAAAAGATGAAAACAATAAAAATAGCAATCGCCGGATTATTTCTTTTGGTTGCAAATGCCACACAAGCTCAGGTATCAATTAACGTTAATATAGGAACACCTCCAGCTTGGGGACCTGCAGGATATTCTGAAATGGAATATTATTATCTTCCAGACATTGAGGCTTATTATGATGTACGTGCATCACAATTCATCTATTTCGGAAGAGGAAAATGGGTTAGAACAACTTATTTGCCAAGACAATACAGAAACTATGATTTATACGGAGGATACAAAGTAGTTTTAACAGATTACCACGGAAGAACTCCTTATGTATATTTTGACCGTCATAAAGTAAAATATTATAGAGGATACCACGGTGCACCGCAAAGACCTTACAAACCAAGACCAGTTTACGGATATAATGATCGTCATGACCACAGAGATTACAAACATTATGACAAACATGATAAACACCACGGAAAACACGACAGACATGACCATGATGATGATCATAGACACGGAGGTCCTGGAAGAAGATAATATCAAATTACTAAGTTTTAACTGCAAGAGAGTATCAAAATTATTGATACTCTCTTTTTTTTAACTATTATTTTTAATAACTTTAGTTAAAACAGTAAGCTTTTCGCATAAATAGCATAACACAATGATTTAAAGCTATTTATTAACAGAACAAACTTGTTTTATTAGATTTATAACATACATTTGCAGCGAATTTCAAAATCCAAAAAACACAATTATGAAAAAGAATGTCTATTTATTTTCATTTTTAGCATTGTCATTATTAATTTCTTGTGACGATAACAATGACAACAAAAACGATCAATCGTTAGACAGTATTACAATTACCTCAGATCAAAACACTTTAAATCAAAGACTTGATTACACTAACTCAGGAGTAATTGCTATCGAAAACGGTTCATTAACTGGTAAAACTGCTGAAAACACCGTTACTTCTTTCCCTTTAGTCCAAATTGCTGAAATAAAACCACCGGTAGACGCTAATGGAAAAACTTTACAGGCAAGCCATGTTACTGTAAACGGTAACTACGCTTATGTTTCTTATATTACAAGAGGCGATGTATATTCTGGAGCTATCGATGTTATTGATGTTTCAGATCCTTATAAACCAAAATTAGTTACATCTGCTTTAATTCCTAATACAGATATTACCTCACTTACCTACTCTAACGGAAGCCTTATTATTGGTGCTGCAAAAGATGTAGACAAAGATCCGTTATTAGGCAGTAATCCAGCTGTTGTTTTCAATATGCCGTTAAGCTCAGGATTACTAACAGATAAATTAACTACTAATTATTTAGAAAGCAGAGTAACAACAGATGTTGCTGCTAATACTTCTAACTATTTTGCTGTAACTGGAGATAACGGAAGTTTATTTAAAATAAGTACTTCAACAAAAGCAGTTACAGGAAAAACTGCAATGGCAGATTTACGTTCGATTGCTTTAACATCTGATAAAGTTGTGACTTTAAGCGGTACTAAAGGCGTTAATATTTACAATCAAACAACACTTGCTCTGCAAAAAAGCTTTACAACATCTACAGATGTAAGCGGTGCAAAAAGAACTATGGATATTGACGGAACAAAACTTTTAGTTTCTGAAGGTCCAAACGGTCTTGGTGTGTATGATATTAACAGCGGTTCTAAATTACAGACCATTGCAATTGCGACAGCCGGAGAAGATAATGTTACCAATGCAGTTTCTATAAACGATGGATATGCATTTCTTGCTAATGGTGCATTAGGACTTAATGTTTACCAACCGGGAACACAATACAGCTTATTAGGTTCTGTAGGAATTGCAGGTTCATCAAACTATGTAAAATCAAGCGGTAACTACATTTATGTTGCCAGCGGAACAGGCGGTTTAAAAATCATTAAGATGGAAAAACCAAATACAACGTTTGCAAGCTGTTTAACTTATGGTTTATACAATCAAGGAAAAGATTTAATCTTGAATTCAAATGAAATTAAATCGTATCAGGGAGCAACTTCTATAAATTCAGCAATTATAAATTCTGGAGCAACATTAACACATTGCGGTGCTATCTCAGTTTTAAGTAACTTAACTTTAAACAGCGGCGGTACTTTTAATATGAGAGGAAGTTTATCTCAGGGTAAATACCAGCAGTCAAACCCAACAGAACTTGTTATCAACAGCAATTCACTATTGCAAATTGAAGGTTCAGTTGTAATTTGGGGAGATTTAAGATTAAACAGCGGTGCCAAAATTAATTTTATCGGAAACGATTCTTCTATTACTATTTACGGAAAAGTAACTAAAGGAAGCAACGTAACCATAACAGGAAATTACAAAGACACCGAGAACAAATTAAAATAAAATTGTAAGCGTTAAGGCACTTTACAACTTAATATAGAGAAGCTGTCAGATTTATTTCTGGCAGCTTTTTTTATTTTATTCTTAAAATTAAGGTATAATTATTGTGCGTTAACATTTCATTTAAATAATCTTCCATAAAATAATTAGTATTTTTGGGACAATTTCAAAAAAACATCTAACTCTGCCATGCGAAAAATACAGGTTTCATTTCTTCTTCTATTTTTTATAGGTTTTCAAATCACATTTGCACAACAGCCTCAAAAACCAAATTCTGTTGAAATTTACAATCAAATTAAAAAGCTAAACTTTTTAGGTTCTGTATTGTATCTTGCCGCACATCCTGATGACGAAAATACCCGTATGATTTCTTATCTGGCCAACGAAATGAATGCCAGAACAGGTTATTTATCGTTAACAAGAGGCGACGGCGGACAAAACTTAATTGGCCCGCAATTGCGTGAACTGCTTGGTGTAATTAGAACTCAGGAATTAATCGAAGCCCGAAAAATTGACGGCGGAGAACAATTCTTTTCAAGAGCAAATGATTTTGGTTTTTCTAAAAATCCAGACGAAACACTCGAAATTTGGGATAAAGACAAAGTTCTTGCCGATGTGGTTTGGACCATCAGAAATTTTCAGCCGGATATTATCATTAACCGATTCGATCATCGTTCGCCGGGAACTACTCACGGACATCATACATCATCTGCTATGCTGAGTGTTGAAAGTTTTAAATTAACAAACGATCCTAAAATATATCCAGAACAGCTTAAATATGTTGCTCCGTGGCAGGTAAAACGTCAGTTTTTTAATCCATCGTGGTGGTTTTACGGAAGCCAGGAAAAATTTGATGCTGCTAACAAATCTAAATTTACTAAACTCGAAACAGGAGTTTATTATACAGGAACAGGAAAATCAAATCAGGAAATTGCAGCTTTAAGCCGAAGCCGTCATCAATCACAAGGTTTTGGAAGTACAGGAGTTCGCGGTTTAGAAACTGAATACCTTGAACTTATTAATGGCGAAGCTCCAAAAGACCGTGATAATTTGTTTGATGGAATTGACACCAGCTGGAACCGCGTTAAAAACGGAAAACCAATTGGAGATTTGATTTCGGCAATTATTGAAAAGTACAATTTCAATAATCCATCTGCCAGTATTCCAGATTTGGTAAAAGCGTATTCTATGATTGAAGCTTTAGACGATACACATTGGAAAACTGTAAAAGCAGCCGCTATTAAAAATATTATTGCTTCCTGCTCTGGTTTATACCTTGAAGCTGTTGCAAGCGAACAGGAAGCAACTCCGGGAAGCACAATAAAATTAAGTCTTGAAGCCATAAACCGATGTGCTGTTGAAATGCAGTTAACAAGCATTACAACATTGCCGGACAATAAAACTACAGTTCAAAACAGTGTTTTAAAAGACAATAACGATCAAAGAATCAATCTGCAGATACAGCTTCCAAACAACATTGAATATACACAGCCTTACTGGTTAAAAGAAAAGGCATCAGTTGGAATGTACACCGTTTCTAACCAATTAAATATTGGAATTCCTGATATTATCAGAGAAGTAAAGGTTGTTTTTAATGTAAAAATAAGCGGTGTTGAAATTCCGTTTGAACGTACTGTAGTTTACAAATACAACGACGGTGTAAAAGGCGAAATGTATAATTTTCTGGATATAGTGCCAGAAGTTACAACCTCTATTTTAGAGAAAGTATTGGTTTTTAGAGATACTAAAACCAAAATGATTCCGGTAAAAGTACGTGCAGGAAAAGATGATATAAAAGGAAATTTACAATTAGAACTTCCAAAAAGCTGGAGTGTATCTCCAAAACAAATTCCGTTTACTTTAGACAAAAAAGGAACAGAACAAATCTTTTATTTTGAAGTTACACCGCCCGTTAATCCAGAAGAAGTTGTCGCAAAAAGCATTGCCGTTGTAGACAATAAGCGTTTTGACAGAGACCAAACCATTATTGATTTTAATCATATTACGAAACAAATGGTTTTAAAACCGGCAGAATCAAAATGTATCAGAATAGATTTAAAAACTTCTGGCGATGCTATCGCTTATATTATGGGCGCTGGTGACGAAGTTCCGGAAAGTCTGACTCAAATGGGATACAAAGTTTCTATTTTAAAACCAGAAGAAATTACTCCTGAAAAATTAGATTCATTTAGTACTGTGATTACGGGAATCCGTGCTTATAATACCGTAAATGCTTTGGCTAACAAACAGAACATTTTATTCAATTTCGTAAAAAGCGGTAAAAACATGATCGTGCAGTACAATACCAACGGAAAATTGGTTACCGATAAAATTGCACCATATCCGTTAAAATTATCAAATGACCGTGTAACCGAAGAAAACGCAAAGGTTACATTCTTAGCTCCTAATCATCCGGTTTTAAATACGCCAAACAAAATCACGTCTAAAGATTTTGAAGGCTGGACACAAGAACAGGGTTTATATTATCCAGACGAATTTGACCCGGCCTTTACTCCTATTATTTCATCACATGATAAAGGAGAATCAGCTAAAAAAGGCGCTTTATTAGTAGCTCCTTACGGAAAAGGATATTACATCTATACCGGTTTAAGTTTCTTTAGAGAATTACCAGAAGGTGTTTCCGGCGCTTATAAACTGCTGTCGAATATTATTTCGCTAAAACAGCCAATTGAAGCTCCAAAACAAGATATAAAGCAATAAAAACCGCAATATGGAAGCTAAAAAAACAAAAAAATGGAAAAAAAGCTACACCTATGTTTTGGTAGCTAACGCAATTTACATTGTGATTTTTTTCTTAATCATGCAATTTTATTCATAACCTTATGCAGCTATTTGACTGGATCGTACTTATTGTAACCCTTTTATTCATTGTTGGATATGGTTCATGGAAAACCAAAGGAAGCAAAAACGTTGAAGACTTTATTTTAGGAAACAACGAAACTCCGTGGTACACCGTTGGACTTTCTGTAATGGCAACACAGGCCAGCGCCATTACTTTTTTGTCTACACCGGGACAGGCTTATCACGACGGAATGGGATTTGTTCAATTCTATTTCGGACTTCCAATTGCCATGATTGTGATTTGTTTGACATTTATTCCGCTTTATCACAAATACAAAGTATTTACTGCCTATGAATTTCTCGAAAAACGATTTGATGTAAAAACACGTTCGCTTGCCGCTATCCTGTTTTTAGTACAACGAGGATTAGGAACCGGACTTACCATTTATGCCCCTGCCATTATTTTGTCGGCACTTTTGGGCTGGAACCTTACCGTTATGAATATCATAATTGGGGTAATGGTAATTATTTATACGTTTTCTGGAGGAACCAAAGCCGTAAACGTTACGCAGAAACAGCAGATGTTTGTAATCATGTCGGGAATGTTTATCACCTTTTTCCTGATTCTGCATTATCTGCCAAACGATATGACTTTTACAAGTGCTTTGCATATTGCTGGTGCAAACGATAAAATGAATATTGTGGATTTCTCTTTTGATCCAGAAGAAAAATATACTTTTTGGAGCGGTATTACCGGAGGATTTTTCTTAGCCCTCGCCTATTTTGGTACAGATCAGTCGCAGGTTGGAAGATATTTATCAGGAAAATCAGTTGCTGAAAGCCAGATGGGATTAATCATGAACGGACTTTTAAAAGTTCCAATGCAGTTTTTCATACTTCTTACCGGAGTAATGGTATTTGTGTTTTTTCAGTTCAATCCAGTTCCGTTAAATTTTAATCCGAACAATAAAGTTGTAATCGAAAAATCAGCTTATAAAGAAGAATACCATGCTTTAGAAAAAAAACTAAGCAAACTTTCTGAAGATAAAAAAGTAATTAATCTGCTGTATATCGATCAGTTAAATCAGGATTACGATAATCCGATTCTGAGAAAAGAATTAGTGAATTTGTCGAATAAAGAAAAAGATTTACGCGACCGCGCCAAAGAAATCATTTCAAGAGCCGACAGCAACAGCGAAACGAATGATAAAGATTATGTCTTTTTCCATTTCATTCTGCATTATTTACCAAAAGGATTAATTGGTTTACTGCTTGCCGTGATTCTTTCAGCTGCCATGTCATCAACAGCTTCCGGATTAAACGCTTTGGCTTCTACAACCGCAATCGACATTTACAAAAGAAACCTCAAAACCGAAAAATCAGAGAAACATTATCTTCATGCAACTAAATTTTTTACTTTATTTTGGGGAGTTGTAGCAATACTTTTTGCTTGTGTGGGAACTTTGTTTGAGAATTTAATTCAGCTTGTAAACATCATTGGATCTATCTTTTACGGAACAGTTCTGGGAATCTTCCTTGTTGGTTTTTATTTAAAAAGAGTTCAGGCAAAACCAATGTTTATCAGCGCTATTATTAGTCAGTTAACCATTTTTGTAATTTATTATTACATGATTTACAGTCAGGAAAAATTAGGCTATTTATGGCTGAATTTCATTGGTGCGATTTTAACTATTGTATTGTCGCTTTTATTGCAATTCTTATTTTTTAAAGGAAAACCAAATGATGAAGAGCTGGTATTAGAATAATACATCTCTTGTTATTACACATAATTTTGTCATTTCGACAAAGAAGAAATCACATTAGAAAATCTACAAAGATTGTCGGCTTTCTACGCAGAAACACTGGTGTGATTTCTTGTTACTCGAAATGACATTTTGTTGTTGTTTTCAAGTTTCGAAAAATACTGTTTAGTCAGAAACAAATTTCTATCTTTGAGAAAAGCAATTTCCTAAACTAAGCATTATGAGAGACCAAAAAAAATACAGCAATAAAACCAAAGCGGCTTTTGTATTGCTGATTGTAATGCTCATTATTTTATTAGGAAACTTTAATACACTCCGGAATTCTAAAAATGTAAATGAAAATATCAACGCGATTTACAAAGACAGATTGGTTGTTGCTCACTATATTTTTCAATATTCCAAACAATTGCATTTCATAAAAGCCGAAGCCGAAAAACTGGATTTAAGCGATAACATCAAAAAAAGCGAAATCATTCATACACTTGATATTATTCATAACATTGATGATTTGTATGCCAAAACGGTTTTAACCAATAAAGAAAAACAATACTTTGATACTTTTTTAAGCTCCTGTAAGGAAATCAACAAACAGGTTGAAAATAAAAATTGGAGTAAAATTGCCAGTTCAAGTGCCGAAGCACTGAAAACTTTAGAATCTTTATCGCAGATTCAAATAAAAGAAGGAAAAGCAAAACTGGCAAATGCAAATGCTATGTACAGCAAAAACAATAGTTTAGGACAATTGCAAATTGCTTTATTAATTGTTTTAGGCGGTATAACTTTTTATCTTTTAATTGTAAAAAAAATCAAGAGAAAAATAAAAATCCCTGAACCGCCTAGTATGAATTAATTTATTCCATAGAATTTATCTTAACTTCCTGTCTTCTTCTTTTATTTGCAGGTCGTTTATACTGGCAAATCTTTTCTGCATTAAACCATTGGCATCAAATTCCCAGTTTTCATTTCCGTAAGCTCTAAACCAGTTTCCGTTAATATCCTGATATTCATATTCAAATCGTACTGCGATTCTGTTGTCAGTATGAGCCCAATATTCCTTTTTAAGTTTATAATTTTTCTCTTTCTTCCATTTTTCGGTTAGAAAAAGAACAATTTCCTCACGTCCGTTTACGAATTTATCCCTGTTTCTCCATTCGCTGTCAACAGTATAAGCTTTGGATACTCTTTCCGGATCCTGACTGTTCCACGCATCTTCTGCCAGTTGAATTTTTTCTATTGCGGTTTCTAAAGTGAAAGGCGGCAATGGTAATTTCTGTTCCATTATTTTAAAATTAAAGTTTGAATTATTTTTTTTGACTGTTCTATTAACTCGTTTGATTTAAACAACTGACTTTCTATTATACAGCTTTCAAATAATAAATACACATGATCTGATAGTTGTTCCTCTTTTAAAATTTCCCTAAAATAATTCCGCAAATCACTTTTATGACTTTGAATAACGCTGCGTATTTTACTATTATCAGGCGGAATTTCAGAAAGTATATTAAGAAAACTGCATCCTCTAAAATTTTCTTTTGCATTCATGAAAATTAAAAAGTCAAAAGAGCTTAAAACTTTAGAATTTAAGTCTTCTGCATTTAAAGTAAATTTCTCCAGTTCATCAAACCAAAAAGAATGACGCTGATTCAAAAAAGCCACACATAAATCTTCTTTTGATTTAAAATGTTGATAAAAGCTTGCTTTGGCTACTTTCGCTTCTTCAATAATCTGATTGATTCCCGTAGCATTATAACCTTGTTTGTGAAATAAAGTAAAAGTCTTTTCTAAAATTCGTTCTTTAGGGAGCATTTCAAATAAATTAGAATACAAATATAATAATTTTTAAAACAAATAGACAGACTTGTCTGTTTGTTTTAAAAAATTTCAAAAAAAAGACGCACCACAGTGCGTCTCTATAAAAAAACCTTGTCTCTTTATCCTTTTGAACCTTTGAACCTTTATCCCTTTGAACC
Organism: Flavobacterium johnsoniae UW101; assembly: GCF_000016645.1. Lineage (NCBI taxonomy): Bacteria > Pseudomonadati > Bacteroidota > Flavobacteriia > Flavobacteriales > Flavobacteriaceae > Flavobacterium > Flavobacterium johnsoniae. The sequence continues at coordinate 3,516,152 of NC_009441.1, forward strand.
TTTATCCCTTTGAACCTTTGTTACTTTGTTACTTTGTCTCTTAAAATCTCCTCCTTCAATCAAAAACCTTTACAGGTTGCAAATCCTTCTCTTCCTCTTCGGTAAAAATTCTATATTCAATTTGAAAAGTTTTTTTTAAAGGAGTTTCGAGAGAGAAACCTCCCACGCCAAAAGCATCAATAACTTTAAGGGTAAAATGCGCATGTTTCCAATATTCGAATAAATCTTTATCTACCCAAAATTCAGTATCTTCAATCGTGCCAATACATACATCACCCATTCGCTGGTAATAACCGCCTTTTTCAAAACATTGTGGCTGCGTTCCTTCGCAGCATCCGCCTGCCTGATAAAACATCAAATCACCATGTTTTTCTTTTAGAATTTGTATTAATTCTACAGCTTCTTTTGTTGCATCTAACCTTTTTATCATGACATTTTTATTAAATTAAAAAAAGGCAAGTCCGAAAACTTACCTTTTAAACCAATCAAATAACTATTTAAAAGAAACCTAATTTCTTTTTATCATAAGAAATCAACATGTTTTTGGTCTGACGATATTGACTTAACATCATTTTGTGGTTTTCACGACCAATTCCGGATTGTTTGTATCCTCCAAACGGAGCACCTGCAGGATAAGAATGGTATTGGTTTATCCAGACACGACCTGACTGAATCGCTCTTGGAACCTGATAAATTTCGTGTGCATCACGTGTCCATACTCCTGCACCTAAACCGTACATAGTATCATTGGCAATTTCAATTGCTTCTTCGGTAGTTTTAAAAGTAGTTACTGCCAAAACCGGCCCAAAAATTTCTTCCTGAAAAATTCTCATTTTGTTGTGGCCTTTAAATAAAGTCGGTTTGATATAATAACCGCCTTCAAGATCACCTCCCAAATGGTTAACATCACCTCCAGTCAGTAATTCTGCTCCTTCTTCTTTTCCTAATTTAATATAAGACAGAATTTTTTCTTTTTGAACCAATGAAGTCTGCGCTCCAATCATAGTTGATTTGTCTAACGGATTTCCGGCAATAATAGCTTCTGTTCTTTCGATTACTTTAGCAATAAACTTGTCATAAATATCTTCATGAATCAATAATCTTGAAGGACAAGTACAAATTTCACCTTGATTTAAGGCAAATAATACTGCGCCTTCAATGGCTTTATCGAAGAAATCGTCATCATGATCTGCTACAGAAGGGAAGAAAATATTTGGTGATTTTCCGCCTAATTCTAAAGTTACCGGAATAATATTTTCAGTCGCGTACTGCATTACCAAACGTCCCGTTGTAGTAGAACCTGTAAATGCGGCTTTAGCAACTTTTTTGTTTGTAACCAACGAACGCCCAAGTTCAGCACCAAAACCGTTTACAATATTTAAAACTCCAGGAGGAAGAATATCGCCTATTAATTCCATTAAAACCATTATAGAAATTGGTGTGCTTTCTGCTGGTTTTAAAACGATTGTATTTCCTGCTGCAAGTGCCGGAGCAATTTTCCATACAGCCATTAAAATTGGAAAATTCCACGGAATAATCTGTGCTACAACACCTAATGGTTCGCTTAATGCAATCGAAACGGTCTGCGAATCCAGCTCTGCAATAGAACTTTCTTCGGCACGGATTACTCCTGCAAAATATCTAAAGTGGTCAATTGCCAGCGGAATATCTGCCGCAAGGGTTTCGCGAATTGGTTTTCCATTATCGATCGTTTCAACCGTAGCGATATACTCTAAATTGTCTTCGATTTTTTGTGCAATCTTATTCAATAAAATACTTCGGTCTGTTACTGAAGTTTTCCCCCATGTTTTAAACGCTTCGTGCGCGGCATCTACCGCTTTTTCAAGGTCTTCTTTACCAGAGTGTGCTGCTTTTGTAAAAACTTTTCCATCTATAGGAGAAACTACATCAAAATACTCGCCTGTAATAGGAGCTGTAAATTTTCCGTTGATGTAATTGTCGTATTTTGCCTTAAATTCAGGTCTTTGTGCGGTTGTGCTCATAATTAGTAAATTTTGGATTTATTTCAAATTTACCTTCATATTCCCGAAGAGAATAGCACTTTTCGTTCATCTAATAGCACAAATATTACACTTTTGATTTTATAAGTTTCTTTTAATGTTTTTTTATTAAAATTTTAATATTAAAAATACAAAATACTTATTCTTGTAAGCTTTTTCATAAATAAAACACAGTAAGAAAAAACCAAATAATTTCTTTCTTACTACAATTCTCAATTCTTATATTTGTATCCTCATAAAAAGAATTAAACTAAAATGAAAATATCTTACAACTGGTTAAAACAGTTTATTAAAACTGATTGGACATCTGAGCAAACTTCTGAATTATTGACAGATTTAGGTCTTGAGGTTGAAGTTGTCGAGAAATACCAGTCTATTAAAGGCGGATTAGAAGGAGTTGTTGTAGGACATGTACTTACCTGCGAAAAACATCCTGATGCAGACAGATTAAAAGTTACTACTGTAAATATTGGTTTAGAAGCTCCTGTACAAATTGTATGCGGTGCTGCAAATGTTGCTGCTGGACAAAAAGTGCCGGTTGCTACTATTGGAACTGTTCTATATGATAAGGAAGGCACTGAGTTTACTATTAAAAAAGGTAAAATCCGCGGACAGGACAGCCACGGGATGATTTGTGCCGAGGACGAGTTAGGCCTTGGAACAAGCCACGACGGAATTATGGTTCTGGATGAAAACCTGGTTCCGGGAACTCCTGCTTCTGAAGTTTTCCAGATTGCAAATGATGAAGTTTTCGAAATTGGATTGACACCAAACCGTGCCGATGCCATGAGCCATTTTGGAACTGCACGTGATTTAAGAGCGGGAATGCTGCAACGCGGTGTTAATATAGAATTAATTACGCCGTCTGTAAGCAACTTTAGAGTAGATATGCGTACGCTTAAAATTGATGTTAATGTTGAAGAACCAGCTTTAGCACCAAGATACTGCGGTGTAACTATCTCAGGAATTACGGTTCAGGAATCTCCAAACTGGTTACAAGATCGCTTAAAAGCGATTGGTTTAACGCCAAAAAATAATATCGTTGACGTTACTAATTATGTATTACATGAATTAGGACAGCCGCTTCATGCTTTTGATGCTGCAAAAATCAACGGTAAAGTAATCGTTAAAACATTACCTGCAGGAACTAAGTTTACTACATTAGACGATGTTGAAAGAACTTTGCATGCAGAAGATTTAATGATCTGCGACGAAAAAGGACCGCTTTGTATTGCTGGTGTTTTTGGTGGAAAAAAATCAGGTGTTTCAGAAGGAACAACTGCTATTTTCTTAGAAAGTGCTTATTTTGATGCTGTAAGTGTTCGTAAAACCGCAAAAAGACATCAATTGAATACAGATGCTTCTTTTAGATTTGAAAGAGGAATTGACCCAACTATAACTGAGTATGCTTTAAAACGTGCTGCACTTTTAATTCAGGAAGTTGCTGGCGGAAAAATTACTTCTGATGTTGTAGAAGTGTATCCTAAAAAAGTAGAAGATTTTTCTGTTTTATTAAATTTCAGCCACGTTTCTAAAATCATCGGACAGGAAATTCCGAAAGATACAATCAAAAAAATATTAGTTTCTTTAGATATTAAAGTAAACAGTGTTTCTGACACTGGTTTAGGTTTAACTATTCCTGCATATCGTGTAGATGTACAGCGTGAAATTGATGTTATCGAAGAAATCTTAAGAGTTTACGGTTACAACAATATTGAGTTTTCTAAAAAATTCAATGCAACAGTAGCCAATTCTCCAAGAACTGAAGATTATAAAGTACAGAATGTTATTGCTTCTCAATTAAACTCACAAGGTTTTCATGAAATGATGGCAAACTCTTTAACAACAGCTGCGTATGCTAAATTATCTACAGCTTTAAAAGAAGAACACAACGTTACGATGTTAAATCCTTTGAGCAGTGATTTATCAACAATGCGTCAGTCGTTATTGTTTTCAGCATTAGAAGCAGTTTCATACAACATTAACAGAAGAAATTCAGATTTAAAATTATTTGAATTTGGAAAATCATACCATAAATACCTTAACGGTTACGAAGAGCACAAACATTTAACTTTATCTATCTCTGGAAACAGAAACAAAGAAAGCTGGACAACTCCTCAAAAAGGAACAGATTTCTTTTTACTAAAAGGTTATGTGAAAGCTGTTTTGGCTCGTTTAGGAATTGAAAAAATTTCGAATGCTCCGGTTCAGTCAGATATTTTCTCTGAAGGAACTTCTATTTGCTACAACAATGATACATTAGTTGAAATGGGAGTGGTTAAAAAATCAATCTTAAAGCATTTCGGAATTAAACAGGATGTATATTATGCTGATTTCAACTGGGATTTGGTTTTAAAAATCATTACCGGAAAAATTAAATATACAGAAATTCCTAAATATCCAGAAGTAAGAAGAGATTTAGCTTTGTTAATCGACGAAAAAACAACTTACGAAAGCATCTTTAATCTGGCTAGACAAACTGAAAAAACGCTTTTAAAAGACATCAATTTATTTGATGTTTACCAAGGAAATAAGCTTCCTGAAGGGAAAAAGTCGTATGCTTTGAGTTTCACTATTCAGGACAATACAAAAACGCTTACAGATGCTCAAATCGATAAAATCATGTCGAAATTACAGCAGACCTTTGAAACTGAATTAGGCGCAAGCTTAAGATAATAGTTTTATCTATATAAATATTCAAACCCGACAGATTTTAAAACCTGTCGGGTTTTATTTTGTTTCATTTAGAATATTTCAAATAAGCACGCTGCAGTTTTTCGTCATATTTGTTGGTTTTATAAGCCGGGCCATTGTATTTTAAAGCAAATACTGCCCAGTTTTTACTTCGTAATGTTTCTATCAAATTATTTTTCTTTAAAAACATTCCAAAAGCTTTTAAGTGTTCGCCTTCGTTCTCGTTCATTTTAATAACAAACTCATCAATACTTTGATAACCAATTGGCACTGCATTGAAGCCCATTATTTGGAAAAGTCCCCATGAAGCCGAACAATTTGCGGCATCTCTAAATTTTTTATCTGCGCCTAAACTTGCTGCTTTTTCTAAACGGTTGTATTCTTCGGCTCCGCCCACATAATATTTTCTGTTATACTTTTCAAATAGAATATTCTCATTTAAAGTGTTAACATAGATATGCGGGTCTATATTTCTATTTTCCAGTTGTTTCCAAAAAACATGACCTTCGAATAAAATCTTTGGTCTTCCGTCGACTAAAAAACCTTTTCCATTGCTTTCAACTTCATTTACAGCTTTTACAACAGCCAATTCAAGATTAAACTGTTTAGCGAAATCTATAAGATTTTGCTCTGAAAGCAGCTTAGAATTTGACGTATTACTATTTTTACTTTTTTCTAAAAGTACTGTCCACGTTTTCAAACCCACTACTCCATCTACAACCAAATTGTTTTTTAATTGAAAATCTCTGACTGACTTGTCTGTTGCCGTTCCAAAACTATCAGAAACTACAATGCTGTACCCTAATTTTACGAGAAGCTCATTTAAGTAATAAACTTCATTGGATTTTACTCCTAATTTAATAGTTCTCATGCCTTTTTATTTAGAATTATTTTTTTACTGAAATTCATTTAGGCTTTTAGATTAAGAGCTGTAAAATTTAAGTTTTGTTACCCAGGAAGCTCTTGATTTCTACATCGTATAAATAACATATTTAAATGGTCTATTTAGTGCTTAAAATTAATGTTGTAAAATTATTTAATTATAATTAACTACTAAACAATACTTTACCCCAAATTTTTAAATAATTTTACCTAACTAAAAAAGGGTATTTTTCCCCTTGTGGTGTTTTTGGGTTTCAGATAATTTTGTTCCATCAACAAATAAAAAAACAGTAAACTAAACCATTAACCAATTAAATTTTAAATAATTATGAAAAATCCACCCGCAAAACCTAGTCAGTTAATAACTAAAGAATTTGCAAAGCAGTTAAATATTAATTACAACAATAAGAAAACTGCTTCTTTAACAGCAAAAGGAGCTAAAAAAGAAGATGCTAATGCTATTTGGTATTCATTAGAAGCATTAGAAAGCTATATTCATTACATTAAAACACATGGTGCAAAAGACGGATACAACGTAGATGGTATACGCTTTTACTTTGGTGTATATCCAGATGACGAAAAACACGGTGAAAAAGCCGGATTAACAACCCTATTCTTGGTCCCTACGGGAAAAAAAGTCGAAGACAATACCGCAAAAATTCAAAGTTTTGCTTTAGTTCAAGACGCAGCACCAGCTGATATACAAAGCCTTGAACCTATGAACTATGGAAACATCGGCAGACCGCCAAGCTTAATCTATTAATTAACTTATGTTTGAATTTTTAAGATCTTATATCATTTATTTAGCTTTATTATCAGGAAGCATCGGATTAATTTCAATGCATAAATTACCTGGTAAGAAAGCTAAATTTTTAGTAATTTTAATCTGGTTTTCTGCACTAATAGAATTTGTAGGATACTATTTTACGTATTGGACGGGCTTATTAAATTATTATGTCTATAATTTCTATATGTTCGTTAGTTTCTCAGCCTATATTTTATTACTGCGAAGTCTTCTGCTAAAAATAAATTACAGATTGACCGCAGTTTATTTTCTTATACTATTTATGCTTTCCTTCTTTTTAAACATCATGTATTTTAAAGAAGACCCTAATCGTTCTTTTACCTATAGTTTTGCGATTGGAGTAGTATTGGTATTAATATTATCATGTTTATATCTGGTAGAGATTTTTAATTCAGACAAAATTTTAAACTTTAAACGATCTGTTTTTTTCTGGTATATTTTAGGAATATTGGTTTTTCATGTCCCTTTTACGCCTTTTATGCTGGCTATAAACTGGTTTCTCATTAAACAAGATGATTCAGTGTTTAGTCTGGTATTATTTATTTTAAATATCCTGGCGCACAGTTGTTACATAATCGGATTTCTATGGAGCGAAAAGAAATACAATTATTAGTCATTTCATTAAGTATCGTTTTTTTAACCTTACTTGTTACTGTATTGGTTCTTTTCCTGTATTTTTTAAAGAAGAAAAACAACTACTTAGTCGAAAAAATGGAAGCTGAAATGTATTTCCAATCAGAACTTGTAAAAACCAGAATTGAAATAAAAGACCAGACCCTTTCTGAAATCAGCAAAGAACTTCATGACAACATTGGGCAGATTATTTCTGTTGGCATAATGCAGCTCAATATGTCTATCAGCAGCAAAAGCATTGAGGTAAAAGAATTAAAAGATCTTAAAGATGTTCTGGCAAAAGCATTAGACGAACTCCGAATTTTATCCCGCATTATTAATAAAGATAATCTACTGCAAAACAACTTCATAGAAGCCATAAAACAAGATTTAGAACGTGTAAAAAAACTGAAGAAAATTCATTATCGTTATACTTTAACGGGAGAAATTCCGAAAATTAATGAAGAACACGATTTATTCATTTACAGAATATTTCAGGAAGCTTTACACAACAGCCTAAAACACTCTCACAGCGATTTATACGAAGTAAATATTACAACAACCGAAACGCTTTTTCAATTAAAATTAAAGGATTTCGGAATTGGCTATGACATTAACAAAGCAAATTCCGGATTAGGATTAACCAACATGAAACTGAGAGCTAAACTTATTGGCGCTCAATTAATCATGGAATCAAAATGCATCAGGAACAACCGTAACCTTAGAATACCCTTTAACAACAACCAATGAAACCGAATACTAAAAGTAAAATTATTATAGTCGACGATCATCAGCTTTTTTCCCAGTCATTAGAACTTTTAATTAAAAGCTTTGGAGATTACGAAGTTATCGACCGATTTGAGAATGGAAAAGTCTTTATTTCCTATCTGCAGGAAAACCCGGAAACCAATATAGATTTAGTTTTGCTTGATGTAAATATGCCTGTTTTAGATGGCTTAAGCACTATGAAATGGATTAAGGAAAACAGACCTGATTTAAAAGTAATTGCTCTTTCTGTAAATGACGATGAGGAAATAATCATAAAAATGATTACAAATGGCGCAAAAGGTTATCTGCTGAAAGATACGTCACCAGATATTTTTAAAGATGCTATTGAATGTGTTATAGAAAAAGGATTTTATTACACCGAACTGGTTTCGGGAATTCTTATTAACAAGGTCAACAGTGATAATAAAAAAGTGAATTTAAAAGAAAAAGAACTGGTTTTTATAAAACATGCCTGCACCGAGATGACTTACAAAGAAATCGCTTCAGAAATGTGCCTGAGTCCTAAAACCATCGACGGTTACAGGGAATGTTTATTTGATAAATTAGAAATAAAAACCAGAATAGGTTTAGTACTGTATGCCGTTAAACACAAAATTGTATTTGTATAATTAATAAGTCAGCGCAGCAAAAACAGGATATTCTTTAATTTTTTTACGTCCGTTTAGAAAAGTTAACTCCATCAGGAAATTACATTGTACAATTTCTCCGCCTAGTTTTTCAACCAATTCACAAACGGCTTTTGCTGTTCCGCCGGTTGCCAGTACATCGTCATGAATTAAAACACGATCGCCTTTTTTTATGGCATCTATATGCATTTCGAGACTGTCTGTTCCGTATTCTAATTCGTATGAAGCTGAAATAATATCAAAAGGCAGTTTTTTAGGTTTTCTAACCGGAATAAATCCTGCTTTTAATTCTTGTGCCAATAACATTCCGAAGAAAAAGCCGCGGCTTTCTGCTCCTACTACCTTATCGATTTTCTGCCCTTTTAGAGAATTTACCAGAATTGACAAGCATTCCTGTCTGGCTTCGACGTTATTTAACAACGGAGTGATATCTTTAAATAAAATTCCTTCTTTTGGAAATCCCTGAATATCACGTATATAATTTTCAATCTTCATTTTTTTTTATTTTTATCTTATTTTATGTTTGTATATGTCACATTTATGTCTATCTTTGCACCCGCAATAAGCAATCAACAAAGCTACAAAAAAATAGCTAATTGATAACAAAAAGGCCTCGTGGCGCAACTGAATAGCGCATCTGATTACGGCTCAGAAGGTTACTGGTTTGAATCCAGTCGAGGTCACTACTCGGGACAAAAGAAAAATATCATCTTTTGTTCCGTTTTTTTTTGCCCGTAATCTATTGTTTACCAGATAGATGCACTTGAACATTTCGTTGACCCTAGCGGTTTGGATTTTATTGTTTTGAAATGTGAAATTTTCGGGAAAAATTAAACCGATTATCTCTCTGGAGTCGACTAAAGACCCGTCACCAAAGGCCTCGCCGAGCTTTATTAGGTTTTGCAGTCCTGTGTTCATTAAAGATTCAATATCGGCTCGGTCTTCATCCACATTTCCAATCTCATTTTCAAGCCTGCTGATCTCAGCATTGTATTCTGTCTTCATTAAATGATAGTCATCGGCATCTATCTTCTCGGTAACCAGCAGGTTTCTGGCAACAGCCAGTTTTTTTTCGTAAACCCCAATCTGTTCCAGGGATTTCTTTTTCTCATTTATAACCAATCCTGTATGTTCCCTGTATGCTTCAAGCAGAACTGCACTGTATAATTTTCTTACTTCGGCCAGAGGCTTGAACTTATTTAAATGCCCTTTAAATACACTATTGGCCATTTCGGAATTTACCCTCCACTTGCATACTTTATCGCAGTGGTAATAGAAGTAATCTCTGCTTCTGCCCCTGCACTTGCTGCCTCCCAATTTCTGTCCGCATTTAGGACAGACAAAAAATCCCCTGAGGGGAAAATTCTCAATTGTTTTGATTTTTGGCCTGTACGTCCTTGCTTTACTATTGAGTATATCCTGAACTTTATAGAACAGATCTTGGCTGATTATTGGATCATGCTGCCCCTTTACAAGCCTTTCCTCCTCATCTCGATACTTTGGAACTACTATCATTCCGCAGTATAATGGATTTCTTATAATCAGCCACATGTTGTTCTTAGAGATCCCCATGCCCTTTTCTTTGGCTGTCTGATATATTGATTCGGTACTGAAAATATTTTTTGCAATCTGTTCATATACCCAAACAACGTTTGCAGCCTTATCTGGCACAATTGCAATATACTTTTTTCCATCTTCGGTAACTTTGTTAGCATAGCCATACGGAGCCATTCCCATATGCCTGCCCTCTTTTTTGCCCCTTCTGAGGCCCTGAAACGTATTTAGCGCCCTGCGGTCATTTTCAACCTCAGGCGCAGCAAGATAAAATGCCAGCATCATCTTATTCTCCGGAACACTAAGATCCAGCGGCTGCTCAATTGCCTGCGGTTCGACTCCCAACGCCCTTAATTGATTTATCATCTGATAGGCATCGCCCGCGTTTCGGCTGAACCTATCCCATTTCATAAAAAGGACCAGGCTTATTTTATGTTTGCGTTTTTTTATGTCGGCAAGAAATTTTTTCCATTGCGGCCTGTTGAAAGTTTTTGCCGAATGATCTTCGTAAATCACATTGCGTATCTGAATTCTGTTGATGCCACAGTACTTTCTCAGCATCTCTTCCTGATTGCGCTGAGAGAAGCCTTTCTCAGCCTGCTCATCAGTGCTTACCCTGATATACAAATCTGCTATCTTGCTCATTCTGTTTTATTTAAATGTTTAACCACCGCGATATTAGCAATTTTTCTCAAGAAATACAAGATTTCTTCAGCCTGTTCAAAAGTCACCTCCAAGCCTTCAGTTTTAAGCATCTGCAGTGCTTTTTCAGTTGTAATTTTCGACTCATTGTAACCTGTCTCGTTTTCCATCTCATTATCCATTTTAGATTATAATTACACTAGATAGAAATTTATTTTAATTAAATGTCATGATGTATAAATCGGTTTTCACTGGCATAAAGTGGAAGCACATGTCTATCAATTAGAGATAGCTGATTTGTTATTTTTAAAGAGTATATTTACATTAGAATTCCGCCAATAATCAGCATTTTAATTAAAAAAATGAAATCGCTATGGTATTTACAGCAGTAAATTTAAAAAAGCATTTGGGCAAGACGCTGCCGCAGATTTTGTTTGCCGATTTAGATTATTTCATTTGGGCATACGAGAACAACGTTTTCAGAAATCCGCCTCTTAAGCTGGAAGCAGAGTACATATTTAAAAGGATTAAGAACATAAAAATTCCAAAAGAAAACCCAGAAGAATACGAAGTGGAATACCTGATCCATCAGCCTACCGGCAAATTCGGTCATTTTGAACTGGTGCCTAAAACTACACCCCTGCACAAGGGTGGAAGTCCCGCTTTCAGAACCGAAAATATAGATCTAACTGTTGCCAGATCTATTGCAGCTTACGACAAAAGCGGATGCCGTACCATGATAGAATACTTAAAAAAATATTATTTCGGCGATAGCAGCTATAAAATGGTTAAAAAAAGGTGTGAGGATTTTTTCAATAAGGATTCAAATTTCGTCTTATTATAATTTCACATAATTATGAAACCGAGTTTTAATTATTTTATCGGTAAAAGTACCGCAGCAATTTATAAACTCTGCATTGGAAAAGGCAACGCAAAGGAAAGATTGATTGAATCCGAGCTTGAGATAAGGTCCGCTTTGCGCGCTCCTGTTCCTGATGAATTAATGCCCTTGAAAAATAAGATAAAACACAATCTGCTTTACAGCGGACAAGGAGCATCAGGCGCTGCGAAGGGTTCAATAGCCAGATCCCTGCTTGGAAAGCGGAATTCAACAGCGTCCAAATTCATCGCAGACATAATTCGGCTCCATCTTGAAGTTGAAGCTTACATGAAATATTCCAGCCGGAACTAGCTGGCTTAAAAATCTATTATATCAGCAGATCTGCAAATAACCACCCCTGATAAAATATAAAACTTTATGGCAAAAGAACTCTCAAACAAGAATTCCAACGATATTTCCGTTACCGATCTTATCACATCAGCAACTGTCAGAATAGAAACTTTTGGCAAAAATGGCGGCACAGGTACCGGCTTCTTTTTTGATTTCGATCCGCAAACCCCAGAAACACTGGATAGCTTAGTGATTGTAACCAACTGTCATGTTGTAGATGGAGTCCAGAATGGCCAGTTTACCCTAACCAAGAAAGACCAAAATGGAGAACAGATTAACACTGAACATTTGACAATTTTCCTTGAAGACTTCCAATCGCACTGGATTAACCATCCCGACGACGAAGTCGACTTATGCATTCTGCCGATAAAATCAATTAAGCACTTAATCAAAGAAGATTTTTTTTACGGAGCGTTTGACTCCAGCCATATCCCCACTAAACAGGAAATTGAAAACTTATGTGCCATCGAAGAAATCATAATGGTCGGATATCCTGAAAACATTTGGGATGACCACAACAACAAACCCATTGTCAGAAAAGGAATTACTGCAACCAGCCCAAGACTGCCATATCTTGGCTACGATGAATTTTTAATTGATGCGGCGTGTTTTCCCGGCTCAAGCGGATCGCCGATCATTATTTACAATATCGGCCAATATATGGATCGAAATGAAAACCATTATTTTGTCAAATATCGGATAATCCTGCTTGGTATTTTATACGAGGGACCGCAATACACCGCTGAAGGAGAAATAGAAAGAGTGCCAATCAAAAAGAAAAAGATTGTAAAGACGCAATTGCCAATTAACCTTGGAGCGGCTATAAACGGCAGCAAGATCCTGGATTTTGCCGAGCGTTTACAGTAAAGATAATCGTCTTGCACAGATTTAGATTTTGAAAAATCTTAAACCTGTTTCATTTACCTAAGCTTCTCCTAAAATTTCAGAAAGCAGAACCTTTCTAAATCCTTCCGGCGCCGCTTCTGACGCTAAAGCAAGTTTTACAGCAGTAAGGCCTTCGACAGTCTGCTGAACCGCTAAATTGCTCCAGTCGAAATCAAAAATCTCCTGAAAATATTGCGCCACTGGCCTGTCTCTTATCAATAAGCTGGCGTCCCTGTTGTACATGGCTCCCGTCGTGGTTAAATTATGGCTTCCGAATAAAACCTGAGCATTGGCTTGGTCTGAAGAATCAACAATTATTGCTTTGGTATGGCATCGGCACTGTACTTTTATATTATCAGTATTAAAGCCAAATTTTTTAAGCCTTGTGAGTGTTTTAACCAAACCAGCCTGCCCTTTAGCCCCAAATTCACGCGGATCCCTGAAAATTATCCTCACCGCCACGCCATTGCTCTGCTTTTCGACAACCGCCCTGTAAAAGCTTTCATAAACAGGATCGTTGTTCTCCAATAATGAAAAAGACTGGTTTTCAATGTCAATGCTAACCTTTGCACTTTTAACCATTTCTGTCGCATGATAAAGGAACATACGCTGGCCCTCAGAATTTTTATCCGGAGTCAGCAGAGGCTGCACATCAAGTATGCGCTTAACTGTCAACGGCTTAAAATATCTTACTATCGGAGGTACTGGAGGACAGATCCCCTTAGAGATAAAGACATAGGAATTTGCGAGCTTTTCTTTAACATCGAAAGGCACACGCAGCGCTTCCTGATAATCCCAATCTATGTACTTTCTGAAAATGGTAGCCAACGTCGCATTTTTTATTACCACATTCCACTCCCGGTTATGTTTCGCAAGCGGTCCGGGAATAGCCTGGCCCTTGCCTGCCGGATCAATATCGGCTTGGTTCGAATTCTTCCAATTTCCGCTGCTCAGCCAGAACTCCTCATCATCTCGCGCTGCTACTTTTATATGATAGTCGCTCGCAATTAATTTGCCGCTTCCTACAGATGACCAGACATGCTCAAATTTACTCCCTAGACGGCTCTTCATATTATTCACCGCTCTATCAGTGCCATCGTTTTGGGTAACCATTCTAAGGCTCCCGTTGCAGTTTTGCACAGCCTCAAAAATTGCCGAACTAATGTGCTCAGCCTCCCACTCGTACATGGTTGCAGTAAGCCTGCTGCTTACTCTTTTAAGAAAATCCTTCAGATTTGGCCATCCCGAATCAGGGCTAACATGAAAAACCGCTTCCATATACTCAACTACACGGGGCAGCCCAATATTTGCAGGCTCACGATAATTGCCTGGCTTTGGCGCAGCCCAAAAGCTTACATCCACCCCCAAATATTCAAGCTGCTGTTCGAATCCCGCAGCCACCACATCGATTCCGTATCCCATGAACTCTGCAGGCAGAGGTTTCACCGCCAGTTCAAGCAGCGTCTTTTCATTAATTTTTTCCGCAACTTGCACAGAGATGACCTCTTCGTCCGTAATCCATCCATTTTTAAATCTAAAGCCCTGCTCAATATTTAGGACGCCAGGAATACCATAAAGTTCCTGCTTAGCCATCTCAACAGCTTCCGCCAGTTCCATTTTATAATTTTCTCCCATAACAAATCATATTAAATGACACTTAATATTTATGTTCCAACCAATATTCATCTTAGTTTAATTCAGGTATCGAATCTTATACAATTCAAATCTGCGCCCAATTATTCATAATTCTAAATCTAGAAAAATGTCAAACGCAAAACACACAATAAATATAGAAAAAACATCAAACAGACAACAGGTACAAATACCTGTTTTCCAATAATATATACCAATTTATCTAATTCAGAATTTCAGATTGCATCCTATTCCCGCTCTAATATCCTAGTCACATGGCTTCCCGTTATTTTTTTGCCAACAGCCTGTATGCTTCTGTCTTATTTCAGGAGCAAAGGTATCTCCGTGTTCTTAACCCAGAAGCAAGGCCATGTCCTGCGGATTTGATATAAAATCTCCACCCATACGGGTCGTATTTTCCATCAAAGCCTTGCTTCTGCTAAACACTAACCTTTTTATGCTCATGAAACAAAACATAGCATACACCGGCTCTTTAAACGAATAAAAAAAATGTCAGCAATGAGAAATAAAATATTGGAAGCGGAAAATGAAACAAAACAGCTCCACCTCGTCATTGCCGAATAAATAAAATTTCAAAAAAAATTAATCCTTAAAAATCAGAAATCATGAACATCATCGGAAGAGTAACAAAAGACGCAGAGGTACGCACCTTGTCAGGAAACAGACAGGTCGTGAATTTTTCAATAGCGACAAACGATAGCTACAGAAGCAAGGAGGGCGAGCGAGTGGAACAGACCACTTACTTCGACTGCGCCTACTGGATTAGCCCGAAAGTAGCGGAAATACTGAGAAAGGGAACTCTTGTGGAACTGTCAGGCAGGGTAAGCGCAAGAGCATGGAAAGGAAGCGACGGGGAACTGCATGCGGGACTGAACTTCAATACCTCGCAGATTAAGCTGCACGGAGGCGTAAAAAAGGAACAGGGCGAAGTTACGGCAACACAGAACAAAAGCAGCAGACCTGCTGTGCAGGAACCTGAGGAAGACCTGCCGTTTTAAGGCTCACATAGGAATTAATATCAAGTTTCAACTTTAAAACAATTATCATGGCACACAATATCAATTACAACAGCAGCACAGGAAATTATTCATTTTTCAGCGTAAAGCAGAAAGCATGGCACAATCTCGGAAAAACGGTGCAGGACTATCCGACAAGCGCAGAAGCCATCAGGCACGCCCAATTGGATTACGAGGTCGCCAAAACGCCTTTATACACCAAAGCCTTGGCAAAGGAGGAAATGCAGGACGGTACTGTGACGGCAGGCGCAGAACTGCACGTTCCCGATTATTTCTCGACCATCCGCACCGACAGCAATACGGTTTTGGGCGTAGTGGGGAAAGACTACCATATAGTACAGAACCGTGAGGCGTTCAGCTTTTTTGACGCCATAGTCGGCGGCGGCGAAGGCATCCTGTATGAAACCGCAGGGGCGTTAGGGAACGGGGAACGCATCTTCATTACAGCCAAGCTTCCCGACTACATCAGGGTCGGCAGCGGGGATGATGTGACTGAAAAATATATTTTCCTGACCACCTCCCACGATGGAAGCGGAAGCATTACAGCAGCCTTCACTCCCATCCGAATCGTATGCCAAAACACACTTAACGCCTCGCTCCGCAGCATGAGCAACGTGGTGCGCATCCGACACACTTCGGGAGCAAAACAGCGCCTTGATGATGCGCACAAGGTCATGGGACTGGCAAACACGCTCAGCAGTCAGCTGGAGGACATCTTCAACCATTGGGCTAAAGTAAAAGTTACGGATACAGAGGTCAAAAAGTTGATTCAGCTGGCATTATGCCCGAACAGGGAAACTCTGGAAATGCTTAAAACTGGCGCAGATGATGCAGTGTCCGCCATTTTCAGAAACACCGTGGAAGATGCTTTTGCCTATGCCATGGCAAGCGACACCCAACAGATGGAAACCACAAAAGGAACGCTTTATGGCGCATACAATGCCGTGACAGGATATTATCAGAACGTGCGCACCTACAAGGACGATGAAGCAAAACTGCAGTCCATCGTGATGGGAGGAACGGCACAGCTGAAATCGCAGAAAGCCTTCGAACTCTGCACCTCTTTTGCCGTGGACGGCAATAAGGCGCTGATGCTGAATTAAAAAAAGACGGGCGGCTGCCTTCAAAGCGGCCGTCTTACAGCTTCTCAGTATGTGAAGCCGATAAAAAACAGACATTAAAATCTACAGCTATGAACAGCAATTTTTTCAATCAGATAAGACAGATGGACATTTCAGGGGATCTGCACCTGACCATCGCAAAATCGACCGAAGGCATCCTTGTCGTATCGGTCATGCTTAAAAACGAAGCCTGCGGGGACAATGCCAAAAACATCATACCCCCGCTCAACCTGAGAGGAACAGCAGAGGAACTCGACAGCGGTTTCTTTCACACCATTACCGCCCCGATGCAGAGCGCATCGGGACTGATGGCAGACATGGAATCTTTCATGAAACAGCTGGAACAGGTGAAAATGCAGTCGGCAAAGGAGAAACAGAAAGCCGATGCGCAGAAAAAGCAGCACGAAGCCAAAGACAAAAGATTCAGCGATGCCATGACAAAGGCTGAAGAACTGGAAAACAGGGCAGATTCCGTGAGGCTTGGATGAAAGTTCCCGAAGCGGCGGAATTTCCCGACAGAGCCGACGAAATACGCAGAAAGAGAACATCCCTGTCGGACAGGTTCTCCGCTCCGAGCCTTTTCGGTTCAGAACAGGAAAAGCCCGAACCGCCCAAAGAGGCGCTCTATCCCGAACATGCAGAGATTCAGCCCGATGAGGAAATGTCCTTTGAGGAGCAGGAATATGAAGAGGAAGAAGAAGACCAAGAGGAATATGAATATTAAAATGCAGCGATATGTTACTAGCAACACACCTACAGCGGGTTTTCATAATCATTGAAAAGGGTCAGCAGATAAGGCTGAGCGACCCCGAACCTAGATGGAGCGTCGAGGCGGTGCTGAATTTCTACGCCCCGACATACCCTATCCTGACGACCTCCAAAATTTCAGCGCCAGTCATCAGGGACGATGCGGTGGAATACAGATTCGAAACCGTAATGGGAACAAAAGGATAACCTAATTTAAAGGCAATGAACCATGCAGAAAAAAAACGATAGCAGGCACAATAAGCCTGCCGCGGCAGAAAAGACAAAGACAGCTGCACGACCAGCTGGGAAATTTCATGGCTTGGATGCACAGACCCAAAGACGCGGGGGAAATTCAGAAAGACAGAGCAAAATCAGTCCCTGTCGGAATGCTTCCGATAATTTTCTGAGAATATCATTCCTGCCCAAACTGGAGCAGTGCAAAACCGTACAGCCCCGTAGGGAACACAAAAGAATGCAGCCGCAGTTCTACAAATCCCTTTCGCATCTGACAGCGCATTACGGCATCACCCCCATGCAGACCGACTGCTTTGAATATCCGTACAATTTAGCGCTGTCGCTGTGGGATGCGGAGCGGATGCTGAAAAAACAGTACGCGGACTGCCCCGAAATCAGTCTGATACAGGACGGTGCTGAAACCTATCTTGAAAGCGAGGAAACCTGCGATACAGGGACGACCCTGTATTACATACCCGTCGAACCGCTGTATTGGATGAGCCACGATGCGTGGTACAAAAGAAATGCCAAACTGCTTTTAAGCCTCTTTTCCTATCTGTACCATATTGCGGAAGTCCCCTACTACAGACAGCAGGACAGCTACCTGTACTGGATGTATGAAATGCACAGGGAATGGACGGAGCAGGACGACGAAGGCGAACAGAGAGAACGCTTTTTGCATGAGTTCGACAGGGCGGAGATTATAGGGGACTTTATCGAAAAAAAAATATACAATCCAATCAGCCTGAGGCTATTTGGACAGCGCCTGCGCAGCTTCAAATGCCGTGATGCATTCGACTGGGAATGCCTGTCGGTTGCCCAAAAAGCGCATAGGCTTTACAGCGACTATCCCAACGAGGGAATCTTTAGAAATGCCCCCGCCTGCAACGGGGACGTGAATGACGAAGAGGACACCGAAAGCATCCCAATGCACAAATACATTTCCTTTATTTCGCATACCAAAGGATGGCTCTATGAAACCCTTGAGCAGAGCATCAACAATGAATTCAACGAATACAGCCAGATGCACGAGCCGACCATCTCGAAAAGATTCGACATTGGCACGCGGAAGCACCAAAGCCTGGATTTCGAGCGCAGGTTCTTTTCCCTCTTGGATGACCTGTGCGGACTGCTGTACAACTACAAATCAAACGACGATGAATAATAGAAACTATATTTCCGAACAGCTGGGCGTCCTTTACCATCCCACCTCCGCACTTGTGTTCTATCAGAGCCAGTCTGCGGACAGGTCGGTGTATGTCGAGCATTTCGATATGGACGGGGACGGAATGCCTGTCAACGCACACCCGCTTACCGAGCGTGAGGCGCAGGCGCTTGCAAAGGCTTTAATGACCGAAAAGCAGAAGCAGACCGCCTTTCTGAAATCCGAAGGCATCCTGCCCGCAAACATACTGCATATCATGCCAAGCCCTGACAGGGGCGCTGTGCTTTGGTATACCAAACCCCAAGAGAGAACCCTGCATTTCATAGAAAGCCTTGAAATTGCGGACGGCAAGGCGCACATGCCTGCCATGATATGGCAGGCGACAAGAAACAGCCTCAGGGTATTTGCCATTGCCGGCAATAGAAGACCTACCGAAAAGACAGCCCTCTGCCATGCACCTCTTTTGAACATCTACGAGGACGGCAGGGTATGCATGGGGTCGGTCAGCATCAGCATCAAAAACTCCGCCTCGCTTGAAGAATTTACAGGGGCGTGGGAGGATTATTTCTTCAACAGCTACTTCAGCCACCTCATAGGCAAAAATAGTCCCGTAAAAGGATGCTGCATAAGCCTGTGGAAAGACCTGATTGCATCAGGAAGACCTTTCCCTGCCGAAGTATTGAAAAAAAACAGCAGAACACTTAAAAGCCTACTGCCATGAAAACAGAAAAGACCAAAATGCATTTTGCCGACACCTATCTCATCAGCCCCACAAACCCGCTTACAGTAAACCTTATAGGCGCTGGCGGTACAGGCTCGAAAGTGCTGACCGCCCTCATGGAAATGAACTTCAGCCTGATAGCGCTCGGTCATGCAGGGCTTTGTGTCCGCCTTTGGGATGACGACCTGATAAGCGACGCCAATCTCGGAAGACAGCGTTTTGCGCCCTGCGAAACAGGACTGCACAAATCCGTTGCCCTTATCAACCGTGCCAACCGCTTCATGGGTACGGACTGGAAAGCCGAAAGCGTAAAATTTGAAAAGGATGCACTCGGCAGACTGCCCAAAAATGCGCAGGCAAATTTGTACATCACCTGCACCGACAGCGTGCAGTCCCGCTTCAAGGTTGCGGAAATCCTCGCCTCGCTTCAACGAAACATTCCGCAGAGGGACACTCCAAAATATTGGATGGATTTCGGCAACAGCCAGCATGCGGGGCAGGTCTTACTGTCCACCATTTCTGAAATCAGACAGCCCGATTCCCAAATCTATCAGACTGTCCCTGTCCTGCCCTTTGTCACCGACGAATTCGGGGAACTGCTCCAAGAGTCCGAAACTCTTGACGGCACACCGAGCTGTTCGCTTGCCGAAAGCCTTGAGAAGCAGGATCTGTTCATCAACTCGGCTCTTGCGCAGTTGGGATGCTCCCTCCTTTGGAATCTGTTCCGTTTCGGGATGACTGAAAACAGGGGATTCTTCCTAAACCTCAAAAACTTCCAGTCCAATCGCCTCAAAGTGGGATGACCCGCAGATGCGGGCGGCAAAAATGGCTCCCTTCCTCCGGTCGGGTGCCTTTTTGCGTTTTGGCGGTGCATCCCTAATGCCAAAAGGCACAGAGCGCCGTTTTACCATAAGCGATGCGGGAAGCTTTCATAAGGGATTCCATATCCCTTGAGCTTTCCTGCGGGCTTCTTTTCTTTCCGCTCCGGCGTCCAAAGAAAAGATTCTGTGTTATAATTCAAGTTTTTTATCAGTTTTATTTGAAATTGAAAAGGTCTTTTCTAAATCTCTTAAATAAAAAAAGGAAATATTTTTGTTTTTAAATACATTATCGTAATATTGCGATGTATTATTACAGACAAGATGGGCGTAACAAAAACAGAAATATTTACAGAACAGCAAAATAGTTTAGCAACCACTTTAAAGGCACTGGCTCATCCTGCCCGAATTGCTATCCTGCAGTACATCATTAAACAGAACGCTTGCATTTGTAATGACTTAGTGGAAGAATTGGGATTGGCACAGGCTACGATTTCACAACATTTAAAAGAACTTAAAAATATTGGTATCATCAAAGGAAGCATCGAGGGAACCAGTGTATGTTACTGCATTGATGAAAATGTTTGGCAGCAGATAAAAAATGAACTCAATATGTTCTTTGTAGATAATGTAGGGGTTTATAAATGCTGTTAAGCATTTTTTTTAATATATTAATCGTAATAAAGCAATATAACAATTAAATAAAAAACAATGAAAATATCAAAAATCAAAGAAATCTTACCAGCATTAGATAATGTTGAATTCCAATTAGAGAACGGAATATTTGTACCGGAACATTTCCACGTTACGGAAGTTGGGCAAATCACTAAAAATTTTATTGACTGCGGTGGCGTAGTTCGCACCGAAAAAGTTGTCAATTTTCAATTATGGAATGCCAACGATTTTGAACACAGGTTAAAGCCAACCAAATTATTAAGCATCATCAAACTTTCGGAAGAAAAACTGGGTATCGAAGATGCCGAGATAGAAGTGGAATACCAAAGCGAAACAATTGGTAAATATGATTTGGATTTTAACGGAAACCATTTTGTATTAAAGAACAAACAGACCGCTTGTTTAGCGCAAGATACTTGCGGTATTCCTACTGAAAAGCAAAAGAAAAATTTGGCAGCATTACCAGCGAATAATGCTTGTACACCCGGTGGCGGATGCTGTTAATCATAAAATCAAAAGAGAAATATGGAACATTTCAATCGAAAATCCCACTGGGAAAATATTTACGAGAGCAAACCTTTAGAAACCGTGAGCTGGTATCAGCCTAATCCTGAAACTTCTCTCCATTTTGTTCATCAATTCAACTTGCCAAAGACGGCTAAAATTATTGATATAGGTGGTGGAGATAGTTTTTTTGTTGACCATTTACTTGAGCTGGATTACGAAGATATTACTGTTATGGATATTTCAAATGCCGCTATCCAACGGGCAAAGGAAAGATTAGGCAGTAAAAGCGATAGAATAAAATGGATCGTATCAGATGTTTCAGATTTTATACCTACGGAGCAATATGACTTTTGGCACGACAGGGCAGCATTTCATTTCCTGACGGATAAAAACGAGATAGAAAATTATGTAGAAACTACAACCAAAGCTATTCCCCAAAATGGCATTTTGGTAATTGGCACTTTTTCCAAACAAGGTCCTACAAAATGCAGCGGTATTGAAATTAAGCAATATTCAGAACAGACAATGACAGATTTGTTTCAAAATCATTTTCAAAAAATAGGCTGTATTACCATTGACCATACGACACCATCTGAAACCAATCAGAATTTTGTATTCTGCAGTTTTCGTAAAAATTAAAGATCAAATTATGTATTCAGTATTAATAAAAACAATCGAGCAGTTACAACTGCAAAATATCAGCGAGGAGCGCAAAGTAATATTACAACCGCTGATCGATTTTGTACAGCAAAAGATAAACGACAAACAAGATATAAATATCAACTTCATTTGTACGCATAATTCCCGCAGAAGCCATTTGTCGCAGGTTTGGGCACAGGCAGCAGCAGCACGTTTTAACATACCAAATTTAAACTGTTATTCGGGCGGTACAGAAGAAACGGCACTATTCCCTAAAGTAGCAGAAACATTAACTAATCAAGGATTTAACATTTTCAAAATTACAGACACTCATAATCCTGTATATGCTATAAAGTACAGCGATAATACTTTACCTGTAATTGGCTTTTCTAAAAAGTATGATAGTCCTTTCAATCCTGTATCAGCGTTTGCAGCTATTATGACCTGTTCACAGGCTGACGGCGGATGCCCCTTTATTGCAGGAGCGGAAAGGAGAATCCCCATCACATTTGAAGACCCCAAAATTTCAGATCATACACCAGAACAATCAAAGGTGTATGCTGAAAGAAGTTTGCAGATAGCAGCGGAAATGTTTTATGTCTTCTCAAAAATCAGCCGATAAGTCATGCAAGTAAAATTAAAATTTCTTGACCGTTACCTGACCTTATGGATATTCCTTGCCATGGCATTAGGTGTAGCATTGGGTTATTTCTTTCCAGAGATTTCAAAAATTACAAATGCTCTATCCGTTGGCACTACAAATATTCCATTGGCAACAGGTTTAATACTGATGATGTACCCGCCATTGGCAAAAGTGGATTATTCATTGTTGCCACAAGTCTTTAAGGACAAAAAAGTAATTGGCATATCGTTAATGCTGAATTGGGTTATTGGTACTGGGTTGATGTTCGGCTTAGCCGTTCTGTTTTTACACAACGAACCTGATTATATGACAGGCTTGATATTGATAGGCTTGGCAAGATGTATTGCAATGGTAATCGTATGGAGCGACTTGGCTAAAGCAAATAGAGAATATACAGCGATGTTAGTAGCCTTAAACAGTATCTTTCAGATACTTTCTTACAGCTTCTTAGTTTGGCTGTTCATCAACGTATTGCCAAGCAAATTAGGTTTAGCCAACTACAACGTAAGCGTATCGATGAAAGATGTAACAGAAAGTGTAATCATATACTTGGGTGTTCCATTTTTAGCAGGTTTTATAAGCCGTTACGCATTGGTAAAATCAAAAGGCATAGAGTGGTATAACAGAATATTCGTACCCAAAATATCACCCATTACATTATATGCTTTACTGTTTACAATCGCATTAATGTTCAGTCTAAAAGGCGATAAAATAGTAGAGTTGCCATTGGATGTGGTAAAAGTAGCCATACCGTTAATCATCTATTTTGTACTGATGTTTTTCGTGAGCTTCTTTATCAATAAAACCTTAAAAATTCCCTACGATAAAAACGCATCCATCGCCTTTACTGCCACTGGAAACAATTTTGAATTGGCAATAGCTGTAGCCATAGCGGTTTTCGGTATCCATTCGCCGCAGGCATTTGTGGGCGTTATTGGGCCATTGGTTGAAGTGCCCGTATTGATACTTTTAGTCAAGGCAAGTTTATGGTTGAACAAGAAATATTATAGTTAATTTTATAAACATCAAATATAGAAGTTATAACGGATTGAAAAAGACCATATCCATAAAAACCAAAATTGAAGCGGCAGCATTATTAAAAGTTGCACCGTTCAGAAAAGAAATTCGCAAGACTGAACCGCACAAACACAACAGCTATTTTGAAATTATTTATTTAAGAGAAGGAAGCGGCTTTCACACCATAGACCATACTTCATTTTCAATAAAGCCGCCAACTGTATTTTTTGTCCGTAAAGAGCAGGTGCATCATTGGGATATGACCGATACACCAGACGGTTTTGTACTGCTCTTAAAGAAGAGGTTTGTCGACCAGTCGATGGACAGTGAGCTTAAAAGTCTTTTATCTAAACTAAGCGGCTTAAGCTGCATTCATCTGAAAGAAACAGAAAATATAGATACTTTATTCCAACTGCTCACTAGAGAAAAAGATTTTACCGTTACCGAAGGATTACTAAAAGCACTATTTGCTAAAATATTGATTGCGGCAAAACCTTTGATAATTAAAACCAGTAAAACGGATAATATAATTGCAGTATTCAGGGAACTACTCAACCAAACAAATGATCTGCGAAATAATGTTGCCTACTATGCAGAAAAACTTTACACTACACCACAAAATCTCAATGCAATTTGCCGTAAAACATTAGACCAGTCGGCAGCAGAAGTAATTGCAGTGCATATCATTAGCGAAGCAAAAAGACAATTGATTTATACAGAAAGTAGTGTTTCTGAAATTGCCTATAGTTTGAATTTTAATGACACTTCCCATTTTGTTAAGTATTTTAAACGCCACACAGGTGTTACGCCACAAACCTTCCGAAATACCTAAAATACACTACGTTATTTTCAAATATACCGTTCTAAATGATTTGTATTGTACGAAATTTGTGTAATGTAAAGTTGTAAACAATGAGATATTTAACATCTATATTAATATTTCTTTTTCTTTTGGCTTGTAATCAAAAACAAGAAGCTGTTCAGGGACAGTGGATAAAAGGAAACGAGCAGAAGAAACTTGAAACGATAGAAAATCAATTTCGTGGTTTTGACATGGCAATGGTGGAAACGGGCTATCGCTACCAGGAATTGTATTGGGCGGGACAGGACGAAAACTGGGAGTATGCCGATTATCAACTCGAAAAAATCCAAAAGGCGATAGAAAATGGATTGGAAAGAAGACCTAAACGGGCACCTTCCGCACATCATTTTTTAACTGTTACACTCCCTCAAATGAGTGAGGCACTAAAAAAAAGGGATACAGTTGTTTTTAATAAGAACTTCCAAATGCTTACCAATAGCTGCGTTAGCTGTCATGCAATGGAAAAAGTACCTTTCTTCACTGTAAAAACGCCGACAGAAAGACAATCACCCATCAGAAAATAATGCTTGAACACATTAAACAGATAGATACAAATATTCTATTATGGCTAAATGGAAGCCATAATGAATTTTGGGACAATATAATGTGGTTTGCCAGCGGTAAATACACATGGCTGCCTTTTTATGTTGCATTGATAATTTTGCTAGCCTTGAAATATAAAAAGGATGCTATCCTGATGATTTTACTAATTGCCTTGCTCATCACAATGAGTGACCAGCTGGCTTCCGGCATATTTAAGCCATTATTTGAAAGGCTTCGTCCAAGTCATAATCCAGAATTAGAAGACCAGCTGCATATAGTAAACAATTATCGTGGCGGCAAGTTCGGTTTTATTTCTTCACACGCTGCAAATGTCTTTGCCTTAGCATTTTATTTGACCATAGTAGCTAAGCATAGTCTAAAATGGCTGCCATTTATTCTTATCCCTTGGGCAATTTTTGTTAGTGTAAGCAGGGTTTATTTAGGCGTACATTATCCCACTGATATTCTAGTTCCTGCTATTTTAAGTATACCAATTGCATTCATGGCAGCTCATTTATATAAAAAATACAATCCAAAATTCATAAAACTATTTAATCATGATGTTTCAAAAAATAACTAAGACAGACCTATCAAAAACTGCCATACTTATTCGACTGATGGTAGGTGCCGTATTTCTTTCTGAAGGAATACAGAAGTTTTTATTTGCTGATACATTGGGGGCAGGTCGCTTCGCTAAAATCGGTTTACCAAATCCTGAGTTTTTAGGTCCGTTCGTTGGCAGTTTTGAAATTAGTTGCGGACTTTTTATTCTTGTTGGGCTTTTGACAAGATTGGCAAGTATTCCATTGATTATAATAATGATAGTTGCTATTGCAACAACCAAATCGGAAGTATTGGCAGAAAAAGGATTTTGGGAAATGATGCACGGAAGCCGGACAGACTGGGCGATGCTGTTGGGGAGTATCTTTCTATTTATAAAAGGTGGCGGTCTTTGGTCTATTGATAATAAGATAATGAATAATGGGAAATAAGGCTAGCCAGAAAGAAATTGCTAAACTATTTCTCAAATTAGGCTTTATAGGTTTTGGAGGTCCGGCAGCTCATATTGCTATGATGCGGGATGAAGTGGTAATAAAACGAAAATGGATGAGCGAACAGCATTTTTTAGACTTGCTTGGAGCAACCAATCTTATTCCCGGTCCAAATAGTACGGAGATGGCCATTCATATCGGTTATGACAAAGGAGGTTGGAAAGGATTGATAATAGCAGGTTTATGCTTTATTCTACCTGCCGTATTTATCACTGGAATTTTCGCATATTTATATAATCTTTACGGACAGCTACCCGAAGTACAACCTTTTATCTATGGTATCAAACCTGCTATAATAGCCATCATTCTGGCAGCAATTTATCCATTGGCAAAACAATCTGTCAAGTCCATAAATTTAGGTCTTATCGGCATTACTGTTTTGTTAGCGGCAGTGTTTGGAGTTAATGAAATTTATTTGATGTTTGGTGCAGGTTTGTTAGCATTTGGATTGCATACGGTTCAGAACAGACAAAATGATACTTTGCAAAGTATTGTTCCGCTTACCTTTCTTCAAATTGTGCAAACAACTTTTTGGACAACCACAAACTCAAAACTATTTTGGACGTTCCTTAAAATCGGTTCCATACTTTATGGTAGCGGATATGTACTTTTTGCCTTTTTAGATACGGAACTGGTAGCGACAGGTTTACTCACAAGACAACAACTAATGGATGCAATAGCGGTAGGTCAGTTCACGCCTGGACCAGTCTTTTCTTCGGTAACGTTCATTGGATTTCAGATAAACGGACTTTATGGAGCAATTATCTCAACCATTGCCATTTTTCTTCCCTCATTTGTTTTTGTGGCACTGCTTAACCCGTTAATCAGAAAATTACGAAATTCTAAAGGGCTGTCCGATTTTTTAGATGCCGTAAATGTCGCATCTGTATCTATTATAGCAGCAGTATGTTTTACAATGGGCAAAGAAACCATTACCGATTGGCGAAGCATTACCATCGCTCTCATCAGTGGCATTATCGTTTTCCAATTAAAAAAAATCAACAGTGCATTCGTTGTTTTAGGTGGTTCTTTATTGGGATACTTATTATTTCAATTTTAAAATACATAATGGGTAATAATACACCCATACTAATAACTTGAGTGCTATAAATTATCAAATCAACTTGATTCCGGAGATACATATAATGTTTTTGAAAAGCAGGATTGCTTTAAATTCAACAAGTAGAATCCTAAGATAATAGCAAACAAGCTAATACCCTTTTTAATTGTACGATTTAGTTTCAACTTATTTTATAGTTTTTATGCTTTTATTAATGCTGATGGAACTTGGTCGTGATTAAAACCTGAATCGTAAAATGCATTGTTTTTCCATAAGATAAAAGTCAATTCTAGTAGTTTTCGTTGGATGGCCACTATAGCCTTCATTTTAATACCATGCCTTGAAACTATTCTTAAGAAAATATCTCTGAACCTTTCATCAGTCCTGATTGCAGCCAGTGCCGGAAAGTGCATTACTTTCCTTAAATTCCGATTACCCCGCTTGGATATTCGGGGTTTGGATTTCACTGAGGTTCCAGATGTCTTTTCCCTTACATCTAATCCTGCATAACTCACCAACTGCCTTTTATTCTTTATTAACTCAAATCCATTGGTTTCTGCGATAATGGTTACAGCGGTTAAATTTCCAATTCCTGGAATAGAAGATACTATTTTTATCTTCTCTACTAGAGCTTGATCTCCTTTGATAAGTACAGCAATTTCTTCTCTTATCTCCTTCTCCTGCAAATCAATAAGAGCTATTCTTTTTTTAGTTCGTTTCACTGAGCTTTCACTTGATGTTGCAGAAGTGTGTTCTGCATGCAGTTGATTTTTTAACATTGTACGCTCATGTACCAGCTGCTCTCGTTCTCGACAAAGCTGTCTCAAATTATTGAATATTTTTAAAGGAGGTTGCCAAATTTCCAATTGCCTTTCCAAACCAAATCTCGAAATGGCTTGTGAAGCGCTCTTGTCAGTTATGGTTTTTATATCTAGTGTTCTAGCATAATTACTGATCTTGTTTGGTAAAACGATACTGACTTGTTTTTTTATACTGAATAAGTAATAAGCTAAGGATTCATGATAGACCCCTGTAGCTTCCATAATGTAGCGTACTTCTGTTGTAATTGATGTCTGCTTATTTACCCACGATACAAGACTTGAAAAACCTTTTTTAGTATTGGGAAATACTTTGTAGGCATAGACTTCTATGTTTATCTGTTCATCCATTCTACCAAGTGATACAACTAATTCTTTTTGTGCAACATCAATTCCTACTGTCTGCTTTAATAATACCTTCATCTTATATGGTTTAGGTAAGTGATAACCTTTCTTAATCTTTTCTCCTGACTGGATATACTGGCTATAAGACTCATTATAATGAGCAAATTCCTTACATTCTGTTCAGATTCTAAAAAGGTTAAAGAAGAGGAGGCAGTCTCTTTTCTTGAATATACCATAAGGCTATTTAAAGCAAAATCTGCTCTCGCCCTTCTTCACTTAGATTATATTATACAAACATAGGAGAAGCAAAAGAAACCCCTTTAAACACGCCTATTATTATTTCAATCCAATTCCATCATTTTGTATATTTGAAATTATTCCATGGAAAATGAAAATAGACACTAAAGACCTCGTCGGAAAATCGGAGCGGTTTGCCCTTGATGTGGCGCAGCAGATATCACAAATTACGTTAGAACCGTTTCTGGAAACCTCATTCCACTGCTCGGAGTTCAGAAACAGTAAAGTGCTTGGGAAACATCTGCACAGGATTGCCAAAAGCGATTATCCGCTGATCTATGTCTTTGAAATCAAGTCCGCATCAAAGGTAAAGGCAATGCTGAAGGCATTTGAAGCTTATCATGCGCTGAACCTTCTCAAAACAAAAAACAGGGACAGGGTGAATCTTTCCAAGTATAATAAAAAAACCTCCACAATCCTTTATGTCGGCAGCTCGACAACCGATTTCCGCAAAAGGGTCAAGGACCATCTCGGAACCCAAAGCTCCCGCACCTATGCCATGCACCTCTGCAGATGGGACGGGGATGCGGATTACGAGGTGTCCATATCAGCCTATCAGGTAATTTCGCAAAGCAACCAGGCCATCGGGCGCTTCATTGTCGAGATCCTCGAACAGCAGCTCTGGGATGCTCTCCAGCCCGTATTCGGCAAACGCAGCGGTCTATAGATGCAGAAAAAATCATTAAAGCAAAACTTAATAATAAGACGCTTAAAATATTACAAAACAAACTATTGAAGTTTTACAAAACAAAAAACCGACCTATATGGCCGGTTTTATTTTGTCCGTCTGTTAAGGAATTTACGTCGGACCTGCACTTCTATCCTGCACGGATTTCCTCTATGGAGTATCCGGAAGACACGCCTTCAGAAGATCCGAATTTTTAATCTTCAGGGTCTGCTGCCTTCCTCCGTTCTTCTCGTATATCTCGATAAGCAGCAGCTTGCCGTCCGTAAGGGTGAAAAGGTCCAGTACGTATACGCAGCGCTCTGAGCCTCCGGCCTTGATCTCGCCAGCCGGCCTGTAGACGCGCAGAGGCGATATGGCTTTCTGCTGCACCGCAGTGCGTCTGGCCTTGTTCCTGTCGGCTATTTTGAAGTTCAGAAAATCGATCCTGTACGGCACATTGGTGCTGTTGTACAGGGCGATATGGAAATAGTATTTTCCATCATGGACATAGATCCCGTTCAGCCTGAATTCTGCTCCGGCATTCCTAGTCCTGATATGCCTTATCACCCGCTTATCATTGTCATAGATGCGCTTCATCACAGATTCCGCCGTGCTTGGGGAGCTTTCACCAAGCTCTTCAAAAAGGGTGCTTTGCGATCCTGCATTCCCATTCGCACCTATATTATAGCCCAGAATCTTCGGATTTGGATCATAGTGCACATCAAAACTGTAGAACCGGCCGTCGGTCGTAATGACCGAAAGATTGGTCTGCTGTTCAAAATCCCTTACAGCCGCCTTGACCCGGAGCACATTATTCGCATCCTCGGCCTTTGCAGCCATGAGCAGCCCGCTTCCAAGGTCGGCATAACGGATTTCCGACGGGAAAATCAGGTGCGAGGTCTTGTCATAGGTTATGCCTAACCGGCAGGCTTTGATCTCGTCCATAACCGGCAGGCTGCTCTGCGGAAAGCACAGCTGGACGCAGAGAACTGCAAGCACCGCCGTCCAGTATTTTTCATAATATCTTTTCATCTTTATATTCTTTTGATTGCTATTGTTTTTTGGAGACCAGAAAAAGCTGGTGCCCAGCCTTGAGCATTACCTTTGGCGTCTTTACCTTTTTGGAGAAATATCCTGATATCCCCTGCAGGACTCCCCTGCTGAGATCTGCGGCCACCTGCTGTCCTGCCGACTGGGTCAGCATCAGGCTCGTTGCGGACTGCTGTCCCATATTGCCCGCCATCTGCCCCGCAGCCGTCCTTTCCGCCGAATAAGGCACCAAAAGGCCCAGCTGGCCGTCCAGGTCAAAAGCGCTGATATCAACAGGCAGGATGGTTCCATTGAAGGCAATGGAGCTGATCTTCAGCTGCAGGCGCCCGCCCTGTATTTTCGCTGTGGCGGTGAGCACGCTCCCTTTCTCAAGGGTGCCGCCGGGTATGGCCGCCGGCTCCAGCAGGCGGAGCTTTACAGCGCTCTCTCCTGCCACGGACTGCGTCTGGTCCACGCAGGCCTTGATGCTGTTCCTGACAGGAACCTCCCGCTCTTTGGCATCCGCCGTGTAAAAAGACCGGGCATTCGGCCGCACGCCGCGTTCAGCATCCGCACCAGCATTCGCCATAGGGCGAAGAACCGATACGGCAGTTTTCCTCTCAGGTGCAGCTCCCGCAAAATAAGGCGCATCTGCAATTGAAGGCCTCTTGGCACGTGAAGACGAGTCAGCTCTCTGCAGCGGCTGGGCGGCAGGTGCAGAAGGCAGGTACTTCGCGGCCATCTGATACGACTTTTCCATAAGCGCCAGCTGTCCGTCTACCGTCACCGAAGGCGCAGCATCCCTCTGGGCAAGCTCCGATTTGAGCTCGGCAACCTCCCTGCGCAGCATATCAGCCTCACCACCGCTGTCCTGATAGAAGCTGCCAAGTGCGTTCTGTGCCTTTCGGTACGTGCCGAGCGCAGAATTTGTCTCCCTGGGTTCCTGTCCTGCCGTCTGCACCGCATTTGCAGATGAGGGGGACTCATCTGCCGTTACGCTGTCCTGTTTCCAATAATCCGCCAGCGTGGTAAGCGCTCTGCGCTTATCCTCCTGCTTCTGCTCGAGCATCTCCTGCTCATAGGCCTTTGCCTTGTCCGCCTGCATTTCATTGTCTGCGGCCTGCGGAACGATGTTATTGAGCCCGATGGCCTGCCCGCTCTCCTTCTCGGGCGAGGGCCTGAATATCAGATAAAGGCAACCTGCGCATACGATTCCCATCAGCCCAAATATGAGCGATTTCTTAAGCTTCTCCATTTTGCCGCTTTTTTCGTCCACACTGTCTGATTTTTCTTCAGCGCCATGCTCCCAAAGCATAACGCCTTCTTTTTTCTTATTTTCTTTCATATCTTAATCTTTTAATTTATTCATGCAGCCCTTTATTACCGCAGGACTTTCCTTTCCTGCTGGCGAAGGATCCTGAATATGTTCCAGTCTCAGGCAGCTTCTCGCCGCCTTGACATCACGGCATATATTCAAAAGGGCAATCGCCGTCAGAAGGACGTACGCGGCAAATAGATGAATGATC
Organism: Flavobacterium johnsoniae UW101; assembly: GCF_000016645.1. Classification (NCBI taxonomy): domain Bacteria; kingdom Pseudomonadati; phylum Bacteroidota; class Flavobacteriia; order Flavobacteriales; family Flavobacteriaceae; genus Flavobacterium; species Flavobacterium johnsoniae. The sequence continues at coordinate 3,548,048 of NC_009441.1, forward strand.
ATCCTCCGCCGGCTCTTGGCCGGCATAGCGGTCCATTTTCGGTCTAGCTGCCCAAGCCAGCGGTCAATGCGTTCCTTTAAGTTTTCCATTTCCTGATATTATTAGCCGGTCACATTCTAAATCCCCTATTTGCCCGAGCCGTCTCCTGAGTATTCTTAACTGCCGCCCCGGCAATCAATTCCCTTCTGGTTGGAAAAGAATCTGAATTAAGATTGCAGAGCTTAAAACTCTTCAATATCTGGCCATACCGGTCAGTTTTTGTGATGTTCAGTTCGGCCGCGTCCAAATCAAATTTGCCATCCGCATATCCCACCCGGATATCGCACCTGATCTTATCCCTGTCCTGGCCATTCCATTCGAGATAGGTCGATAAATGAAGGGAATCTGCCGACCGCGGGGCATCCATTCCGTTTTTCCATTTCTCCAGAAATTCGCTGATGCTCTCCTTCATCCGGCCCGCACAGCAGCCCTCCGTGTGGAAATAGCCGTCATATCCTTTATCTGCAAGGATTTTTGCCATTTCATCAAGGTCAATCAAAACTTTCATATCTTCCTTTTTCACCGTTCAATGATCTGCATATCCTTATTTTCCAGCACTGCGAATTTTTCAATATTGAAGCCCTGCGGATTGCTGTCCGAGCGCACGGAATTAACCAGCAGACACGAGGTAACAAGGCTCCGCTGTGTCACATTGCTCGAACGTATGATGAATTCCCTGGCGTACGACCTAACCGAATACGGATAGGATTCGAAGCTGCACACCACGCTGTCAATCTCGATGCGCTGCTGCACATTGCCCGATATGATGCGGTTGTAATAGCCCTTCTCGGACAGGTCCTTGTAGTAGTCGAAGGCGCTTTTGTCGGCAAGGCTGAAGGCGCGCTTCATATTGCTTTCAATGGCGTCCTTGTCCGGAGCCAGCGTAAAGAAAAGCTCGTGGAAACGCCTCACATGCTCCCTTGCCTCGACGGGCCTGTTGACCGCCGCATCCTGCGACAGTGCCAGCATCAGGGATTTCCCGTTGTCCAGCACATAAATCTTCTCGCGCTGCCGATCGGCAAAACGGTAGGAATACCACAGGGCGGATCCCGTGATTCCCGTACAGAGCAGTGCAAAAACGATGGCGTAGAGCCTGATCTGCCGGAAACTGTTTTCTATGTTTCGTAATGTCTTGAATTCCATTTTCTTTGTTTTTATCGGTTGTCAGGATCTGCTGACCAGCCTTCCTGCTATATTTCCTGCGGCGGAACCCGCGCCCGCTCCGGCGATGTTCCCGGCTTTCATGGCCGTCTGGCTCACATTGCGCATGAAATTGCCTCCGCCTCCGGCCTGGATGATCCAGCCCGTCACGGTCGGCACCGTGAAATAGCCCACAATGCCTATGATCATGAAAATCACGTAGACGGTATTGGAGGTGTCGGGTATGAAAGCCGGGTCCGAAAGCATCTCGATGTCCCTTTCGATGATCAGCGACTGGATGCGCGCCAGCATGGAACTGAAAAGGTCCGCTACGGGAAGCCACAGATACACGCTGACATATCTGGTGATCCACTGGGTGAGCGTCGACTGGAAACCGTCCCAGACCGATATGGCAAAAGCAATCGGCCCAAGGATGGAAAGCACTATGAGGAAAAACGTCCTTATGGTGTCGATCACCAGCGCCGCGGCCTGGAAAAGCACCTCCAGAAAGTTCCGGAACCACTGCTTTATCATCTTTTCCATCTGATAGGCCTGCCGGTCCATATACATCCCCGCCATGGTCCCGATATCCGAGGGCGACCATCCCAGCTCGTCGAGCTTCTTCTCGAATTCCTCATCTGAAGCCATATAAGAGGTTTCGGGATTGCGGACCATCGCCTCATATTCCAGCTGGTCCTTCTGCTGCTGCAGCCTGTTAAGGTCAAGAACCTGTCCCTGCAGTATGCCGTGGGTTCCGCTGACTATCGGACTCAGCACCGCATTGATGCTTCCCAGAACGATGCTCGGGAAGAACATGATGCACAGGCCAAGCGCGAAGGGACGCAGCATCGGATAGACGTCAATGGGTTCCGCCCTTGCCAGCGCCTGCCAGACATGCAGTGCCACGTAGAACAGCGCTCCAAGCCCTGCCAGCCCCTTCGCAACCGCCGCCATATCCCCCGCAAGGGGCATCATGTCATCGTAAAGCGAGCGGAGCACCTCATGGAGATTATTGAACTCCATGCCTACCAGTATTTCTGGTTGGAGGTCCCGTACAGGTCAAGCACGCTTTTGGCGTCGTTCTTCTTTTTCGCCCTGAGATAGCTCACCGATATGTTCTTGTTGGTGTAGTATCGCACCAGGCTGTGGTATTCCTTGACTTCCTTGTAGATTCTGTTGATCAGGTCCATGCGCTCCTTGTCATTCAGCGACAGGCTCGATGTGCTCACGATCTGTTTGAGCTCCTTCAAAAGCTCGGTGCTTTCTCCCAGAAGCGCCGTATACCCATTCCCGATGGCGATGAGCTCCTGCGGCGTAAAATTGGGGTCATTGATCATCCTGCCGAAATTCTGCACGTAGATCTGCGATACATCTCCCACCAGAAGCACGGTCTGCTGCACCTTTCGCGCATCCTTCACCAGGTTGTTCACCGCCTGCAGCTTGTCGTAATACTCCTTTCCCTGATTGTAGACCTTCTGCACCTCCTTGAAGTTCTTCACTACATTGGAGACCGTCGAGGACGTCTGTATGATTTCATTGGCACTGTTGAGTATGCCCGAGGCCAGATTGGCCGGGTCTGTAACCACAAACTGCGCTTTTGCGCACGGCGCAGCGGCAAGCATGACTGCCGCAAACGCCATTGATAGCATTTTTTTCATTTTCTATAGATTTTGGATTATTGATTATTCTCGTTTTCCCTCTCCCATCTCAGCTTCGCAATATGCCTGATGGCTAGCTCGACGTTACCGTCCAGCTCTGCAGCCGCCTGCATGACCTCCATCTTTTCGGTTTCCTCGGTCGTGTAGGCCAGGTATTCCTCCAGGCTCACCTCGGTGGCATACACCGCGGACTGGGTTCCTCCCAGACCTATCCAGACTTCCTTGTAGAGACGAGAGGGACTGTTGTTCATATTGATCGAAAGCACCTGCGCCTTTTCCTTGTCGGTAAGTCCGAGCATCGCCTGTATGTCATCGAATTTGTTCATGTACTTGCGCTGGTCCAGAAGGATCTTGCAGTCGGAATTGTTGATGATGCTCTCCTTCACAATGGGAGATTTGATGATATCGTCCACTTCCTGGGTCACCACTATGGCCTCGCCGAAGAACTTGCGCACGGTCTTGAAAAGGTACTTTATGTACTCGGCCATTCCTTCCTTGGCGATCGCCTTCCAAGCCTCCTCGATAAGGATCAGCTTGCGCACCCCCTTCAGCCTTCTCATCTTGTTGATGAAGACCTCCATGATGATGATCGTCACTATGGGAAACAGGATCTTGTGGTCCTTTATCGCATCGATTTCAAAGACTATAAACCGTTTAGCCAGCAGGTCCAGCTGCCTGTCCGAATTCAGCAGGTAATCGTACTCGCCTCCCCTGTAATACGGCTCCAGCACATTCAGAAAATTGGCGATGTCAAAGTCCTTCTCGCGCACCTGCTTCTCTTTCAGGATTTCGTGGTAATCCCCCTTTACGTACTCGTAGAATCCGTTGAAGGATGGAGCCAGCCCATTGTCCCTGATCAGCTCGATGTAGCCGTTCACGGCATTGGAAAGCGCCACTTCCTCCGAACGCGTCGGAGGCTCGTCATCCCGCTTCCACAGGGTCATTATCAGGGTTTTGATGCTTTCCCTTTTCTCTATATCGAATACCTTGTCATCGGTATAGAAGGGGTTGAAGGCAATGGGATTGTCCTCCGTGTAGGTGAAGTAGACACCGTCCTCCCCTCGGGTCCTGCTGTTGATCAGCCCGCACAGTCCCTGATAGGAATTCCCTGTATCCACCAGAAGCACATGCGCACCCTGCTCGTAGTACTGCCTGACCATATGGTTGGTAAAGAAGGACTTCCCGCTTCCCGAAGGCCCGAGGATGAACTTGTTGCGGTTGGTGATGATCCCGCGCTTCATGGGCAGGTCCGAAATATCCAGATGGATCGGTCTGCCGGTGAGCCTGTCGGCCATCTTGATGCCGAACGGCGATGGGGAGCTGCGGTAGTTCGTTTCCTGTGTGAACAGGCACAGCGCAGGCTCAATGAAGGTGTAGAAGCTTTCCTCGCATGGGAAATCGCCCGCATTGCCCGGCATTCCCGCCCAATACAGCGTCGCGGCGTCAGCCGTGTTGTGCCTCGGTTTGCATTCCATCAGCGCCAGAGCGCTGCCGCAGTCATTCTTGAGCTGTTTGAGCTCTGCAGGATCATCCGACCATGCCATAATGTTGAAATGCGCCCTGATGGAACTGAGCCCCAACGAATGCGCCTCGTTCAGGTATTTCTCTATCCATTCCCTATTGATCTGGTTCGCCCTGCTGTAGCGTGCAAGGGAATGCATGTTTCGCGCCGACTTCTCGAACTTCTGCAGGTTCTCCTCGCTGCTGTCCAGAAACAGGTACTGGTTGTAGATATGGTTGCAGCCCAGAAGAAGGCCGACTGGAGCGGCAAAAGACAGGCGGCAGTCGCTGCGGTCGGTCGAGAGCTTCTCGTAGCGGGTATCGGATGCAACAGCCGCAGGGAGGTCGTCCGTATCGGAAAGCGTATGCAGCGAAAGCCTTTTGGAACCCACCCTAACCTGCTCAGCTCCCAAGGCGATATCTTCCAATGATGCGCCCTCCTCTTTGGAAAGGGTAAGGTACTGCTCCAGTATCCCCTGCCTGTGATCGGCTCCCGTCAGGTCTTCTTCCGTCAGCCTATTGAGCCTGATAAGCCCGCTGTCGTTGAGGATGCGCTCAAACTGCGCCACAGTCTCCATAAATCTCCTGATAGCCTCTGGATCCCTGACTTCTTTCGGAATCAGCGTTCCCCTGCAGAGCGATGAGAAATTGCTCTGCATCCTCATCCTTTCCCGTGTGGTCTTGGTGAGGAACAGATAGCAGCAGTGGTTCAGGAACGGGCGTTCGTTGAAATGCCTCTCGAAGGTTCTTGCAAGGAAACTCTGTTCCTCCCCCTCCATATTCGGATTGTAGTTTTCCTTGACATACCAGTCCTGCTTGTGCACGACCGTAAAATCAGGCAGGGTCTTCACCGCCTTGTGCCAGGCGGAATGGATGGCCTCATAATCTGCCGATCCCGCAGTAAAAAGCTCCGGAAGCGATACGGCAAAGCAGGCCGTAACATCCCCATCCTTGGAGATGATGCAGTTCTGCTCCACCGCCAGCAGGGGTAATCTGCTCTCCAGCGTTGCTGTCTTTGACGAATTCCTCATAAGGCGGCGGATTTGGCTGAACATTTCAAACATCTTCGTACCGACCTGCGGCACACGATGTAGCGCGGATGTCTTTTCCCTGCCGCGATCTTCATCAGCCCATGCTCTCCGTACTTTCTGTTCAGCGCAAAAGTCTGCCAGACAACCAGCGTAGATCCCCCGCCGCCCAAAAAAAGGCAGATGTAAGAACTGGCGCCTGCCATGTAAAGGATCATGGTCAAGATGAGCATCCCAAGCAGCCCTCCCGCAAAAATGAAGAGATACTGCGCCTTGAGCCCCCTGAATTCGACGGTCCTGCCGATGCCCTTATTGATGCTGTAAGCAGTCATAGCGCAGCGCATTAAAGGAAAAAGGATCTTAGGATCGTGGCCGCAACGATCAGAAAGATGCAGGCCCCAAACCAGCTGGCGGCGGTTTTGCTGGTGTCGGGGTCACCGCTGCTGAATTTGTTGTACACCTTAACACCTCCAATCAGCCCAACCACCGCCCCTATGGCGTAGATCAGCTGGGTTGCGGGATCAAAATAAGAGGTCACCATCTGGGTGGCCTCCGTAATGCCGGCAGTTCCGTTTCCCTGCGCGGCTGCGCCAATGCCTGCCAGCACCATCATGGATGCCGAAAGCAGGCTTTCTTTTCTCTTTTTTTCCATAACCAAACACTTTAAAGTTTTGTCTTTTCCCGCCGAGTGCGGGCTTTGGAGCAAAGGTGTTGTGGAAAGATGCATAACATAGAGCACTGGCAGTCGTAGGAATAATTTGGCATTGTGAAGCGCCCCACAACTAAAATTTATTATATTAGCACACTTAACAAAATTTACTTTTTTGAGAGATACTTTAATATATTTAGACAACAATGCCACTACTGCCGTTGACAATCGAGTTGTTGAGGTAATTAATATTTACTTCAATCAACTTTATGGCAATGCAAGCAGTCTTTATAATTTCGGATCTAAATCCAAATTAATTTTAGAACAAGCAAGAACCAGCATTTCTGATTTGATTGATGCTGAGCCAGAAAGCATCTATTTTACCTCGGGCGCGACTGAAAGCGTCAACCTGGCATTGAAGGGTCTTGCATTAAGCCCTAAAAATTCAAAAAAACACATCATAACATGCAGTACCGAGCATAAAGCCGTATTGGAAACATGTGAGTATTTGCAAAGCATCGGATATGAAATCGATTACCTGCCTGTTAATAATGGGGGAGCCATAGACCTTGAAGTCCTTAAATCCCTAATTAAAGAGGATACTCTTTTGGTTTGTCTAATGTGGGTCAATAATGAAACTGGTGTCATTCACCCCATTAATGAAATTGGGAAAATAACTAAAGCCGCGGGGGTGTATTTCGTCTGCGACGGCTCTCAGGGAGTCGGAAAACTGCCTATCAGCGTAACAAGCTCTAATATTGACATTTTCTGCTTTTCTGGCCATAAATTGTACGCCAGTAAAGGTGTTGGAGGAATCTATATCGGTTCCGAAATAACCCGTAATGATAAAATACAGCCACTAATACACGGCGGTGGTCAGGAAGACAATTTGAGAAGCGGCACGCATAATGTCCCTTTAATTGCCGGATTAGGAAAAGCATTCGAAATTGCTAGGGAAGAAATGCAGAAAAATGAAGATCATATAGTGCGGCTCAAAACCTTACTTGAATCTGAATTGTCAAAAATGAGCCAGACTTCTATTAATGGCGTACAGGAACCAAGAATCTTCAATACCGTAAATGTGTGCATACTCGGCCTTGACAGCGAAGTTTTTATCGGAATTAACAGTGACATTGCCGTGAGCAACGGCTCTGCCTGCACCTCTGCATTAGTACAACCTTCTCACGTCCTTTTAGCAATGGGATTAAGCACTAATGATGCCATGGACAGCATACGCATTTCGATAGGTAAATATAACACCGAGAGTGAGATTCACCAACTCATCGAGCGGATCAATAACTTTATCAATTAACTAAACCGCTTTTTTGCACTTTTTAACCTAAAAATATTATTATATAACACTACTAACCAATAACTATAATGGAACTACTCTACGTATGGATTGAGAATTTCAGAAATATCAATAATAAAGGCTTAAATTTTTCCAACCAATATGAAATCAATTACGATAGATTATCAAATAATTTGACAATTAACCTGTTGGATGGCAGTAATGCCTTAAAAAAACGTGGCCGCATCTTGAAATTTAAAGGCGATGAAATTAATTATCTTGAGAATTTCTTCAGTTCTGAACCTTTAGAAAGGATATCTAATATTTCTCAGGTCACGGCTATTATTGGAAAAAACTCATCAGGTAAAAGTAATATTATAGATTTTATACTTACAGCAATAAGTAAAGGGCGAAGGGATAGATTAAGCCCTAATTATGTTTTGATTTTTAAAAAGAATGACAAACCTTATTTTTTTGGCAGAACTGAGGGCAAGAGTATTACGACTTCGAAAGTTGAATGTTTGGAAGTTGAATTAGAAAAAGCTGATATTAACAGCGAATGGGAGACCATGTTCTACTCCAATGTTGCAGATAATAAGGAATATCTTTTTGAAGGAAGCAGTATCAATAATTGTTCATTCGAAGCAATGAACAAATTGCAGTCAAATAAGATCAGATTTGTCGATTCTCCAATTTTTAGTGACACTTGGCAAAAATTAAATCCCAATAACAATCCAGAAAGAAAGATCAGGTTCATTTTTAATCCAATTGCTTTTACGGAACTTGAAAGTGCTTTTATTGCTGAAGATAAAATTGAAGGTATCATCAAACGTTACAGAAAGGCAATTTACCAGGAATCAACATCTAACTACAATAGATTTAAATACGGACTGGCAGTTAATCTGCTTAGTTTTCTAATTTCTAAAAACGTCCCGATGGATGATTTTTTGGACGGTGTTCAATTAGTTGGACAGGAAGGAATGGCAGAAGCTATCGCGACCTTAAATCCAAAAGTTGTTGCCTTTCTAAACAGTTTTCATCACAGTGAAATTGAAGACCTGAGCGAATCAGATTACAGTTTGTACAATGATCTGCTGCAGGAATTGGAATCCCAAAATTTTAACTTTGGACAGATAGAAAAATACAGCAATTCAATTCTTGTGGATTTTAGTAATGAGTTCAAAGATCTTATAGACAATAAACAAGATCTTTTTAATAATCCATCACTCATATCGCATGATTGGTCTAAATTGAGTTCAGGCATGAGAGCCTACCTAAATTTATTTTCGCAACTATACTCGGTGAGTGAAAAAGTTAGAGGAAACTCCAAAAGCCTATTGATATGTATAGACGAAGGTGACCTATATCTGCATCCGGAATGGCAAAAGAATTTTCTAAATGATCTCATCTGGTTTATCTCACATGTGTTTCAATCCTCAAAAGTTCAATTGATTCTCACTTCGCATTCCCCATTTCTAATCTCTGATCTTCCAAAAGAAAATGTCATTCTTTTAGATGATAATTGCAACCCAAGTAGACAGCTAAATGAAGAATCTTCTTTTGGGGCAAATATCCATCAGTTGTATACAAAACAATTTTTTCTGAAGAACGGCTCGATTGGGGAATTCGCAAAGAGGAAGATTACAACTCTTTTGAATGACATAAAGGAAATGACCGAGGATAATGTTGAATTATACCAAAAAAGGGTTGATATGATTGGAGAACCGGTTTTACGCTTTAGGCTGCAAGATGAATTAAAAAAGAGATTGAGCCAATTATCAAAAGAAACGCAGATCAAATGGCATAAATCAGAAATTTCTAAACTGACTGCATCATGATTTTTATAGGAAGTATACCCGATTCCATACTCGATTCTCATTGGACCTATTTCACAGCATCTGACGGTTATGCAAAAATAAACTCATTTGCCGAAGATGAAGGAATTGAAGAATCCCAACGCAATTATTTTATCAGACTGCGGGACAATCCTGATATTTTGAAATCCATTGTTGTCGGCAGACCGCATGAATTAAAAATAGAAATTGAACATTATCAAACAAATATAATAAATGAAATAGCTTTACTTTCACAGTATCAAAGTTTTTTAGCTCTCGGTACATTTGATCAAATATGTGAGCGCATCAACAGAAAGGCAGAGAGTTTTGTTGGAAAAGTTGAGGTACTTCGCAGGAAAAATGAATATCGTGACACTTTGGTGGGCTTAAAAACGGAACTGAATCCCGCCTTATTTCCAAACCCAAATGCAGGAGCAAAAATTCCCATTAATCTTTTAAAATCAATGTTTTCAGCGCTTAAAGGACAATTTACTGAAAGCGTAAAGGACTTTTATTCCAAGATTTACACCATTTTCAATTATGATGCCCTAATTGAGGCAAAAGAACCTTGGGGAGCCTATAAATTGACAAATGAACTCAATGTTAATGTATGCCCCTATTGCAACAGGAACTATATCAACACCAGCTATAACGACCATGGAAAAACGAGGCCCGAACTTGACCACTTTTTTCCTAAATCAAAATATCCGTTCCTATCAATATCAATTTACAATTTGATACCTAGTTGCCATATCTGTAACTCAAGTTTAAAAGGTGCTAAGGATTTTTATCTCGAACCGCATCTCCACCCATTTATGGAGTTTAAGAACGACGATTTCCAATTTGAAATCAAATATCGCGAGGACGTTATTGAAGAAATAGTCGCCGATGTGGATAGCTTTGAAATCGTTGTGACAACTTTGACCGAAGATGCGGACTTAAAAACCAGCATCAACAATTCTTGCAAGACATTTCTAATAAAAGAACTATACAATCTGCATAAGGACGTTGCGCAGGAACTACTCTTCAAATCCGTTTATTACAATGAAACAAAAATACATGAATTGAAAAGCATATTGGGCGACCAGGCAGGTATTGACGACAATTTTCTAAAAAGAGTAATAATCGGTACATATGCTGACAGCAGAAGTATCGGCAAAAGATCACTTTCAAAGTACTCTTATGATATCATATCGAAAACGGACTTGAAGAGGACTTTAGATTTATAATAGAAATACCGATTCCATTTTTTACCTGCAGCATTTTATCTGTATTATTAAGAAATAGCTTAAAAATTAATATATTTATTTTAAAATAATCAATTAAACTCCTTATGTTGAAAGCTTTATTTGAATCCATATATAATTGCAAGACTGAATTAGATGTAGACAAACTAATTTCTGTTGATTTCCATCTATCGAAGGCGGAGAACTGGTTTCCCATTGGGCAAAACGAATCAAATTTCAGTATAATCGAAAATCAGCAGTCTAACCCGATTGCAGCGCTCGTCGAAAAGGTAACCAATTCCATAGATGCCATCCTGATGAAAAAATGTATTGAGGCAGGTTTGGACCCTAAAGCTAAAAATGCTCCAAAATCAATGGACGAAGCTGTTGAATTGTTTTTCGTTGACAATAAAAATTGGGATCTGAACAGTACCAGAAGGAAACAGGCTGAAGACATACAAATTATTGCTGACGGTCCCACCAGACAAAGTTCAGTAATCATTTACGATAATGGAGAGGGGCAGCATCCCGAAAATTTCGAAAGTACTTTTCTCTCCCTGATGCGTGGAAACAAAAATGAAATTCATTTTGTACAGGGGAAATACAATATGGGAGGAAGTGGCGCCATTGTCTTTTGCGGCAAAGGATATCAACTGATAGCTTCTAAAAGGTTTGACGGTTTAGGAAAATTTGGTTTTACACTAGTGAGGGAACATCCGTTGTCCAAAGATGAATTGGAAATTAAAAAAAACACTTGGTATGAGTATTTAAAGATCGACAACAATATTCCGTCCTTTGATACAACTAAGTTGGATTTAAAGCTGCTCAACCGCGAGTTTACCACCGGCACGGTGATTAAGATGTATTCGTACCAGATGAAAGGAGTTTCCGGTTTTGCCCAGGATTTAAATCAAAATCTGAATGAATTTTTGTTCAAACCTGTTCTGCCGGTCTTTACAATCGATACCAAAGAGCGTTATCCTAATAACAAAGTTTTAGAAACTACAGTTTATGGACTGCAAAGACGTTTGGAAGAGGAAAAGGATTATGTCGAAGACTGGTTTTCTGAAGAATACGAAGACGTTCTATTCGGTAAGATGAAAGTAACGTGCTATCTCTTCAAGGCAAAACAGGACGGCAAAACCGTAAAAGAAACCAAAGCAGATATACAGCGCAGATTCTTTAAAAACAATATGTCAACTTTGTTTTCGATGAATGGTCAGGTACATGGACACTATACGTCCGAATTTATCACCAGAGGTCTGAAATACAACTTATTGAAGGATTACCTCCTGATCAATGTAGATTGTACAAAAATGAAATATGAGTTTAGAAAAGACCTTTTTATGGCTTCGCGTGATCGTTTAAAAAATGGAGCTAAAGCCGAAGAATTAAGGGACTATCTGCGCAAGAAATTAACTAAATCAAAACTTGACGAAATTAACAAACGCAGGAAGGATTCTATTGGTCTAGAAAGTGAAGACACATCCGAGCTTATAAAAAGTTTTGCAAAAAACCTGTCAAAAGACAGTGATCTATTCAAGTTATTGCAAAATACACTTAAACTTGAGGAACGAGCAAAAGAAAAACCCGAAAAAAAGCAGACACTAAATAGGCCTGCTAAGGAACAGGTGCCATTCAAACCCGAGCGCTTTCCAAGTTTTTTTAAGTTGCAACATAAAGCAAACAGTCCTATTCCTGTTCCAGTTGGAGGTGAAAAGACCTTACGCTTTGAAACAGATGTGGAGGACCACTATTTTGACAGGACTGATAATCCAGGAGATTTGCAGGTTAGTATCCTAAGGGTTAAACGAACAGATAGTAACGGTGGAAATGAAAAGGGAAATACAAAAGAACCTGGAGAGTTGCTGAATATCATCAAATCTAGCCCTGACAAAGGTACAATCAAAATCACATTGAATCCTGACACTGACTTACGTCAAGGAGACGAAATAGAAATACAGGCAAGCCTGAAAGGTGCAGGTGAAGACTTTTTTCAGGAAATTGTTTTCCTTAAAATCGTCGACCCCGAGCAGAAGAAAGAACCTGCTCCCGAGGAAACGGAAAGTTTTGATAACATAGGACTGCCGGAACTGGTTAAAGTTTCCAAAGAACAATGGGATGAAGTCGAAATAAAGAGCGGTATTTCCATGAACTATGATACAGTTTTGGCTCCTGTAGCTTCTGGAGATATCTTGGAGAAAATCTACATTAACATAGACAGTAATGTCTTTCTCAATTATCGAAAAAAGCTAAAAAATGAAGATCAGATAATAGTTGCGCAAAAGAGATATATTGCAGCGGTTTACTTTCATTCATTGTTTTTGTATATGATAACCAAAAAGAAGAATTACAGACTTTCCCCTTCGGATAATATCGAAGAAGAAATAACTGTCGACACCTATATCAGCGACGTATTCGACAGTTATTACTCTGATTTTCTCCTTAATTTCGGTATGGAGCAACTGATGGGTAGTCTGGAAGACTAGTAATTTATGTTTAGGTGACCAGACTTTCGCTTATTGTTAAGCCGTTGCTTAAATTAAATAATACCATATTAAACGGATAGCAATTCTCCCCAGGTATTTTGGAAGTTCAATTTCGTCTAAATAAAGCAGCTTGCACAGCCTTCACCTTCAGCATCTTCCAAGATATCCAACAGGTAAGGTGACTGTGCTTTAGATTGTTTACGTTCTTTGCGTTTAATATATTCTTCTTTTATTTTCTCAATTCTTTCCGACTTTACCAGTTCTGCGAGCGATTCATCCTGTATCCATGTGTAACCGTCTTTTTCATATTCCATCGCTTTGAAGAATAAATCCGGATGCTGCTCATACAGCCAGACCCATTCTATTTTTTGTTGATAGAAGCAGAAAAAACAACCAGAACGGCTTCTTGCATAGGTCGATTTTTTACCATTCACTTCAAATTCAATGGCTTTATAGTACTCCGGAACTCCAACACCTGAATCCTCCAGTATTCTAAAAATATCATCCCGAACCAATAGATCTTCATTATCAACCAAAGGAAACTCAACTTCTTGAGACAAGGGATAATCGGTTGTCTTCAGGAAATGGAAAACCGCATGATTATACTCCTTCACCCCCAGATCTAAAAGAATGTTCAATTTTTGGCTTTGGCTGAAATTAATTGAAATTTCTTCATTTATAACTTCAAAAATTCTTTCCTTCTTTTCCCCTAAATCCAAAGTCGCATAAAAATTGAAAACATTTGGAATGTTATTATTGCCAAGAAATTTAGTTGTAACATCCTCGCTGAACATATTTTTTCGAAATGGAAAAATCGACTGTATATTTGATTTCCTCGAAATATATCCCTCTCTGTCCTCATCACCACGTATACCTACATATGAGATAACCAAATCATCTCCCACATATTTCTCGAAAGGTTCTAACTTCAATTTTTTCGTGCACCACCTTGAAATATTTCCAGGAAGATAGCCATTATACATCTTAATGAAATGATCAAAAGGATTAAGGCTCTCATCAGAAAGTACTGGTAGCTTGTAAATTTCCTTGCCTAGGTAATTCTCCAGATTTTCAATCAGATTATAAGTAGCTTCAAGTTCCTTTCCCGTATCTGAAGTGTAATATTCGATATCCAATTCCGGATAATTCTCTCGCATATAGATTGCTAAGGCGGCACTGTCCTTCCCTCCTGATATCCCTAGCACATGTCTGACTCTTCTCATTATAATAGGCTTTTTAAAACGGCAGTTACAGCGGCCAAATCAATACTTTTATCTTTCGACAACATCTCTTTTATTTTTTCTTCCAAGACATTCACATCTTTGGTCTTGCCCTTAGGCAGTCGGATGATCTTATTGGTCATGCCTTCTCCAAATGAATTTATCTGCAAATCGATGGCAATTTCTTTTTCTTCATTGAACTTGACCATTGAAATACGATTCAGACTGTCCAGGCTTAAAATCATATCTGAAAATTTGTCATAAAGCAAAAGTTCGTCCTCGTCTTTAAATTTCTCAAGCGATTTGCCCATCAGAGATTGGGCTAAAGAATTGAGCCACGCCTTTTTATCTTCAATTTGAGAATCTAAACGCTGAACAAAGGATTTCTGTGAATTTAAAAGCAAATGACGATGTAGATTCTTATATCTTTTTTGAAATTTTGCTTGATAATCCTCAAAAGCTAGCGGTTGGTCAAAATATTTGTCTTGAAGAAATGATTCAAATCGGTTTACCAATTCATCAAAACAATTTCGAATTTCTTTGATTGAGTCCTGAAGCTGAATGATAAAGTGCTGCAATTCTGACCTGTCCTTCTGTATTTTGGAAACCGAATAGCCTAATGCAGTAGGAAAATCTTCAAAGAAAGACTGCTCGGGATCCTTCGAGTTCGCTATTGCTTCTCTGATTGCCAGACTTTCTTTGGACAAACGCTTGGTTTCCTTTGAATAGTCCGGCAGTGCCCTATAAAATACTAGAAAAGGCTTGATCGTTTCAATAAAGGTCTGCGCGCTGCCATTATTATTTGAATCAATATTTAAAAATTTACGATAGCTGTTAAAGATATCCAGTTTAACACCTTCTAGCGCAAATGATTTCACTTCAAAATCTTTTGGAACCTTTGCAATCAGTTCCAAAATATCCTCATTAATTGTCGGCGTATATATCTTCTCGTTGAACAAGGCATATTCATCTCTCTTTATAAATAGAAAAGATGGAACCCAAAAATCAATAAAACCTTGCTTCAACTTGAAGGGCTTATTACTTAGGACTTCGATGAAATCCGAAATTCTTCTTTTGCTGGCTTTGGCACTATCCAAAAATTCAACAGAAGCTTGCCATAAACTGTGAAATCCATTTTCGTCGTGCGGCTGCACCAAATTTGAAGAGTTATCATTACACAGCTGAATCCCGTTATTTTCCAATAAAGAAAGATATATGGTTTTCTCTGGCGGAAATTTATCAGCAGAAAAGCCAAGCTGAGGAATATCCCAGTCATTGGCCAAAGCTCTATAATAATTCCTTTTAGCTGTATGTATAGATGTTGATATTCTATGTTTGTTTACAAGTTCATTATTAAAATAAGGCGTTTTGGAGTAAACTGTTTTACAGATTTGTGAAAGGAAAGAATTAAATTCCTTTTGTGATTTTATTTCTTTCTTCTGTCCAGAAAAGATCCATATAACAGAAGCTTTCTCGCCGAAAAGACTATTTTGTATCTTATGGTTTAGCAAATTTCGCTGATGCAGGACAATATTTTTAAGTTCGGTTACAGCGACCTTGTCATCAGGATTTTCCTCTATAACTTTTCTGGTCTTCTCAATCTCGAATAGCAGATCTTTAATCTCTTTTGAGTTTAAATAGTAACAGTACAAAATCGCTTCCTGATTCTCAAACGATACCTTTTCGATATCTGTAAGGATATCCGACTCATTAAAGATCAAGTTGATAAAGCCGTCCACTTCTCCTTCCGGTTTTAATGAAATTGGATGTGAGGATATTTTATATTCAAACAGACGAGGTGTTCCTGTCTCAAACATTGCCCTTTTTGCTAATACGGGTGGCAGCGAATAATTTTTATTAAGCAGTGTCACTACATCGGTAATATCATCAATCTTGTTTCCTGCCTCATACAGTGCTGTAGGGATGTCAAGATCGGTGCCTTCGAAAAGAATATAACGGTTATTGTAATTTCGGTAAAGAACAATTTTCTTTAATTCTAAATTTTCGATTATTTTCAGCGCATTTGAAATATTCAGACTTCTTTCAGCGTAAGCCACCAAAAAATCGCGGTTAATAAATGAGCCTGACTGAGCATTAATGGACAGCAAGCCTATTGTTTTAATTATTTTTTCATAATCTGACAGATTATGATCGAATAACGTTCCCGCTTTTTCCAAAGATGTTCTAATAGATTTCCATGCTCCGAAATCAGGATTGTATCTTGAATTCAGAAAGGAAAAATAATTGTGCATCAAAAAATCATACACCTCTGATACGGAATAAAAACTGTCACTCAGTATACTGTGCTGGTATAAGCCTGTATGATCCGTTGATTCCAAAAATGAAAACAAAGAACGCTCGTTCTGTCCATACTTCTGTAATGATAGGGTCAACACGTAAGCAGAAATGGCATCAAGGGGATATAATTTTTTTGCTATTTCCTTCACATAATCCTCATTGATGTTGAAGGCCTTAGATTGAGTCAGCAGATTTACTATATCATTTACATTCTTTTCCTTCTTAACTGCAGATTGTTTCTCCTCGATATGTTCAGAGGCAAGATACAGCAGCTGTTCGACCGGTTCATTAAAAGTAATCTCCTTGAACCGCCCTTTCACTTTGGTCCACTCTTGTCTTTGTGCTGAATCGAGATTAATGGCATAGGCATCAAAATTTTGGTGCACAGTTGTCAATAGAACGATGTTATGATCTGAATTATTAGTAAATTCTGCTAGTTGCTGAATAAAATACAGCTCTTTTTCAGGATCATTTTGGGACGCATATTCCAAAAATTTCCCAAACTCATCTATAACCACAAAAAGAAGCGGGCTTTTATTACCTAATTGGTAATAGCGATTAAAAATTTCAGAGAATATATTCTCTACTGCATCCTTATCATTCTTGATCTGCAAAAAATCACAGAAAGATTGTTTTAGAGACTGATATTCTCCAATAATTTTTATGAAATCAATTTTTGGATCTGCAAGCAAGTTCAAACCAAAATATGCTTTGTTTTTTTTGAGGGTCTGCTCCACCGCCCAAAGAAAAGAACTTTTTCCTGTCCCGTATGATCCGATTATGTTAAATGACCTTGTTCCTTGTTTAAAATCATTACTTATCTGGTTACTTATCCTAATAGCATTAGGAGTAGGAATATAAGTCAATTCCCTATCCGTATCACGAATGATATTAGTGGATGTACTGAATTTAATTGCCATAATAATGATTTAGTATTTCAAATTTATCAGGTTTTGAAACAAACTGTAGTTCCTTAATGCCGGCATGATCACTTAACGTCACACCGTATTTTTTATATTTTGGATTATTAGCTAAAGATTCCAATTTTTCCATCAATGCATTTTTGGTTATGCCAAAAACAGATCCAGCCTGATTCCTGTCCTGAAAAAGCATATTTAAACTTACCGAGTTTTGAAAATCCTGTTTATCCAAAATTGTATATAGGATAATTTCCTCAGGCAGATTGTTTCTACTCTCATTCGGGATGGAATATAATGATGTTTGTTTTTTTTCTTCCTGTATTAGATTTAGGTCTGCCAATAATCCTGAAAAAGTGTCTTCCTTATCCTTCACTTGATCGGTTGTTCTGATATACATTTTCGTTAATACATCAAAATCTGTCCCAGCAGTCTTCTTATTAAATTGAGTAAAACCTATTTCATTTGCCTTTCTTTGTACAAATAATAAAAAGTTTTCTTTTGTAAACTCTATTTTCTCTCTTCGCAGATAATTAAAAATCAAATCATAGATCGAGGAAAAACCCTGATTCACCAAATGATAATGAAGAAGCCACAAGGTCGCTTCATCTTCTAGAAAAGGATCTTTGCCTTCTGAAGAAAAAATATAATGTGCCAAACTTGTAAGTTTACCTTCTCCATCAATCAACGAAAATGCCTTCATCCAAAAATATATTGAAGCAACCATATTCTTACCTACACCAAGTAAAACTACTGCTTCAACGTCGGTAAATTTGTTCCCGTTATTTACAAAATCATAACCTTTCTTTAACCACAATTGCCTGCAGTGAAAAGTTTCATGACCAGATAAGGTAAGTTTATTGTATGGACTAGTCAATAATTCTGACATCGCTTAATTTTAATATTGTTTGCTACAAAGTAACAAAATATAACAAGAACAGTACTTATTTGTAAACAATAAATAATAGATTTTTACTGAATCATATCTCTTTTACATAAAGTCGAGGATATCAAAATCGCTGTCATCATTTTTCCCTCCAGTTGTCGAGGGATTTACATTTAAAGAAGAGAGCCTCCCTTCCAACAGCTCTGCCATTTTCCGGGACGCTCCTTCCATGGAATTCTCCAGTAGGTCGAATAATTCGGTTCCTTGTATTTTCTGAATCAACGCTGCTGCTGTTTCCTTTTGGGATGGCTCCAGGTCTTCCACCTGCAGCATCATCCCCACTGAGCTTAATTCTTCGAAGGTAACCCCTTGGGCAAAACCGCTATTCCCATTGGAAATTCCAAAATTGTTCCACTCTTCCTCCTCCTGCTCAAAATCAGGCAAATATTCATTTGCATCATCGCGTTCATCCTGCCAATCTGTTGTGCGTTGTTCGCTACTGATTTCTTCATCAAAATTATGCACTTCATCTCCAGCTGCCTTGAGATGGCAGTCATTGGCTTCCTGTGGCGCTAGGAGGCTTTTGAAACCCTTGGGCAGTCCGATTATATTAGGCACTTTTCCACTGCGTTTTACATTTCCCGTTTTTTTTTCTGGATTCGATACTCTTGCTGGAAATTTATCATGCGCAAGCAGCACTATGATTATCAGCAGGCATATAACGATTAATGTTTCCATACTACATTATTGGTTTATACTTCTCATTAAAACTAGCGATGATCTGATCGCCGAATTCCTGAAAATGATACTCAAGCAGATTGTCCAAGTACCCGTATATAGTTATTTTGTCCTCACCTATTACCTGTACAATGCGTGTCAGCTTCTCATGAAAATCAGGTCGTATGTATACCGTTTTTCCATTTCGGGCATTGGTCTCGGGTCTCTTGAAAAAGATAGCCTCATAATCTTCATGGTACTTTCTTTTCTTGCTGCGCTCGATTATGCTTGGCTTTTCAATTGGGGTGCTTGCCTCTTCAATCTTATGATTTTCTAGTCGTATTCCATCTTTTTTGACCCCATCGGCAATAAGGTTCATCATCAATTCTTCATTGATTTCATCACTGCTACCGATGATATTTTCCTTTCCCATGGCTTCAAGAATTGATTATTTCAAAAAATTCTGCAATAAACTGATCCATTCGGCAGGCTTTCATTAGGCGCTCGTCCGCAGGCAGCAAAGTGGAGCGGAAAACCGTCTTGGCGGCAGCTTCGCTTTCCTTGCGGAACCTGGTGCTGTTCATGACCTGCGTACGCATAATGGTTAATCCGAGCTCACCGATAAGCTTGCTGTACAGCTCATAGAGAGGAGAACGTTCGCGACCGTCTACCTGATTCCAAAATAGATTTATGCTTTTAATCGAAGTACTTCCCTTTTTCATTATAACATCGTTCATGAGCTGCGTAAATACCAGCGAGCTCTCCATTACCACTCGATCTGCGGTTATAGGGGTGAAAATATGATGCATGCCTGCAAGTGCCTTCAAAATTCCCGGAGTGTTTACTGTACCGGGAAGGTCAAAAAAAATAAAATCAAACCGAAGGTCTGAGGATTCCAAAAACTCGATCGCAGCCTGAACGACACCTTCCGCCTTATGTTCAATAATGGGATACGCTTTTCTGTTAATCGACGTAAACTGCCTGAATGCGGCCTTTTTGAGAAACTCGTTTTCCATCACCATTCCCAGATCCCGATTCTTCATTTTCACAAGGCTGTATTGTGGGAAATCCGCATCAAAAACTGCCACATTATAACCCTGTCGATAATGCAGTTCACTTGCTACAAGGACAGTAAAAGTAGATTTTCCTACACCTCCTTTCTGGGAGGAAAAAGCGATAAATTTTGTTTTGTTTTCCGATTCCATATTATTCTGCGTTTAAATGATTAAAAAAAAAGATGTGCAGTAATGCAATATTTCCGAATGTATGTGTGCACATGGGTATGTGCATATCTACTGCAATTCGTACCGATGCGAGCATTCATCTACGATAATAATTATCTGCGTACGGAGCTCCTGTCATAAATAATTTTATACCTAATTTCCTATATCTGTATATAATCGCCTGCAAACAGAGAGTTATATATACTTACAGCCACTGAACCCTACACAGAGTAAAGTCTGTCTGTACACGTACCGATAAAACCTTTTGTCTAAGCACATAACAACATACCTACATCTGTACACTGCTATGTAAGGGCAAAGAAACAAGGAAATCAACCTTTATATGTGATTGGGGAATGCATTGGCTTTCATTGTCGCAGTTTGGTGTAAGCATTGAATGCATGGATGCGCTAAAGAGTCTCTTACTTTGCATTATAGTGAACAGCAGACAAGAACCCAAAACAAATCTAACGCTGGGAGATAGGAACGAACAGTCAAAACCTGTTCCTCCCTTCTACATGAAAGCCGTCCCGAAGGGCGGATTTTTCTGTGTTCACCAGAACACGGCAAGTTGTGTTTTGAGGCACTCGAAATTCGAATGGTGCCTCAAAACAACTTGCCCTGCCGGGGGGCCGGAAAACCCTTCCGAAGTCAGGGTTTTAAATTATGCTAAAAATGAAATATTATGCATGGGGAAAAATATGAAGGACGCAAAAAAATGGGGCGGACACCGAAAGAGGAACCGAGTATACATCGGCATGTTTTTCGGCTGACAGACAGGGAGAACGCAAAACTTCTTTCACTTTTTGAAGCCTCTGGAATTGACAATAAGGCAAAATTTATTGTTGCTCGACTCTTCGAAAAGGAGCTCAGGACGATAAGGATCGACAAGGGAACCATTGACTTTTACATGCGTCTGACCACTTTTTACGGACAGTTCCGTTCCATCGGAGTGAACTACAACCAGCTTGTAAAACTGCTGTACAGACATTTTTCGGAGAAAAAAGCAGCCGCCTATCTCTATAAATTGGAAAAACAGACTGCTGAAATGGCATCCTTGTGCCAAAAAATCATCCAGCTGACACAAGACTTTGAAGAAAAATTCCAAAAAAAATGATAGCAAAAATCGGCAGGAGCAGCAACTTATATGGCGCACTGGCATACAATCAGCAGAAGGTTGATAAGCAGAAAGGCAGGATTCTATTTTCAAACAAGATGATCGAGACCGCTGACGCAAAGTATTCCGTTGCGCAATTGGCGCAGTCATTCGCTCCCTATCTGGCAGTAAACCGCAGAACGGAAAAGCACACGCTTCACATATCGCTGAACCCGGACCCTAAGGATGATGTTTCTGATGAAAAATTCAGGAAGATGGCAGAGCGGTACATGCGCGAAATGGGTTTTGCAGAACAGCCCTATGTCGTCTTCAAACATACCGATATAGCGCGGCGGCACATTCATATCGTCACGGTCTGCGTGGATGGGCAGGGGAAAAAAATCTCCGACAAGTTTGAGAAGATGCGTTCCATGAAAATCTGCCGTGATTTGGAATCAGACTTCGGACTTAGAAAAGCAACAGATGGCAGGCAGAATGAGAAGGAGAAAATATTGCTTCCGGTACATTACGCAGCAGACGAGCTGAAAAGCCAGATCACTGCGGTACTTCGACATCTGCCTGATTTGTACAGTTTCCAGTCCTTGGGGGAATACAATGCATTGCTTTCCCTTTTCAATATTACATGTGATAAGATCGAGGGAGAATTACAGGGAAGAATGCGTAGCGGCCTTCTGTATTTCCCATTGAACGAAATTGGCCAAAAAGCAGGCCGACCTCTAAAAGCATCCAGGCTGGGAACAAAAGCTGGTCTGGAATCCTTGAATCGGCATTTTTCTAAAAGCAGGTTGGAAATGAAAGACAGCCCTGTCAGAAGGCATTTGCAGACTGCCGTCTCAAAGGCCTTCCTTTCCTCCCACGACGAGCAGTCCTTTAAAAAACTGCTTGCCGAAATTGGCGTCACTGCAGTATTACGGAGAAATGACAATGGGCGTATGTACGGAGCAACTTTTGTCGACCATCACTCAAAAAGTGTGTGGAATGGCTCACGCCTTGCAAAGGAATTGTCGGCCAACAGCTTAAACGAACATTGGAAAGATGGTAATAAAAAGCAAATCGAAAATTCAACACTGCAACAATCAAAATTTTCTGATCTACAAAATATGGACTCATCTCCCCAAGACCAGCATCATTTCTTTGAATTCCTAAATACAAACTTGGTGCACAATGAGAAATTGGTAATGGAACTGGTGACTCTTCTGCCCACAATGCAAGACGAAAATTTTGAAGAGCTGCAGTTTGCAAGGAAAATCAGGAAAAGAACCAAACGCCGTAATTAGACATGATATCCGTGCCAGACAAAGTCTTTTATGGCCACACATTACATTGTGATAGTCCACAGGATTAAAAACATATATCTTAAAAGCAACAGTTTAATAATTACAATTATGCAGGGAGAAGATGATTTAAGGGGACTTGCCAAAATTATGGCATTCATGCGCGCGGTTAGCATACTTGTTCTACTGATGCACTTTTACTGGTATTGTTACGGTTTTTTTAATGCAAGAGGATGGACACTGGAAACCATAGATACTATATTGCGCGGTTTTGACCGTACTGCCGGACTGTTCTCGAATGTCCTGTACAGCAAATTGTTTGCCCAGCTACTTCTTATACTCAGCTGCCTGGGAACCAAGGGTGTCAAGAACGAAAAGATTACCTGGACTAAAATCTATCCCGTTTTGGCTCTTGGCTTCATATTTTTTTTCTTGAACGGGTTCCTGCGGGAGGTTTCATATCTCTTGTATATGTTTTCTTCGGGAATCGGCTACACTGCTTTGATGGTGGCTGGCATCTGGATCAGCCGCATTCTCCGCACCAGCCTTATGGAAGACGTTTTCAACAATGAAAACGAGAGCTTTCAGCAGGAAACCAGGCTGCTTGAAAACGAATATTCCGTTAACCTCCCCACAAGCTTCTATTATAAAAACAAATGGAACAGCGGCTGGATAAACATCGTAAACCCTTTCCGAGCAACAATAGTGCTGGGTACTCCAGGATCAGGGAAATCCTACGCCATAATAAACAACTATATCAAGCAGCAGATAGAGAAAGGCTTTGCTATGTATATCTACGATTTCAAGTTCGACGACCTTTCCACTATTGCCTACAACCATTTGCTGCAGCATCACCATAAGTATCCCGTCAGTCCGAAATTCTACATCATCAACTTTGACGACCCCAGAAAAAGCCACCGCTGCAACCCTCTGAACCCTGCATTTATGACGGACATCTCCGACGCCTATGAGGCTGCCTATACCATTATGCTCAACCTGAACCGCAGCTGGATACAGAAGCAGGGAGACTTCTTTGTCGAGAGTCCCATAATACTTCTGGCCGCTATAATCTGGTTTCTTAAGATCTATCAAAACGGAAGATACTGCACATTTCCGCATGCCATAGAGCTCTTAAACAAAAAATACGCCGATGTCTTTACCATTCTTACCTCCTATCCGGAATTGGAGAACTACCTTTCCCCATTTATGGATGCTTGGAAAGGGGGCGCGCAGGATCAGCTTCAGGGACAGATAGCCTCGGCAAAAATTCCCTTGTCAAGAATGATATCCCCTAGCCTGTATTGGGTGATGACCGGTGATGACTTCTCGCTCGACATCAACAATCCCGAAGAACCCAAGATATTATGCGTGGGCAATAATCCCGACCGGCAGAATATCTATTCCGCAGCCCTTGGATTATACAACTCCCGCATCGTAAAGCTGATCAACAAAAAAGGGCAGCTGAAAAGTTCCGTAATAATAGACGAGCTTCCAACCATCTATTTCAGGGGACTTGACAATCTTATTGCGACAGCCCGAAGCAACAAGGTAGCTGTATGTCTGGGCTTTCAAGATTTCTCGCAGCTGAACCGTGATTATGGGGACAAGGAAAGCAAGGTGATCCAAAATACCGTCGGCAATATCTTCAGCGGCCAGGTTGTGGGGGAAACCGCAAAGAGCCTTTCGGAGCGGTTCGGCAAGGTGCTGCAGAAAAGACAGAGCATATCAATCAACCGCACGGATACCTCCACATCCATTTCCACACAGCTCGACAGCCTTATTCCGGCATCCAAAATCTCAACACTTACCCAGGGCATTTTCGTTGGTGCGGTATCGGATAATTTCGACCAGCGTATCGAGCAGAAAATCTTTCATGCCGAAATCGTGGTGGACACACAGCAGGTTGCGCGTGAAGAGAAGGACTACCAGCCCATACCTGAAATCATGCCTTTTACCGACGCGGAGGGACGGGATAATATGAAACTTGAAATTCAGGCCAACTACAGGCAGATCAAAAAGAATGTTGTCCGGATTATTGAGGACGAACTGGACCGTATTGCCCATGACCCTGACCTGCAGCATCTGGTGGTTAAGGAAAATAAAAAAGAGGATAATTGAAACATTATCCTCTTTCTTTTTTATAGCTTATAAATTTAACAGTGAAATTTTCTAAAAATCATACGATGGGCTTATTGCCAGCTTTACTTACTTTGCCTTCCTCAATTCGTTCTCGATAAATTCCCTTAATTCTGCCTTATCGGGAAGCTGCAGCTGGTATTGGCTTACAAATATTTCCAGATCGCTCTCCGCAATCGCATATTCAATCAGGGTCCTGTTCTGGTTCGTGGCAAGCAGGATTCCTACAGGGGGATTGTCTCCGGCTTCCTGAATATTCTTCTTGTAGAAGCTCAGATAGGCTTTAAGCTGGCCGATATGTTCATGTTTTGCATTTTCAGTTTTCAATTCCACAAGGACATGACACTTTAGTATTCGATGATAAAAAACCAGATCGACGAAATAATACTCGTCACCTATGAGCAGCCTCTTCTGCCGCGCCTCGTAGCAGAACCCGTTTCCCAATTCCAGCATAAACTGCTGCAAATGCTCAATAAGGGCAGACTCAAGCTCGTTTTCCTCAATCAGTTTGGGCTGAACCAGATTTAGGAATTCAAAAAAATAATGTGACTTGACCATGTCATGAGAATCCTCTGGCGCGATACTCCTCATCGCCTCGGCAAAGGAATGCTGTCTATTCTGCGAAAGCCCTATCCTTTCATAGGTAAGGCTGTCGATCTGCCTCTTGAGTTCTTTTACCGTGGGCTGCGTTTTTAGGATAAGAAGCTCGTAGAAACGTCGTTTCGAAATGTCCTCAATCTTGATAAGCTCGGTAAAATGGCTGTAGGAAACTGACTGGAACAACATAAAAAAGTGGGTTGTCCATTCCCCTTGATGGATCCCTTCAAATTCTTGGGTTGCCGACCCAAGAATTGCAGGACTATAATTTTCAGCAGAAAAATCACCAAAAAATTCTTCAGGGATAAGGCTTTTAAGATCTTTTTCCAAAAGTAGATGGATCTGCGGATATCTGTGATAGAACTGCCTGCATCGGGACAGCTCGGGCGCAGTCAATCCTTTTACCGTGATTTTCCTCGCAAGGTTTTCAAGCAGTTTCACACCGTATTCAGCCCTGTCGCTTCCATGCTGCTCGAATTCCACAATATAAAAGCCGGTAAGCCAGTTTCTGAGTGTGATGTGCATATTCACCGCCTTTACGGCATTTAGCCGCAAATAATTACTGGTCTGCTGTATCCTTAGGCTTAGTTTTTCAAAATTCATAGTCATGCTGGATTGGTTTCTTTATAAAGTCAAAAGATGTTGTTAGGAAAAGATTCTCATTTCAGCCTTTACTTTTTTGCAAATTCAAAAGAAGTCTCAGCCTTGTAATTCATCACGATATAGGCATCAAATGATTTTCCAGCCCTGCTTTTCATTCCCTTGAGCAGCGGGGTTCTCCCAGTACGGAGCAGTATTTCGATATCAGCCAGACTGATCTGTACGCCGCATACATTTCGGAACTGAACCCACCTGCATTCCTTTTCAGGGCATTTGACCATATTTTCTGTAATAAGCAGCCTATTTATGTTGCATCTGGGGCAGCAGAGATCGGGCACCATATCATGCGGACGTGGGGTTTCCAGCAGCTCTTTTGTTATGGATGTGGCATAGGATTCCATCTGCTTTTGGAATGTCGCCGCATCAGCCTCTTTGTTTTCAATCTTCCACAATTCTGTTTCCCATTGGGCCGTCATCGCCACATCGGCAATCCTTTTATCCTTCACCAGCTCATACACCATAAGCCCCTTTTCCGTTGGGATTAATGATTTGCCCTGTCTTTGGATATACTTGCGGTCAAACAATGTTTCGATAATCGCCGCCCTGGTTGCAGGCGTTCCAATGCCAATGGCCTGAAGGATCTTCCGTTCTTGCAGGTCCTGGGACTTTTTTCCGGCATTTTCCATTACACTCAAAAGCCCTGCCTCGGTATAAAGGGCAGGCGGACTTGTTGCCTTCTCCAATACCGCGGACTCTTTGATTTTAAGCTCATCGCCCCTTTTGATTTCAGGGAGTTCCTGTCCCGGCTCACCACTTTCCAAAAAGCGGGCTTTTACACCCCGCCAACCAGATTCGATTATCCTGCTCCCTGAGAGGATGAAATCAAAATGCAGCACCTGCAGGTTTACCTTGGTAATCTCCTTGATGCACGGTTCGGACACTGCTTCAAGAAGCCTTCCGGCAATAAGGTTGTAGATCGCCGTCTCCTTCCCGGACAGCGCCGATGGGATTCGTTCCGTCGGCAGCAGGCCGTGGTGGTCGGTAACTCCCGCTTCGCTGACAATCCTTTTGTTCAGGCGCCCCAGTTTCAATGTGGATATAGCCTCCCTGAAATTTTCACGGGTGCCCAATGCTTTTATAAGGCTGGGAATCTCATCCCATACATCCGCGGAAATACTCCTGCTGCCGGTTCGCGGATAGCTGATGAATTGCTTTTCATAAAGGCTCTGCGCAATGCTTAGCGTTTCACCGGCCGAAAGGCTGAGGTCCGTACTGGCCTGTTTCTGCAGTCCAGTCAGGTCAAAAAGCAGAGGCGGCTGTTCTGTTGAGTTTTTGATCTCTACAGATGATACCCACGCCGTCGCGGCATTTCTTTCGATCGCCCTCAGTGCGTCCATTGCCTGCCTTTTATTGTCCCATCTCTTCTCGCTGATGCTTGTGAAGAGCATAAAATTCCTGCTGTGCGTCAGCTGGAGCTGCCAGTAGGGCTCGATGTTGAAGGATTTGTTTTCCAGGTAGCGTGAACATACGAGCGCCAGCGTCGGTGTCTGTACCCTTCCGAGGGAAAAGACTCCGTCTCCCTGGGCAAGACTCAGGGCCTGCGAGGCATTGATCCCTACCAGCCAGTCCGCCCTGCTCCTTGCCTGCGCCGCGAGGTACAGTCCGTCAAGTTCAGAGGCTGGCTTCAGATTCTCCAATCCTTTCCTGATGGCTTTCTCGGTGAGGTTGCTGATCCACAAGCGGACAAAAGGCTTCCTGAACTCAAGATATTCATAGATGTAGCGGAAAATCAGCTCCCCCTCGCGACCTGCATCGGTGGCCACTATGATCAGGTCGCTCAGACCTACAACATATTTGATGGTTTTGAGCTGTTTCTGCGCACCTGCATCAGCAGTGTAACCGGCATCTATTTTTTGTTTTCGTACCGTAAGCAAAAAGGGATCCGGAAGTATCGGCAGGGAGCTTTTCTCAAAGCCCTTTATGCCGTAATCCTCCGGCAGGCCCAAACCCACCAGATGTCCTAAAGCCCAAGTAACAAAATAGCCGTTTCCTGCCAGGTACCCATCCTTTTTTTCGTTGGCTCCCAGCAGTACGGCTATCTCCCTTGCAGCACTTGGTTTCTCTGCAATAACTACTTTCATGACATGCTACATTTTGCGTCCCTTCGACTTGGTTTCAGGCTGCTGCTCTTCTTTCTGTTTCTGGGTGTCAGGACCCAACTGGCCGGATTTTAAGGGTTCCTGCAGGTTTTTGGTCGCCTCATTGGTTTTTCCCTCCGAGTTCACCGCCGTCTGTACCCTGTTCTCTTCAGCAGGCTTCGCCTGTTCCTTCAGTTTTGACGGGTTGTCAAACGAAAACTCTGTCCTGCCGCTATCCTTGCTGAAAGTGATGTATCCGTTGTACTCCCTGCCTTTCTTGTCTACAAGACCGCTGATGTATACGGTCTGGCCGTTCTGCAGCTTCTCATGCTGCTGATCATCCAGTTCTTTTCCCCTGAAGTTTTTCGGTGCTTCCCCAGTCTGGTTCTGTTCATTGCCCTGCACCTGTTTGCTGCCAATGCTCCTGTCGAAGAGAAATTCCACAAAACGCTTGTCGGCATTGAACTGCACAGTCGCGTCGAACGGTTCTCCTTTTTTGGAAATCATCCCTTCCAATGGCAGCGGTTTTCCTTCCGAAAGGGTCTGCTTTTGATCTTCGCTCAGTTTTACACCTTTTATTTCATCGGGTATTTTGATGTAATCGGCCCTGAAAGCCACTACTTCATTGGTCAGCCTGTCCACGCTGATCACAGACGGCAGCACCTCATCGGTTTTCGGATTGGTCAGATTCACCACGCGTCCCATGTTTCCCGTTTTCAGCAGGTTGTCCTTGTCCTCTCTGCTGAACTCATGGCCGAAGAAGGGATAGTTCAGGTTGGGCCCTTTTCGGATTCCGTGTATGGCGACCACAACCTCTCCCTCCTCGTTCATTTTAAGGGACAGTCTGGCATCCAGTCTTGTAACGGCAGTCCCAAGATTTAGGCTTATGGGCACGAGCTCGTTTGTTTTGTAGCCTTTGAGCATGGGCTCAAGAAGGTTCAGTTTCTCAAGTTTTTCCTTGCTGAGCCCAAGATGGTTCATGGTCTCCCAGTCGATCTGTTCCGGCTTGTAGCGGTATTCGCTCGTCTCGGCATTTGTCTGTGTTGCTTCCATATGATTTTTATTTATTGGATTATTCTCTTTTTTGTCCTGTTCAGGTTCACTCGCTTTAATTTCGTGCTGCTGCATGAGCAGTTCGCCCTGCGGCGTCGGATTGTCTGCGTGCAGCTGCATTTCCTTTGCCGTATTAACACCAATGGCAAAAGGCACCTTGAAAAATGAAAAGCTGGTGGGATTTTTCAGCTGGCTCAGAAAATTGGAAAAAAAATTGGAGAAGAAATCGCCATTCCTGTCCACTCTCATAAATTGGTTCCGGTTTTTATCTGTCGGATCCACCGTCTGCATTTTTCCATTCTCATCAATACTTTTCACTGCCTGGATTTTCTTTTTTTCTTTATCAAACACAAGCAGGATGTCCGAGAGTTCCTCCGGCCATTTCGCTTTTTCAGCGGATTGTTTACTCATGACTTTGTTTTTTTGGTTAATAATCGAAAGTAGTGCCCGCGCCCGCGCCGGCAATAGTGCTGGCACCGGATGTCCGCGTTAGTCTCCAATCGGCTTTCTCCTGGCGGTATGTGCGGAAAAGCTCTCCCGTATGAATTGCTGCACGTCCGAAAGCTTGTAATAGATCTTTCCGCTGATCGTATAATAGCAGAGCCTTCCCGAGGACCTGTAGCGCTGTAGCGAACGCGAACTTATTTTAAGCATCTGCAGGACATCCTGGTTGTCAAGAAGCTCCTCCCCGTCTATGGCTATATTTTTCCTCTTGCTTTCGCCTACCATCTCGCTAAGGATGTCGAACCGCTCCATAATGCGTTCCATCCAGGCCATAAATTCCAATCGCTCCACGTTCATAATCCAGTATTTTTGAGTTGCACACTGCAAAATTGCATACTACGCAGATCAATATCTGCCAAGCTCTGCCCATTGGCAGATTCATTTTTTCGTTTCGCGGCAGCATAAATCAGCCCCATTTGACCGCTAGCGGACAAATGGGGCTTTCAAAAAATTGGGCCGGCAATCCGTGCCAATTGGCCATTATGGGTAAAAAAGAAATGCTTTTGGACCGTTTATCTCCAGTCCACTAAAGCTCTTTGTCCATATACTGCTCCAAGGACGTCTTGAGGTGGTCCAAAAAGGAAGTCCTCGTTCCGGCCCTGTCCTTCATCCTGTGGAAGGAATGATGAACGTCTCCCAGAGGAATACGGAAAAGCAGCTGAAAAACAAGGCTTATCCTGCGTATGCCGATCTTACCGTGCGAAACCACTCCTGATGCGTAAAGTGCATAGATAAGTTCGATAAGCGCGTTTTTGGAATCCGTCCAGAAAATTTCTTTGGAGGATTCCGTCCCTGCGGGGAAAGAATGCGAAGATTCTTCTGGATTTATCTTCGTTGTAAGATAATTATAGATCAGCTCATTGGCGATTATTCTTGCAATCTTATTGTCATAATAGGTCGAAAACCTGTGGTCTATCTCGAAAACATAGCTGTTCAGCCCATCGCTGTAATTGATCTTTCCCCGTAAAAAGTATTCATCATCCCGGTCATTTCTCCCTGATTTGTAATAACGGTAAAAGTTTGTGCTGAAGATGCATTCTTTGAACTGGGCTTTGAGCTGTTGGAGATGGCTCATGAAAAATTTCTGATGGACCTGCCCTTCCCTTACCGGACAGATGGTCTCTATGCGGAAAACTTTATTGTAGAAGATCAATTTCCCTAGAATCAGGGGCTTGATATTCCTGAAAAAATCGATCTCCTCAGCCTCATCCTCGAATCCCTTTTCCAGCACATGCTGGCGGACCGTCTGGAGCACCTCCCTCAGATAGAGTGTCATCTGATGGGCTTCATCAATGAGATGGGCGGTCTGGCAGGATAACTTGTCTTCTTTAATAGTGATTTGGGAAATAATGGAATGCAGTGAATTCATACTCGAAGGATTTAATGTAACATCTTTTACAAAAATTCCGGGCGCCGCAAAAGGTGCACTGCCTGCCTTTGTCATTTGGCAGCAGAAACAGTCATTACGCCGTTCTCAAAAGCAAACCTGCTGGTAAAAGATAATACGGTTAGTTGAATTTATTAGCATAATCGAATAGGTGCTGTATTAAAACTTGAGGCTCAGACGGTACTGGGTGGGTGAAAGTCTGGTATTCTTTTTGAAAAAGCCGCTGAACGCCGCAGGGCTGTCAAAGTTGAGATGTTCGGCAAGCTCGGAAACGGAAAGCTGCGTATCGGCCAGAAGCAGATAGGCCTCCGACAGTACGGCCATTTCTATAAAACGTTTGGCGGAGATTCCCAAAACTGCTTTTACGGCTTTGCCCAGATGGCCGCTGCTGACAAACAGGCACTCAGCATAAAATTTCACATCATGGTGCCTCGACGAATTCTGCTGCACCAGGCTGATAAAATCCATTACGATCTTATCGTTCCGGTAGTGGAGAATTGCCTTATTTTTGCCGTATTTGTAGCGCAGATCGATGTACTCGTAGACAATCATATTGAAATACAGCAGCACCATTTCGTCCTTGAACACTGCATGCCTGCTGCCGATCTTTTTCTTCAGCAGCCGCAGAAGCAATATGACATGCCGCAGTTCTTTTCCGTTAACTGCAAGAACAGGAGATTCCTGTCGGGCAAAAATTTCCATATAGCCGGCACCGAACCTTACTATCCTGCTGGAAACGGCAAATTCTGCAGTGCAGGATACCAGCCATATGCGGAGAACTCCCGAGAAGGAATCGACCTCGGCACGGCCTGGAACTGCATAAATATCACCAGCAGAAATTTCCGCACCGCATAAAGATTCTGAGAACCTGATGGAACCCGACACCACTGCCACAAGGGTAATCCAGCCTGGAACCATAAATTTGGAAAGCGCTTTGGCCGATCCGATATCATAAAGGTAGACCACCTTAAGGTTATCCCGCCAAAGACTGTCTGTTAGTGTATTCAAAATATTGATTGTATTTGTATATCATTTTACTTGAAGAGCCTGTATCTTTCAAGGACCGGCTTTTTTTCCTGCAAGCCAGCCGCATGTCACAAAGAAGATAAATAGTATATTGACCAGTATGGCAAGCAGCACATAAATAAAGTGCCGTATTCCTGAATACTTGATCTCGCCGCCGCTTAGATAGCCCACCATCTCATCGTAGCTCATAAGATCTACGACAAGATAGAGGCTTGCCAGATTCAGCGCTATAAGGAAAAGGCATGTGAAGATTCCCGCTGCTCTCTTATAACGCTCCAAAATGGTACGCAGGTCTAATCCCCGATGCTGTGCTTTTGACATATGCCGACGGCTGCAGCCATTTTAAGCCCTAAGACAACATTATCCTCGGATGCGAAAACTGTCTGGGCAATCCTTGTCACGGACGTTTCCCAGTCCTTGTCCTTTCTTTTTCTTTCAGTCGAATAGCGGACAACCGAGGATGTTATCAGAAGGATTTGTTTATCGCCGGTGCTGAGCGAAGAATTGCCCAGTACATCCTGTTCGTAGGAAACAATCTGGGCATACAGCGCCTCATATGGATCATCGGCATGCATCGTGAGCAGGCCTTCCAGCTGCATCAGGCTGGTTCTGGCTTCTTGACCGAGTATGGAGGATGGAAGAATGTCATCCATCGTTGACTCACTGGCAATAATGGCGGTCAGCTGATGAAGCCTTCGGTGCAGGACCGCATCATTCGCCGTTCCGTCCAGCTCGGGATATGTATCGGCTATAGAGTCTATCATTACTGCTGCATGTTCCACTGAATTCAGTTCCAGACTGTCGGTATCCATAATGTCAAGTATTTTGCTGTAGAAGCTGCCCGCGGCATCATACGGGTTGTCCAGATTTTCCGCATCCGAATGGTTTTCTTCTAAGTTCTTTGCAGCCTGCGCATACTCTGCATTTCCGCTTGAAGGCTCTGGGGAACAGGCTATTGTGAAAAATGGCAGAATTGCAAGCAATAGATTAAAGTTTTTCATGTTTGAAGTGTTAAATGTTACTGATTTATTTTCAGTTCATTTTTCACCCGGGAGAAGCAGAACTATCCTCTGGAGTCTTTCCAGAAATTCGCTTTGAATTCAAAAGCAAATCTATCGGCTAAAATCATCACATACAAACACTTATATTGCACTTTACTGCAATACTACTGTCTTTTTTCTGAAAATCGACATAGCTTTTTTAACCCTAAATTTCATCGCATTTAGCTTTTTTATAGCTATATTTGAGCCATTTGCATTTCCTATTTCAAACAGGATTGCCTGACAGAAAAATTTTTGGCCCGAACGATTTGCTTTCATTACAAACCGCTTAAATGTAATCTATGGTAAAATATCTACTGGTTATCTCTTTGTGCTTTGCTTGTTATGTTAATGCACAAAAAACCATTTCCAGAATTCCTGACACCTTGAAAAGCGCGGATTTTGACTATCTGTTTGACCGTATTGAAATTCAGGGCCAGAATGACTCTCAAAGAGAAATCTACCTTAAGGCTTTTTTGGATAAGGCCAAATTGGAGAAAAATTGGGAGGAGCTTTCAAATGCCTACAAGAATTATGTCCATTATGCTCCTGCAGCCCTAAAGCTCATCTATGCAGACAGCATGGTCATGGCTGCCAAAAAATCGAATGACAATTCAATCATCGGTTCGGCCTACCTGTCAAGAGGCGTGGCCTACTATGGGCAGAAGCGTCTTAGAAAAGCAATGGACAGCTATCTGATTGCTGATAAGTACATATCCAAAACAGATGATGGCTACCTCATCCATAAGACCAAATACCAGATTGCCCAGATTAAATTCTATCTCGGATATTACCATGAAGCCATCTCGCTATTTAACCAGTGCATAGCGTATTTTAAGGATAATGATGCCAGGGCTTACCTGAATTCCCTGCATTCGCTTGGAGCCTGCTACAAAATGGTGGGAAACCACGGTATGAGCACCGAAATCAACAGGCTTGGAATTGCAGAGGGAAAACGAACCGGAAACCTGGACATGCAGCATTACTTTGTGCAGTCGGAGGGAATAAACCAGTGCATGATCCACAATTACCAGTCTGCTCTTCATAAATTGCAGTCCTCCCTGGCCGCTATCCGCTCCAACGGCGACTTTTCAAATGAAATGGTAAGCAGTTTTTATATCGGCAGATGCTATTGGGGCCTTAATGAAAAGGAAAAAGCACTGCCTTACTTCAAAAAAGTGGATCTGGGGTTTTCGCAGCATGCATATATGAGGCCTGATTTGAGGCAGGCTTATGAATATATGATCTCCTACTACAGGGACAGGAAGATGATTGAGGCGCAGCTGCACTACGTGGAACGCCTCCTGGCAGTGGATAAGAAGCTTCACGTGACCTATGCCTATCTTCAGGGAAAAATCAGAAAGGAATATGAAACCCAGGATCTTTTGAGGGAACAGCAGATCCTAAGACATTCCGTTGAGAGCCAGAAAAATAACGACCGCATATCCATATCGGTTATCAGCATACTTTTTCTGCTTATCTTGTTAGGGATAATATGGTTCTTCAAAAGCAGAAGCGAATCGCGAAAAAAATATGAGGAGCTGCTGCAGAAAATTGAGAATGAAACCAGAGCCAAGTCCGAGAAAACCGACGAGCTCGATTTTGCGATAAGCACCGATGTCGAGCAGGCGGTGCTGCAGTCCCTGAAAAAATTTGAGGCGGGAAGGAAATTTCTGGAAAAAGACCTTGATCTCACCAAACTGGCGGGCCATTTCAATACCAATACCAGATATCTGTCAATTATAATTATGCGCCACAGAAGCCAAAAGTTCAACCAGTACATCAATTCCCTTAAGATAGACTACATCGCCAAGAGGATACGCAATGAGAAGATCCTCCAGAACTATACGCATGAATCCCTGGCTCTGGAAGCCGGATTCTCCACTACCCGGCGGTTCGTAAAGGCTTTTGTAAGCTTTACCGGGATAACACCAAAATATTTTATAGAAGAATTAAGAAAGGAAGAGAACATTCCATAATAGTAAAGCAAAATAATC
The DNA here is from genome assembly GCF_000016645.1 of Flavobacterium johnsoniae UW101. NCBI lineage: Bacteria > Pseudomonadati > Bacteroidota > Flavobacteriia > Flavobacteriales > Flavobacteriaceae > Flavobacterium > Flavobacterium johnsoniae. The sequence goes on from NC_009441.1 coordinate 3,583,033, forward strand.
ACAGTCCAACTTTGCTTTTCTGTAAAAGTTTTTAAAACGAGGTTTCAATGGTTAATGATCAAATTTTCTATAACTTTTCTAAATCCGAATCTATTTTTAGTATTTTATCCAGTAAAAAATTTCCGAATTCTTTAGTCAGTTTAAGTTTGTCCGCCCCTCTCATTAAACTGCCGAAACTGTTTTTCCCACTTGGAGTTATGTCTAATGCAGTATTCTGTAAAAAGAAATTTTTCTGATTGGTAACAGTTATATGCTGTTGTGCCCATTCTCTCCCATAATTCGGCGTTAAATTCTCACCGACAAAATAATACGGCCATCTGTCGTTTTCATTTCCTGTATTTTCAAGTCCAGAATTAACCCTATATATTGAAAGAATATTTAAATGTCCTACCGCATAACAGATAAGGATATCCCCTCTCCTTACTCCCCTTGGTTTTAACTTTGAAAAATGCAGATTGCTATCCACCTCATCAAATTTTTCAGATAGGGGAATTGTATCATGTGACACGCCAATAGGTTTTAGCCAAAATGTTGCACTGGTCTCTATTTGAAGATAATTTTCCCTGCTTTCAAATAGTAAGGACAAATTTAGCTTGATCGGATTGATGTCTCCTTTCGGTTCTGGAGTGTCATTAATCTTTTCCAGACAGGCATCAATTTTCTGTTCGTTAAAACTCTTGAATTTTATCTTGTCTATTATTCCATTTTTAACTTTGCGTATTTCCACCGCATCTTCAATTAATATACCCCACTCGTTGTTGATCCTAAGACCTCTGTCTGTGAAGTTTGCTGAAGTTATGATTGCTTTTGCTGAACCATCAGTATTCTCACCTATGAATATCTTGCCATGCAGGAAATTATCAATTAGGATTTCAAACTCTATATTTCTTGAATTAAAAATGTTATAAAGCTCTTTGAAATAATTTATTTTGGAGTATTGATCTTTATCAAAAGGCTTTAATGTAGTCACGACAGTGACCTTCTCAAGACTATTAAACTCAGCAAAGTCTAAAAGGGCAATGTTTTTTGTAATATACGGGCTAATGATAAAGACATTTTTAGCACCTTGAAAAATTTGCTTTACATGATGCAAATGATTTTGCCTTGTGAGGTTATTAATAATCATTGTTGGTCTTATTCTTCTATGGTTATAAAATCTGTTTATTATCTTATCCTTTCCAGATTGGTTATATATTTTTTGCAGTATCTTCCTGTCTCGTTATCACGCAGTCCTTTATTTAGTGTGTACCCTCCGCCAAGTGCAATACCTAATGCTCCCAATATTTCCTTCACATATTCCGGAGCGGTTGCCGCTGGGTTTTTAATAAGCATATAAGCGGCAAACGGTATTGAAGCCAATCCTATCCCTGTCAAGACCACCTGCCTGCTGAACTCGGAATAAATATTGTTGTAGCTGTTTATAAAGTCCTGCTCGCTATAGCCCTCACCTATTTTCTCTTGGATATTTTGAAGTTCTGAGTTGAATGCCCTTAAATAATCCCTATTATTTTCACGAAACTCAATCAGCCTTTCAAAGGGTATATCTGCCAAATTTTTAGGAATAAGAAGATTGATGATTCCTTTGGCAAATTTGGTCGTCCTGTTCAAGCTCGGAGTTGTAGAACGGGAGTAATTGGTAAAATTGTCGTATTTGTTATTGTCGGTTATTATCGCTGCAGATTCCTCAAATGCAATTTCCTTTGCCAGATAGGTCATAAATAGAAACGCCAGCTCCTCAGGCAGCATTATGCCGTTCTCGGTTCTGCGTCCAATATTGTTTCGCTCACAATAATCCGCCCATATGTCTGAGAATTTTTCATGGTAAACATTAAAATTCCAATTAGCACTATTTTCCCACTTTCTGATCAAGTTTGCACTATTGAATAAAAGACTTCTATCGTGCGTGCGGTCAAAGATTTTATCTACTTCTTCGATGGCTTTCAGCGAGGCTCTGTATCCCACATCCGCTCCAGGGCTGTACGGTCTTATTAAATCCGTATTCTCTATTATCCTTGTATAATTGTCACTAACCAGTCTGCGGCGGCTGTAAGGAATAATAGGCCTGAAATTTTCGAAATATAATAATGAAAATTTAAGCCAAGCATCAGTTGGCGGCTCAAAAGTCGGATAATAAATAAGTGGCTCCATTATTTAACAGTTTTATAATTTAATTTTACAATTCCTTTCTTCCGTATTTATACAAAGCACTATTAATTTGTAAAGCGGTTGTTCCGCTGATTTTCGCAATTTTCACAATATGCGAATGAACCATAATGCACGTGGCGTAATTATCAGAAAGTGTCCCCTTATTTTCTTCCAGCCAATGCAGGTCGAAATCCTTCATGAAGGAAAAGCCCTCGTTTTTTAAACGCACAATGCCTCTATCTACCTCCAATCCAGTCGGCATGACAATAGCATCGATTCCATCATTTTGCCAAAACCGCTTCTGATCTTCCAAAATAATTTTAAAAGCACCTAAAAAAAGCCATGGGCCTATCCCAATAACTTCTCCATTATCTCTAAACACAGTTAATTTATTTAGAAGCCTTTGCTGCAGAACATTGATATCTTGGATTGAACAAACATTGAAATCCGGCATTAGGTTCTTTACCCTGTTTAGATAAATTCTAAAATTTGTAAGCGCAGTATCCAATCCTTCTTCTCCAAACCTTAGACTGTATAATTTTGCAATTTTTGGATCTTTTGCTATTGCAGCATCAATATATGCTGACGCATAAAAAATAAAATCATCATCATATTTTGCATGTCCGGTCCAGCTTAATGAAATTGCACAGGCAATTGCAAAATAGCTATGGGGAAGAGTCCGAAAAAAATGATGGCTGCGGTCATGTAACTCCTCGCAGAAAATTTGGCCGTTTTTACCGAGGTAATCTGCAATCTCTTTATCTGATTTCGTCATTTTTCTAATTCACTTAATTACGAAAATTTATCCTATTTTTTTGGCCTGTTCTAGTAAATCATAGAAAACATCCTTAATGGTAGTACAGATTCTATTTTCAATTAATCCTAAGCCATATTGTCTATCCCAAGTCTTAATAAACAAGCACAATGTTGTCCATATTTCACTATCTTCTGATGGCTGCAGAATTTCAATAGCATTTTCTATCCGCTGGTCTACATCAGGATGGGTGCTTCCTCCCTTTAAGGAATTCTTTATAAACAGTATAGAGGCTAGACCCATAGCAATCGCGATTTCGGCTTTCTGCCTGTTTTTGGAATTCTGTATTAATAATTCAATTGCACGTGAATCAGCTTCAATTTCCAAATCCTTAATTTCTTCATTAGAGAGCTTTCCTTCTTTGATTTTTTTTATATGCTGAAATTCAGCATGAGCAGTTTCATGATAAAGAATAAAATTCAATACTTCAACAAATAAATCATTGACATGCAGAATATAATTGCCCTGCGGACTTTCCTCATCAAAATATTCAGGGTTAGGCAATGTTTCCTTATCCCAATCTGTGAACCCCGTAACCAAAGTGAGTGCATAACTGAACAGGTCCTCTGCTTCACTTAAAAGCTCATCGCTATATGGCCTGCTTTCCATCTCTCCCTTATCAATCAGATTTGGAAGCGCATATTTTTCTTCATGCAGTACAACAAAATAATAACAGTTAATCCAAATGTAGGATAAGAATGTTTCGTGGATGTTTATTAAACCATTTTCATAGATAAAAGGACCTTGCCTATTATTTAACGGTAAATTTTGATCATGGTATTGTATCTTTTCGTCCAGAATTGAACTAGACTGAAGTGATTCTATATACTCTTTGTTTCTATTAACAAGTCTTGTCGTTAAATTATGCTTTAGGACTCTAATCGGCTGTTTTCCGCTATGTGAATTCTGCCATACGCTTTTTTTCATCTAATATATTAATGTATTATGAAGTTATTTTTTCTCCCCTTTCTAAGTAAGTATTAGTAATGTTCATTAATCAAACAAATAAGTACGAATCGCAAAGTATATTTAAACATTGGATTGATTCAAATCAAAAAATGAATGCTTACCGTTCTGATCTCATTTGAAATATAAATTAATCATCTACCAATTTATAATTTCCGTACGCAATATGTTAGTTTAATCTTATTTAAACATACTTTAGTAATTCTTCATATTGAACAAGAGCACCGACTAATAGATCTGTGTATGAGCGATACATGTTAAATAAAATATGATACGTCTTGCTGGGACAGCCAAGAAAATTTTTCAATGTATTTTCTTCATCTTCTTTTATCCTTTTATATGTTTCTGATATTGAATCAGTATAAAATTTAATATCATCCTTACTTGGGCCAAAAGAATTAAACTTCCAATAATATAAGGGGAAGAATTGTTCTGGATATTTATGTATTTCCTCAAACCAGAGCATATTATACTTACTGGAAAGGATTAATTCAGACAATTCTTCGTCAATTTTTTTTCCGGTTTCCGAAAGGAACCATCGAGTTAGGTTTGGTAAAATATCCTCCCAGCTGCTGAAACCTAAATTTTCTTCTGCAATACGAATATCTTCGTACTTTTCAGGATGCTGAGTAATATCTCGATATTTATGCTGGACATACGTATTTAATTCCACAACTATAGCCGCCTGCTTCTCAAGTATAGAACCTGTTTCATAAGTAGTGAAGTAATTATATGCATCTTTTCTTAAATCTTTTTCCTTGATTTGTTGAAATGTTGATGCTGTTACATCTATAAAATCTTTATGCTTTTCAATATCACCAAAATGGGCATAAAAAGGTTCGTTTTTTGATGAAAAATCTACACCCCCAGCATAATATGGAAGTGTGATTAAAGAAGTGCAAACGATGCCGTTCCTCCAGATTTTCTTTTCAAGAAAGTCGGTTATAACATCTTCGTCGATGTTTTTTTTATTAATATGATACAAAAGCCTTTTTGAGTAATTGCAGGAAGCCAGGCTTCTTAATGCTCTTTCAGCAGCTGCTCCATTAAAACTTTTTCCGGCTGCATCACTTAGCCTTAAGATCTTGACATCCTCAAGATCTGGGAAATAATATCGATGATAGGAAAACAGAGTAACTACTGGTTCAATTCCTTCTACAAATGCCCCGCCTCCTAAATAAATTATGGCATGACTGTACTCTGAATTACAGTTCTCTCTAATCTGTTGACTACTTTCACTTTCTGGAAACCTGACTAGCAGAATGTCAAACTGCTGCAGGCTGTGGATATCTATTTGGTACATAAATTTTAAAAAGATTTCTTGTTTTTACGGTTCAGGTTAACTGCTTGGTCCCATTTTTTATTTTTTAAAACAAACCTATATTGACATATTGGCATTAACGTACGGTTTTCCGTAATTTGTTTTAAAAAGTTGCAAAATAATCTTTTAATGATGGAATGTTTACAGTACTAATACCTGTTTTATTAAAAAAATGGCATAAAAAAAGATGCTCACAGGCATCTTTCTCTATTTCATAGTAATATATTAAATTAGACATTCTTGAACTTTTTAATCAAAATTAAATAATTCTCTTATATCTACATTCAACTCCATAGCTATTGAAAATAAGGTTTCAATTTTCGGATTAGTTTGACCTCTTTCTATTTTTCCAATGTGATTTTTAGCATATCCTGTTCTCAACCCTAATTCTTCTTGTGAAATTGGCTTGCCATTATCTTTATTAATACACTGATTTCTCAGATGCATAATTCTTTTTCCTAATTTGATTCTCTCTTTTTTAAAACCATCTTCTTCCATAATATAAAAATCGCTTTTAAAAAAAAGAAAAAAGGCAATCTACAGATTGCTTTGTAAAAAAATTTTACTATATTTGTTTTTTAATATATAAATTTGCGATAACTTCATAGAAAATATTTGAAGCATTCGCTTTGAACCTTGCACTAGAAAAAACTGGACACTTTTTCAACCGCGCGCAAGAAGATAAGTGTAAATGCTCACGCCATAAACGGCGTGGGCTCACTTATGCGCGCAAGGTAGTCCAGTAAATCCTTCTAGTGTGTAAGTTGAGACTAACCCACGCCTACTTTTTTAGGCGAAATCCAACTTCTCAAAGCAAATTCCTTAAATTCTAAAGAAACGCATTCATTTGTTTAACCTTTAAGAAGGTCAGATATGATGTAATAATTGTTCTGTTTTTGTAATGCCTGGCCCGAAACGGTATTGCCATTGAATTAGTTTTAGGGCCGGGTCATTGCCCAGCAGGTTCAGCATATGTTTAGCAACAGGCTGAAAAATCACAATCTAATTTTTGAAATCTTAATAAATGCGCCAATGAAATAACTTTTTTACCACAAAATTTGAAGCTCGGCATCAAATGCCGCTTCAAAAAAGCAGTCCCCTACCGCAGCGACTAAACTAGTGTAGAGGACCTTAGCTAATCAAAACCAAGTTCAACTAACCAATCCAATATTATGAATTATTTTTCATTTTTCAAGGGTGGGAAAGCTATTTATTGCCTAATTTTTACAGGCTTTCTTCTGTCTTTCTCACCTTCAGCCGCAAAAAGCAGTCTGCGGCGTAGCACATCATCATTCCAACAGCATCAGGTAAAAGGAACCGTCTCCGACGGCAGCGGTCCCCTGCCTGGTGTTACTATCTCAATAAAAGGTAATTCTAAAACTACGGTGATTTCTGACTACAATGGCCATTTTAGTATTCAGACGCCAGCCCAAGATACTTTGGTCGTTTCCTATTTAGGTTTCAAGACCGCCTACGTCCCCGTCAAAAGCCGAACAAAAATCGACATTGTGCTTCAGTATGACACCACTACTCTGCAGGAAGTAAAAGTAAATGCAGGATATTACTCAGTAAAGGAAAGCGAACGGACTGGAAGCATTGCCAGAATTACGTCTAAAGATATTGAAAGCCAGCCCGTGACAAATGTATTGGCCACGATGCAGGGCCGGATGGCTGGAGTAAATGTGACCCAGACCACAGGGATACCAGGCGGGGGATTTGACATACAGATCCGGGGGCAGAACAGTATCCGTACAGAAGGCAATGCTCCACTGTACATAATTGACGGTGTACCCTACGCCTCTGATGCCATTGGTTACAGCCAGACATCCACGGTTACTCCTTCCGTCACGAGTCCCTTGAATAATATCAATCCCGATACAATTGAAAGTATCGAGGTGCTGAAAGATGCAGATGCCACGGCCATCTACGGGTCCCGCGGTGCAAACGGCGTAGTGCTGATAACAACCAAAAAGGGCAAAGAAGGTAAAACCAGATTTACAATCAATGCTTCAACCGGTGCTGGAAAAGTTGCGCGCTTTATAAAAATGATGGACACACAGCAGTATCTTTCCATGCGCCGGCAGGCATTCATAAATGATAAAATAAATGCATACCCCGCTAATGCCTATGATCTCAATGGAGTATGGGACCAGAACCGTTCCACAGACTGGCAAAAAGAATTGATTGGAGGTACATCTACTATTACGGACATGCAGGGCACCATAAGTGGCGGATCAAAAAGTACCCCGTTTCTTATCAGTTCCAGCTATCATACGGAATCTTCCGTACTTCCCGGCAGCTTTATTTATAAAAAGGGAGGAACACATCTCAGTCTTAACCATACCTCTGAAGACGACAGTTTCAACTTTACCTTCTCTGGGGGCTACAATGTACAGAACAGCAACCAGCCTGCCACTGACCTGACCAGTGACTCGCGCAGCCTTCCTCCCAATGCACCATCCTTATACGACGCGAATGGAGACCTCAACTGGGAAAAAGGAACATGGAGCAATCCATTGGCCAAACTTTTGGCCGAAAACAAATTTAAAACCAAAGATTTCACAGCAAACACCGTACTAACCTATCAGATAATCCCTGATTTGGTGCTGAAAAGCAGTTTCGGCTACACCGATCTCCAGCATTATGAGCACCGCACTTCGCCGTCCACGATGTATAATCCTTGCTCGGGATTAAACAGTTCCAATTCCAGTATATTGATGACTAACACTAAACGATCATCATGGATCATCGAACCTCAGCTTGCCTGGGACAGCAGTTTAGGAAATGGAAAAATAAATATTCTTATTGGCGGAACTTTCCAACAGCAGAACAGCCAGCAGCTGTCCCAGCTAGGAACAGGCTTTACTTCCAACAGCCTTATTTACGATCTTGCATCGGCTACTTTTAAAGAAGTCATTTTTAGCAACGAGACCATTTACAAATATCAAGCTTTCTTTGCAAGGGCAAATTACAACTGGCAGAACCGCTATATTGTAAATTTGACCATGCGTCGTGATGGTTCAAGCAGGTTCGGTCCTGGAAAACAATTTGCCATGTTTGGAGCGGTCGGTGCAGCCTGGCTGTTCTCGAAGGAGAACTGGTTTCGGGACAGTTCCTGGCTTAGTTTTGGGAAACTCCGCGCCAGCTACGGAACGACAGGAAGTGACCAGATTGGTGATTATCAGTTTTTTGACACCTACAACTCTACTGGTATATCTTATGAAAACATCATTGGATTACAGCCTTCCCGACTGTTTAATCCTGATTTTGCGTGGGAAATCAATAAAAAACTGGAGGCCGCACTAGAGGTCGGATTTTTTAAAGACCGTATTTTCTTTACATCGGCATGGTTCCGCAACCGGTCATCAAATCAACTCGTAGGAATTCCTCTTCCAGCCACCACAGGATTTACACAGCTTCAGGCCAACCTTGGAGCGGAAGTTCAGAATGCTGGATGGGAATTTACGCTCCGCACCGAAAACTTCAATAGTAGGCATTTCAATTGGAACAGTAGCGTGAATGTAAGCTTTATGAGTAACGAACTGTTAAGCTTTCCCGATTTAGGCAGCTCTACCTACAAAAACAGGTATCGAATAGGAGAATCCCTGAACATCCTACTGCGATACCAGTACACGGGAGTTGATCCCGTAAAGGGCGTCTATACATTTGCCGATCAAAACAGTGATGGCAGAATCACCTCCCCTGACGACAGGCAAACGATTGTCAATCTTAATCCCGACTATTTCGGAGGATTTCAGAATCAGCTACGTTTTAAAAATTGGAAACTTGATTTTCTTTTTCAGTTTGTTAAGCAGCGTAATCTGAATTACGGCAGCGGACTTGCTGGACTGATGATCAACCAGCCAGTAAAGATGAATAATAGCTGGAATAGTGCGACACAAGATGCTCAGTACCAATTATATTCTGCCGGATACAGTTCGGCCGCTGTAGCATCCCAGTCGTTTTACACGAACAGCGATGCCACCGTAGCTGATGCCTCCTACGTACGCCTGAAAACGCTGGCACTTAGTTACGACGTGCCACTGGCTTCCAAAACTGTTCTGTGCACACTTATGATTCAAGGGCAAAACCTTCTGACTTTTACGCCATATATGGATGGTGATCCTGAATTTAAAAGCAGGGGCTATCTGCCTCCCCTAAAAATAGTGACAGCAGGCCTGCAATTAACTTTTTAAATGAAAATAATTATGAGAACACTTTATAGAACTGAAAAAAACATTTCCAGCCTCATATTCAAAAGAGCCTTCTTTTTCGGCACTTTGCTTATGCTGCTTTCCTGTGATTCCTTTGTTGAAGTTGATCTGCCTAAATCCCAGCTGACCAGTACGGCTGTATTCAGGGACTATGCTTCTGCCAATGCAGCTATGGCCGATGTATATTCGAAAATGCGTGACGTCGGTATGCTTACAGGAGGACTATATGGTCTATCAGTGCAACTAGGAAATTATACTGATGAATTAACTTTTTATGGATCACCAACAAGCCCAACCGCATCGTTTTTTGCCAACACCATTCTGCCAAGTAACAGTACAATTTCACTTTTATGGAATAATACCTACAATCAGATCTATGAAACTAATGCAATTTTAAACGGTGTAGAAGGTACTTATTTAAATATACAACAAAGAACGCAACTGGGAGGCGAAGCCTATTTTGTGCGCGGATTACTACACTTTTATCTTCTGCAGTTATATGGTCCAATTCCTTATATTAAATCTACGGACTATAAGCAAAATTCTGAAACATCGAGACTACCAGTAGAAAAGGTTTACCAATATATTATCGAAGATTTAAAGAAAGCAGAACAAATGCTTTCACAACAATATTCTTCCACCGAAAGGACTCGTCCGAATTCTTTAACTGCAAAAGCTTTGTTGGCAAAAATTTATCTATATCAAGGAGCTTGGGATGAAGCCGATCGTATGAGCAGTTCAATTATAGAAAATTCATTGTACAAAATTGAAGTAAACCTAAATAAAGTTTTTCTAAAAAATTCAACCGAAACAATCTGGCAGTTTATGCCAGCTTCAGCAAGCAAAAACACTGATGATGCAGTGAATTATATTTTTGTATCCGGTCCGCCGCCGCTAATGTCGTTAAGCGAATCATTAGTTAACAGTTTCAGTGCGGAAGATCAAAGAAAGAGCATGTGGATCGCTTCTTTGACCAGTCAAAGTGGAAAATGGTATTATGCAAATAAATATAAAGAGTCAAAACCTACTACACCTTCAAGAGAATATACCATTATAATGAGGCTCTCTGAACAATACTTAATTCGAGCAGAAGCAAGAGTCTATTTGCAAAATTTAACTGGTGCAGTTGACGATTTAAACAAAATCAGAAATCGCGCAGGAATTCGAAACGTTACAGAAGGCACAGCTGAAGAAATTCTAGAATACATTCTCTCAGAAAGAAGAAAAGAACTTTTCACTGAAAATGGGCACAGATTTTTTGATCTAAAACGAACTGGAAAACTTGATACAGAATTAGGAAATAAACCTGGTTGGAAATCAAGCTATGAGCTTTTACCAATACCTGAAACTGAAATAACTTTAAATCCTAATCTTAAGCCTCAAAATACTGGCTATTAGATTTTTAAAAACTTTAAAAAATTATGAACATCCTAAATAGTGTATTTAAGATACATAGAAGAAACTTAAATATAATATTACTTCTAATTTTAAATTTAGTTATGCAATTGGCTACCTGCTCTCTATGGGGGCAGGCAATGCAAAAGAGGGCACTGACTGTCGAGGACTATTTAAAATGGGGAGAGCTAACCCTTGATAATGTTGGTACGAAGGGATTGTGGGCAAGTTACACCATCAAATATGAAAGTGATAAAGATACGCTTTATGTAAAAAATACAAAATCAGAAAAAACATATAGTTTTCCTTATGGATACAAGGGTAATTTTCTTGAAAATAACTGGTTTATTTGTAAGACCCCTAGTGCAGTAAAACTTCTCAATCTTAAAACTGGACAACAAGAAGAGCTACCTGAAGTCGTGAAATATACCTACAATTCCAATACAAAACAACTTGTACTCCTAGTCAATCGAAAAAACAAAGATAGTGAAATGATCGTGCGAACTCTCGAAGGTGCAGTTCAGATGCAGATACGCGGAGTAACCGAATTTCTACCATCCCCATCAAACGAACTGATCGCATTTGTAGTTAGAACTAAGAAAGGAAGTACTGTAAACATTTTAACATTGTCAAACCAAAATAAAATAAAAATAATTGCAAGTGATCCGTATATTTTTACAGATCTTGTATGGCAAGGAAAAGAAAAAAAAGCATTGGCTTTTTATAAAAAAACTAATAAAGAAAAGAGGTTTGAAAATAGCATATACTATTATAATTTCCAAAATAATAGACTTTATAGTACTCAACAAATTCAAGACCCTTTTTTAAGCGATACAGTATTCATTACTGTAGCAAGTCATAAAATAAAAATTTCAGATGATTTAAAACGTGTCTTTTTTATAGTACAGAAAAAGAAATCAAAGCTCAACGCAAATGATATTAGCCCACAAGTATGGTACGGAAATACCTATAATATTTATCCTCAGGAAGAAAAAGTAAGTTCTTTTAAAGATACATACCTGGCTCAGTGGTTACCAGAACATGAAAACTTCAAAATGATTTCTAATGACAGTCTACCTCAATTTATGCTCACCGGGACACAGAATCATGCTATACTTTTCAACACTGTAAAATATGGCCCACAGTATGGTAAAGATGATATAAGTGATTTCTATATTTATAATCTTGACAATGATAAAACTACCCTGTTTTTGAGAAAAAACATTGCACATCCCTCGTTATTAATACCATCTCCGAGTGGAAAATTTATTTCGTATTTCCGTGACAAAAACTGGTGGATTTACAATATTGAAAAAAACACACACAAAAATATTACCCAAAACTCAGGCACTGACTTTTTTCAAAATAAAAAGCAGCATCCACGAAACGCGGATGCCTTTCAACAATATGGCTGGAGCATTGGCGATAAGGAAGTACTATTATATGACACTTGGGATCTATGGGCTTTTAAAACTGATGGGACCTCTTCACGCCGGCTAACAAAGGGCAGAGAAACAAATACGAAATTCAGACATCCTGCTTATTCAAGAATTATTCGCGGCTCCTCAAACTATAATGGTTGGATGTTGGATGGTGTAGATCTTACAAAAAGAATTTTACTTGAACGGTTGACCGACTATGGATCGCAAGGATGTATTGAATTGGGTGCCAAAGAAAATAAAAATTTGTTAACACTTGATAATTCTCATTTTGATCAGCTAACCCAATCTCCTGATTCTACTACATTATTTTACAGGGAGGAAGGGCATTATTTGCCACCAAGAATTGTTTTTGTAAGCACTGAAGGAGTAAAAAAAACACTAGTTCAAAGTAATCCGCAACAGAAGTCATTTTATTGGGGTAGAAACGAACTGATTTCATATAGTACTAGAGATGGAAAAGTGCATAAAGGGTTACTATATTATCCTGCGCAATATGATCCTCAAAAAAAGTATCCTATGATTGTTTATATTTATGAAAAATTTTCTAATCGACTTCACAACTATATACCTCCGACTTTGTATTCTGGGATTGGGTTTAATATTACAAATTTTACAACACAAGGTTATTTTGTACTTACTCCTGATATTTCTTATGAAATAGGAAATCCAGGAATTTCTGCAACTGAATGTATAATTTCGGCTACAAAGGAAATCATAAATAAAGGATATGTAATTCCAAACAAAATCGGGATTATTGGACATTCATTTGGAGGATATGAAACTGATTATATTATTACACAAACAGATCTTTTTGCCACAGCTGTTTCAGGTTCGGCTGTAACAGATCTATCCACCTTTTATCTATCAATTGGACCGGCAGTGGGGAAACCAGATATCTGGCGTTTTGAAAGTCAACAATTTCGAATGGGGAAATCACTTTTTGATGATCGTGATGGGTATAGGAAGAACTCGCCTATTGAACATGTTGAAAAGATTAGAACGCCATTACTCTCATGGACAGGAGACAGCGACCTTGAAGTAAAGTTAGATCAAAGCGTTGAATTTTTTCTGGCTTTGCGCCGCCTTGAAAAAAAACACATCATGTTAGTGTATCCTAAAGAAGGACACACTTTAAGAGACCATAGAAATCAAAAAGATCTTTCGGTTAGGTTAACTCAGTGGTTTGCCTATTTTTTAAAAAATGAACCACCAGCTCCATGGATCAATGAAGGATTAAAATAACAATAGTTAAATTAACAATGCAGTTCTTTCGAACTGCATTGCATTATTAAATATTAGAACCTGGCTTATTCAGGATCAACACGAAAAACTGTGCGACTACAAGATGTCTCATTTGGAAACATTGCCTTCGCTTCTGGACCAGAATCATCAAATTGGCGACAGATTTCATCTGTGGACTCTATTTGACAGGTTACTGCTAAGTCACATGGGCTGCCTCCATCATTGTTATCAACATATCCTGTAATATCGGTAGCCTCTAATTTATCGCTACTCTGCATTGAAACAGTTGAAAAAGCACCTGCGATACCCAAAACAAAAACAGCAAAGGGCATCATTCTTCTTGAAATTGTGGTTTTCATAACGTATTATTTTTTAAAAAGTTAAATGATCTACTTTTTTTTACAGGTTTTCGATCTAATTCCTGATACATGCGCAAGTATATTTTTAATTAAGCTTCAGGAGCTTTTAAATATTTTTTGTTTACTTCATTACTAAATTTATAGATAGCTAGTTTTGTACCTATTAAAACAAAGATTTTACCATGAACAACATAAAAGTTGCGAAGCTTTTTACCATTCAAGCGATCAATTGTAAAACTAAATACGTAAGACCTTTTTTTTAAATCGTAGACGTCAATAACAGACTGCAATTCCCATTTTTGTCTTCCTTCAAATCTGCCTGGGACATTTGAGTTTACATATAGAAAAGTTTCATTTACACTGCTTGATCTGTTTACTGTAATTGCTGGAGCAGACATTACTCGTTCTGATTTTCCTTTTAAATAAGCAACTTTTATTTTGGCATGCGAATTGGTGTCGATAGTATGACTTCTAAAGTTTAATTTTCCTTCCCTATCTGCTACTAAATATTCATTTCTATATGAGTACAAGTATATAATGCTATTCAACTCTTGACTGAAATGCAGCATGCCGTCCGTATCAAAAATTCCGTCGATTTGCTTCTGGAGCAAATGAGGACTTATTATTGTTCTACTGTTTTTTCCCCATCGGTAAGTTCCTATGACATTATTCCGCGTTTTTGAACTCATTCCCCTAAAAACAACCAAAGTACTGTCGGCAGGATATGCAATGTTAAAATACGGAGGGGTGGTGGCCAATTGCAGGGCTTTCCACTCAGATGTTTTACCCTGGAATATGACAGGGACAACCCCGTCCAAAACATAAAAGAATGGAGGGCGGACTGCTATTCTGACCGATTTGAAGTCAAAACGTTCCCTGTCTAGCCTTATTCTTATTTTCTTCTGTTCCATCTGGCTACTAATGGAAAGAAGGCTGAAAGGTGCCGTTGAATTTCCGAGATACAGATTTCCCTCTCCGTAGCCTGCGAAATAATAGGAGTTGTATTTTAAATCTATGGTTTTTTCTATTGAAACAGGATGATGCGGGTAGCGTCTTATAAACGGGTTCTGATAATGCATAATTTTTTCAGAAGCAAGAAACAGAACTGCTACTGCACCACTTCCTGAAATAAAGATCAAAGAAAGAATTACTGAATTGGAAATTTTTGAAAACAACCTGTTATGGTCGGGATATACTGTAATAGCCAAGGCGGCAAGCAGAACAAAAACGATATTGAATGCCAAATGCGTCCCCCAGCTCATTTTTTCCAAAATCCCGCCACAGGAACATGGCACAAAAGAACTGTAATTAAGAATTATAAAAATATATGCACTGAACATCGTCATCAGACAGAAACCTGCGTAAAGCCCGATTTTCCTGCTTCCAGGAAAAACCAGCATTAGAGCAATTCCTAATTCACTTATAATAACTCCCCAGGAAACAGGAACAGCAAATGCACTAAGAAGGGGAGATTGTCCAAGCTGCACCTGAAAATTCTCAAAATCAATAATTTTGCTTACAGAAGCATAGACGAAAAGAAGTATATAAAGCAGGCAGATGGCTTCAACTATTGCACTTTTAAAAGAATCTGATATTTTCATGTCCTATATTTTTTTCTACTACATCATTAATTTCGTCAATAGACAGTTTTTCTGCCGATGGAAAACGATTTAGTTTGCAGTATAATTTCAAAGTGCCAAATTAGATCAAATGCTTTGAGTGATTATTATGAAAATTCATCCATTATTTATAAAAAATGGTCTATTTTTCCTATAAGTATTTTTTTTCTGCCTCTTCACTGCTAGGTCTTAAAGAAATATTCTTAAGGCATTAAAAGGGGACAGATTTTTAGCAAACCGCATGCAATTGGTTATCAAAACGTTGCTGGAAAAGCGGATGAATCCTCAGCATATCAAGCGCCATACTCCCGTCCATCCCTTGTAAGAGCGCGGATTTTGCCTAAATTTGCGGCATGAACCACGAAGAAATAAAACGCTATTTTGAAAGCAATCCACCGCCCAAGGAACTAAGACTGACCGAATGGGCAAATATTACCGATACGCAGGTTTTTCTCAGGAGCTGCTACAGCACCATCAGAAACTTCAGCGGACCTGTGGACCGCTGTCCTGCATGGTGGCATCTCAGGGATTTTTATATCCTAATGAAAAAAACCGCCGCACCTCAGGCTCAATCCCGGGAAGCGGCTGCGGAGAATATTCAGGAAGACGTATCTGATCAGGCACTTTCAGAAGAAGAAGCCGCTCTGTAAAACCGGCTTTAATTTATAAAATAACAGCCCTGCAATGTGAACTGCAGGGCTGTATTTTTTTTATGATAAACGCCATCTCAAACCAGAAGGAACTCTGCCCTGTTTCTTCCTGCAATGCTCCAGTCCATATCCATTACGTTCTGCAGAAGGTCTTTAAGGGCCTGGAAGGTGCTGGGCTTCACGGCATAATAATCAGCTCCCAGTTCATAGGAGCGCTGTATGTTTTCAGCATTGCTGCTGGTGGAAAGCATGATCACTTTTACGCCGCTGCGTATCTGCTCCAGGCATTCAAAACCGTTTTTGCCCGGCATGTTGATATCCAGAAAGATAATCTCGTGCAGTTCGAAACCGGGCTATGGCAAAATGGTTGAAACCACTTATAATCTAAATTCAGGGGCAGCTAAGCGGATCATGAGCTCGGACACCGCTTCTGCAGATTACATTGAAGTTGAAAAACAAGGAAATATTTTTATATTTGAAAACACACATAATTCCATTTTTAAGGTTTCAAAAAATCCTTCCAAAATTGAAATTATTGATGCTCAGGACAAAACCTCCACCTACATGGAAGAAAGAGGCTATAAGATCACAGCTAAAAAAAACAGAGATACTTTAATTATCCGTTTTTTCCCAACCAGATCTACGCCGGCATCGGTATTTAAATTTGGAATTGAATATAAATTTTACAAGTAATGCCATGAATGAACTAATCTGCCACTTTTTATCCACGCTTACTGATCAGGAGATTGTAAATCTGTTTAATGGATGCATCTCGGCTCCGAATCCTGATAATGCATATGCCTTAATTTATAATTCAGCAGACCCGCAGTTTTATTTTACGGATACCTTCAATGAAGACGTTAAGCCAAATTCCCATTATATTTTAGTTGGACTGTTTTATCTCCATGAGATTAACGACCTGTCTGCACTAAAGGCAAAGGTACAGTCATTAAAGACAAAATGGTGCGGTTCATAAATACCGTGAATCTTTTTTATCTTTTCTGTGTTTTTTTCCGAGTTACTGAAACATGTCACCAATTTTACGCCAGGCCTTTTGAAGATATGAAATCTTCACGGATTATATAAGCTGTAGAAGAAGCGCTCTGATCTATCAGCTTGTCCAGCAGCGCAATAAAATCATTCCTTAATCTGGCGGTTGCCGTGATTTCTCTTCTCATGCGGCCGTCATAATAGGTCTGGATAATAATTTTTTCAAGATAAAAATCCCAGCCTTTATTTCCGGGCCACTCTTTTTTAATGCGTTCAGCCAGCCAGCTGACAGCGTCAGGCATTAATTCCTCAAATCCAATGCCGGCAGTTAATCTTCCCGAAGATTCAAGGTCTCCCCCCTGGAGTATAAAAGTTTCAAAAAAATGCTTTTTATTTTTTAGGGGATTCCAATCCAACTGCGTTAAGAACAGTATGCGATGGTTAAAAAGAAAGGCTTTATCAAAAATAAACATCTTAGCCGTTAAAATCTTATGGCTTAAATAACTCCATAAAATCCAGAAATTTGCCGCTTTGGATTCATCATTTAAAAACTGGTTTACCACTTCCTCCAGGCACTTAACGGTAAATTCATATTTTTTATTGGAATACAAGATTTTTACGCCATCTGCATAAGCCCAGTCAATTAATGCTTTAAAGTTCTCAATTGCAGTATCCTCAGGCTGGCTGAGTAAAAACAGTGCAAATTTTTCTTGAAAAAACTGCTGCAGGGAATGATGGATCGTGTCGTCATATGGATCGGAATCTTTTGCAAAGGTTTCAAAAATGAAATTCAAGACATTCTTGAAATAGTCCCGCAGGATTTTGAGTTCTGTTTCAGCCGGCACCAGTTTCAAGGCTTCAAACAGCCAGTCCCCTGCATTTGACTGATATTCGGGAATTGCAATCTCCACTGGGGTTTCCTCTTCAGCGACCCTATTCATAATGGCATCAAAACCGGCGCTGTATTGTTTAAGGGCATCGTTGTATTTGATATGCCCCGCAATGCGGCCTTTGGGTTTATAATGCGGATTTATTTTTAACCTTATTCTATAATGCGCTGTTTTTATAATGGAAAAGAAATTTCTTTTATAAGATTTATATCCGCTTAAATGCTCCAGCCTGTGCTTAAGGTGCGAGAATTTTGAATACTCCACAATGCAGTAGATGCAGTTTAATACAAAACCGGGATCATGCTTCCATAGGCAGCTGTTAATTGACGCTCTCAGGGAATTATGCTCGGATCTCTGGTGAAAATGCGTTAAGTAATAAAGAATATTCTGCTTGTAAATCTTTTTTTCCCTCTCATCCGACTTGAGCATCAAAATTGGAACAACAGAAAAGGCAGCATCTGTTTCATACACCGTGTATTTGGAATTCATGAAATCCAGCAGCCTATTTTCGAAGAGTTCGTATTTAAACAGCTCGTTTACTTTTGTTTCACACCATTCACTTTCTGCTGCGCTTAATGATGAATAGAAATCCCTTATTCCAATTGCTGCCACCAGCACAGGCTGCTTATGCCGCCCGGCGATGTTTATATTATCTTGGGCATCCACAGAGATTTTGTGAAACTCCGACCATTTTTCATAACTGTCCTCTTCAGCGGTTTCATGCTTTAATTTCTGCATGCACCAGTGGGCGGCATATAATACCAGATGGTTCGCCTCCTCCTTTGTCTTATTTTCCTCGACAACCTTTTGTAAGTCATCTTCCAGTTCTGTTTCTAATAGAAATCCGTTTTCAACCTCTTTTACTATTCTAAATTTTCTGCGGTCGATGCGCGCAAGTGCAAAACGCCAGTTTTGGTCTGTCGGGCTTTCCAGATAAAAATTATCTATTATCTCAAAGATTTCGGTTTGAAACTCTCCAAAACTCAGGTTCATAACCAGATCTTCAATGCTTTTGCTTCTATGCTTAAGTGTTTGGAAGTTCTGCAGCTGCAAATGGCGCAGCTGTCGGTGCTTTTTATAGCTCAGCGGACTGTAGGCTTCTGATTCTTTAAGGCACCTGTGGAAATCCAGATGATAAATCTCCCTTATTTTCAGTAAAGGAAAAATTCTTCTACCGGCAAGATCCATATGCTCATTAGCGACACTTATAAGCACTGCCGACCCCATGACGCTGTTGCATCTGGTTAAAAAAGCCTCAAAGGTGTAGTCCCAGGAAGCCTTTAAAAATTTAGTGTACTGGTCATGCTTGTTCTCTTTTATATCCCGGCCGATCTGAAGCAGATAGCACTCGGCTGCCATTAGGCAGGATTTCAGAACATCGGGCGAATTAAAATAGGTTCCCCTGAACATCATCCATAATGAAGGGCTGGCATGCTGCTTAATCTCTCTTCCGTCGTCCATTATAACAGTTATCTGCGAACGATGGTCGGAAGGATGCAGAAATTCATTGTCCCGGCCGAAATCGGACTTGATATAGGAATCGGCAGCGTGATTAAACAGCTTCACTAAAAAATCTACAGTTGCAAAGGGAGAATACAGCAGAAGGTTCAATATAGGCGTTTCATAAGGGCTTCCAGGTGAATAATGCCTTTCTGTGCTCCTTCTGAAGCCGAAATCCTGCTCGCTGTGCATCATCGACCGGTGGTACGGCCCCAGGATGGACTGCCTCTTCATTTCTGCAATCTGCTCAGGAGTCGGCGGATAATAAAACCATTTGCTTTCTGCAATTTCAAGGACAAGTTCAGGAAAATTTTTGCATATTTTCTGCCCTTCGTACCCGTCAAGGGCATACTCTAAAATCTTGTCATACAGATTGCCGATTTCAAAATCAGCATCCCTGTTTTTATTTCTGAATGCATCCTCTATTAATGATTTCAATTGATCTTTGACAAAGTCAGAGAGACGGAAAAGCATTAATATTCCATTTTCAAGATTCTCAGTTTTAGCCCTTCCCTGGTCAGATGAGACGCCTGATGTAAAATTATTGTAAAACCATATTAAAATTTTAGCCGCATGCTCGGCCCCGGCAGGAAAAGGTCCGTTTTTTTTCAGGCCTTTCTCCCACTGCAGCAGCATTGACAGTATCAATCTCATCTGCGGCTGCAGCAGATTCAGGTTTAAGAAAATAAATTCAATGAGATTGGCCCATACTTCACCGTAGGGCACCAGATTGATATTGTGATATACCTGAGTCCTTTTGTCCACATCCAATGCGTTAAGGAGGGAAAAATCCGGCTTCTGGCACGAAACCCGAACTAAAAAAATTATCCTTATGAAATATTTAAACTGATCTAAAAATAGAAAATCCTTGTTTTCCCGCAGAAAATCACTGCTGTAATGCGACTGCATGACAGCAACTAATATTTCATCCTTCCAGTAGTTTTGGATTGCCGAACCGTTGAGGGTTGATTTTACGAGCCGGCCTGCAGATCCGTCCATTGCCTGTATTTTTTCTGATATCCAGATTCTGAAGGCTCGCCGGACTGCCGGAGAGGTTCCTATTGCATCATAAAAAGCGCCGTAATTGCCCTCTTCAGCAATGTATTGCAGATAATTGCTGTCAATATGCCTTGTCAGTGCCCAGTCCTCATAGATGTCATGAGCTGCCGCAAAGCTTCTTCTGTATACCGGTTCGGGATCAATAATATGGTCAGCGGTCAGCTCGTGAAGTATGTCGGCACGCGCGTGCCCAACAGTTGCATATGCGCTCATTGCCGAAGCCCTCTTCAGGGCAATTTCCATAAATGTCTCGCCGCGCAGCTGTCTTTTTAGCGGATCTGATTCCTTTTCGCGCCCTTCAATCACATATTCCCACATGATCTGTTTGAACCTAGCTTCAGTATCAATATCATCTTCTAACGAATTCTGAGGTAAGGACACTGCCTTATCCAGATTAAAGGGAATCTGGAGAACTTTCAAAAGGGATTTATTTTTTGCTAAGGTTCTCAGCATCGGATAGCTCTCAGCGATGCATTCCAGCTCCGCTCCATCAAGCGCAGGCACATCAAAATCGGGAAAAGCGGGAAACTGCCTTAAAAAACGGATTTTTAGATGCTCGGCCGCATAGCTCCTGCAGGTAAACACTAATGTAATATCCTCTCTTCTAAAAAGCAGTTCAAAAAAATCCAATATCGTCTCAGCATTATCCGTTTCAAGTATTTTTTCGATGCTGTCTATAAGGAAAATTTTCTTTTTAGCGAATAGCGGGGAATCAAGAACCTCTGAAAGGGATATGCCGAAGCAGAAAGGCTTATCTGCAAATATCTCTTCGATGCTTTTTTTGTCCAGCTGCTCACCCTGAAAAGCAAATATTTCAAAATCATTTTTTAATCCATCCAAAATCTTCTTAACCATCGCTGATTTTCCGCTTCCCGGCTTTCCTGTAAATATTGCCAGCTTGCCGTTTCTTATAACTTCCAAAGCAGCTGCTGAAATTTCGGTCCTAGGCAGGTTGACTTTGCCGACGCTGTCTCGTATTCTTGAAAGCACCCTGAAAGAATTTTCATTAAGCTTTTCAGCTGCTTCAAGCACGGTAGGGTCTGTCTCTATCTGCAGCAATGATAAAAGGGGCAGCGATCTTGATGCCAGAAGATTATTTACCAGAGAAAGATCGATCCCCAATATCCTTTTATTTTTTGTCTCATAGGCAAGAAATAGGCCGCAGCAGAAATATCTGCCATTCAATTTGACAAATACCGGACTTCCGGAATAGCCTTCCACAAGGTTGTCGTCATTGTATTCCCCGGTCAGGGGATCCGATACTTCAATCTGTATCTGCCTTTCGTAATCTCTATCCTTAAGGGGCTTCAAATGGTGCAGTGTTCTTTTTAATTTATTAAGAACCACTTTGGGGAAACCGGTTATCTCAAGTTCATGGCCTTTAGCCGGAACAAGGCAGATTCCAGGACATCTATCATAGTCAAGCGATACGGGAAGGAACTGCTTTTTGATTACCAGTACGCCTAAATCTTCAGTTGCATTATTTTCGCCAAATAATATTACATCCCCTTCCTGCAGCTTATATTCAGACCATCCATTATCAGTAAGAAATCCGACTGACAGCTCATCGTATTCCCATGGAATCCCATTATCCCCAACAAGGGCGTGTCTTGCCGTAAGCACATAGGCCTCTTCCGATTGGCCGGCCGGCGAATATAGAAGTCCGCTGCCGAATCCCTGGGGATTTTCAATTCTTACTATAAAATCTTTTTCTGCTGTCATCCTATTTCAAAGTGGAGGTGGCTGTTTCCCGGCGTGGGAAATGTTAGATTAATATTAAACTCTGGATCTGCTTTAAAAATGTTCCTTGTAAGTTCATTTTCCTGCGTTATAAAAAATTTGATATTTTTATCGGGATTGGCGCGAAGCACTTTCACTAAAGTTTCCTTGTTGGGAAGATTTGACCGGTTGTATCCATCTGCTGAAATAATGTAATTTTCGCAGTCAACCAGCTCCAAAAGAGCATTGCTTGTATTGTACCTGCTTCCGTGATGCGGAATCTGCATATGCTTCAGCTTAATCTTTTCTTCCCCGAATCTTCTTTTAATGGCTGAAGCAAGAACATCAGGGTGGCTGTCGGCAGTGAACAGGAACGATTCGCCGTTGAACTGCAGCATAAAGCTGATGCTTGATCCGTTTTCCACAGATGCATCCTTCACTTCTCTTGAAGTATCGAAATCCTCAATTCTTCTGCCGTAGTCATTACTTCTTATGCTTTTTAAAGATGAAGGCTCCCTATCCCTCATTTTCACTTCCTCATTTCTCCACAGCTTGAGAAGCGAGTTGTATCTTGCATTGTCGGGAGACAGGATAATCAATTTGGCTCCCCATAAATCAATCAGGGGGTGGCTGTCAGTTATGTCCTTTTTTACTTGAGAATAGGCTGCAAGGTACTCCCTAAGGGTAATTCCCTGCTTAACATTTTTTAGGTTATTGGTCCGGATGCCGGTGTCATAGTCCCAGATCGAATAATTGAACCAGAAAGTGGTTCTGGACAGATCCACGGCTTGCAGAAGGTCAGCATCTTTAAGAAGGCGCAGAATTCCCCCTATATGATCATCATCAATGTGGGTAATGATCCATATATCAATTATTTCTTTTCTGATGTTGACTATCTCATGCAGTCTCTTTCTGAGCCCTGTCTCATAAAGGCGGCCCTTCTCGCTGCCGCCGTCAATTAAGATGTTGTGCGTTTTATCATCAGTGCCTTTAAAATTAATATGGATGGCATCCGCACAGCCTGCATCCAGAAAATCAATGTTCATCAATGCGATAAAAGTTTTTAGTAAGATTTTTTATAAAATTACAATTATTTGCAGCATATGCAAGACTAAAAGTTCAGACCTGCCAGTCTGGTAATGGAATGCGATGCCCTGTATTGAAATTATGCTGAGCTTCCAATATTTCAGATCCTTTCGGGCTTCCTTCGCGATTTACTGAACGGCCCATTGTATTGCTCAGCCAGTCTTACCGCATCATCCTAAGTTTCTCCAATATTAAAGGCATTACTGTTTTGGCAGAATTGTTGATATCCAATAGCCTGTATGACAAGAGCAAAACCGGAGACACAATTTTTTTAACCCTGCCAAAAATTAATAGACCATGAAAACAGCAGTATTTTCCCTTATTATTTGTTTTATCGCCCTGACCGCACCGGCTCAAAGCCATACAGAGGCACCTTCTTATATTTCTCCTGACATGGGCATCGCCTACAGGCTTATTCCAACCCATTACATTTCCGCTTTCATTAAACTCGACACAAGAAATGGACAGCTCTGGCAGCTGCAGTGGGGCACCGATAAAAAGAAGTCCCTGCAGCCCCTTTCCCTGCAAAGCCTGGTTCCTGCCGGACAGGAAAAGAACGGAAGGTTCTTCCTCTATCCTACAGCCGATGCGTACACGTTTATCCTCGCAGACCAGCTCGATGGCCGCACTTGGCAGGTCACCTGGTCTGAAAAGGCCGAGAAGCGGGGGATTTCACCAATACCCTGAGCCTCCGAGGCAACGTGTTGAGGCAATGCTGCGGGGATTTTTTTTCCCTTGCTAGTCCGTCATGACGGCATCCAGCAGCCTTTCCCCACTGATGAAAGCCGCAATGTACTGCATCGCTTCTGCTGTCTTATCAGATGGCGTTTCAAAGGTATTGATATGGAACTCCTCGTCCAGATCCAGTATATGGATGATCTGGGTATATCCTTTTGAAATGAGGGTGCCTTTCAGCCTTATGACGCTGGACTGCTGCTGTGCATCCAGATCTTTCCTCACTTTGAGCCGTATCGTTTTTTCCATTGCAGAGATCTCTTTTTTTTTGTGGCAGATTGCCGTCCAAAAATAGCCATTTGCCCACACATTTCCAGCCGATGCGGTGTTAAAACTTACTTAAGGGTTCCGCAGCGCGGAGGCAGAAAAAAACCCGATGCCCCGCTGGGGCATCGGGCTTGTCCCCGTCCGCCGGGCCGCCTGATGGCGCATCCCCCTAGAAAAAAAGGAAGTAGAGCAGCGCAAAAGCCGCCGCCGACATGATGATAAGGGCAATGGCACCCAATGCGTTTGAAAGCATCGAATTGGTGTTTTCGCCCATTATTTTCCTATTGCTGCCGATATGCAGGACCACCGCAACCATCACCGGCGCAGTCAGCCCATAGCAGACCGCCGTGTAGAGCAGCGCCTGTATCGCGCTGATCCCGAAAAAGTCAAGCCCTACGCTGACCGCCAGCGAGAAGATTATGGAAATGTAAAACAGCCTGGCCTTATGGAATTTCTTATCAAGGCCCGTTTTCCAGCCGAAGGTCTCCGCCAGCATATAGGACTGCGAGCCCGCAAGAACCGGTATGGACAGAAATCCAGTCCCCAGAACGCCCGCCGCGAAGATAAGATAGGTCAGCCTGCCCGTCAGGGGCTCAAGGGCCGCCGCCGCCTGCGCCACCGTATCGATCCGGCGTATGCCGGCAGGATAAAGCACGCTTCCCGCAGTGAGTATGATAAAAAACATGACCAGATTGGAAAGCAGCATCCCCGCATTTACATCCTTTCTCATATCGGCCAGACTGCGCCTGCCCAAAGCGGGGTCCTGCCTGCCGTGGGCCGCATCCTCCGCTTCCATGGTGGCCTGCCAGAAGAAGAGGTAGGGCGAAATCGTCGTGCCGAATATGGCCACCAGTATCAGGATAAAATCCTTATTCAGGGCAATTGTCGGTATAAAGGCATTGCGTGCGACAGCCACCCAGTCCTGGTCCATCATAAAGGGCACCGCCATGTAAAGCAGCAGCGAAAGGCAGAGCCACTTTAGGATATTGGCGATCTTCCGATACGGAAAGGCGATGATTGCAGCTATCAGCACCGCCGTGATGCAGAGGCAGAAGGCCGGCACCGGCACAGCGGGGAAAATCATGTTTGCCACCGCAGCCATGCCTTCTATGTTGGCCCCGATGTTCAGGGTAATGGCGGGAAAGCTCATCAGCAGCACGCCGTAGAGCAGCCCCTTTGGATAATGCTCCCTGATGGTCAGGGTGAGGCCCCTGCCGGTAACCAGTCCGATCCTGGCGCACATTCCCTGGATGGCGGCCATCAGCGGGAAAGTCAGCAGCGCGGTCCATAAGGTCGCAAGGCCCGTCTGGGCGCCCGCCTGCGAATAGGTTGCGATTCCCGAAGGGTCGTCATCGCTGGCCCCCGTAATAAGGCCCGGACCAAGCGCTTTTGCCATTTCCTTTATTGCTGATGTTATTTTAGCGCTTCCCATTTCTGCTGCTTTTTTTAGATCTTCTATAGATGATGACAGCCGACAGCAGATACGCCAGGGTAACAATGGGAGTCATGATATTAAGGGCCTTCGCCGTTTCCGGGATTCCCCCTTCTGAAAAATAGAGCGCGGCATTCGAAGCGAGCGCAGCCGCCAGCAGCAGCATTGCCGCCGCATAGAGCGCTTTGGATATTTTCTGCATAATGTAATTCTAAAATTTTTGAAAAGCCAAACGGCATGCCCCTGCATCCGTCCATGGCTTGCGCTTTGCCGTCCTTATGGCGGCGGGCGGCGCATGGAAAGCGCAGAAATGGCGGCCGGGCTCAGACGCTGATGCGCGAGCCCCGCCTGCAGCGGTCTGGACGTGAATGGAAGTGCGGAAGCTGCAGCAGGTATGCGCAGATCCGCTCCTATGGCCCCTCTGAACCCTAGGAGGATAAAAAGCGGCCAGTCTGCGGAGGCTGCCAGATGGAGCAGCGGAAGGCGCAATAGGCTTTAGGCCTGATATAGCCTGCGCATGGGAAAGGTGACCAAGGCGGCACGGGAGCCTGCAGCGCAGCGGCAGGCGCAAGAGCCGGCATGCTGCGGCAGCACAGGCAGGTGCAGAACGGACAGCACGCATCGGCAGGCTGAAAACTGCCCGAAGCCATGCTCAAAGCGGGGTGCGCCCCACGCGAAGAGCCCGCTCCCTTCTCGCACGGAATGCTGGAAAGGGCGACTATGATCAGGGCCAGTATGCTGCAGATGAATTTCACGGAACTAAAATTAGCAAATTATGCCATGCGCACCCTTATATAATCTAAATTTTTCAATTATAAAATTCTCGGCCTCCATGCCTCCATTATCTGCCGCCTTTCCCGCGGCGCCGGAGATTATTTTTAAGAAAAAGCATAACCCGTAAAGCGCTGTATGCAAGCGAATTGAAGCGTGCAGGATTCCTCCCGCCGCTATTGGAGGGGCGAAAATTCAGGATGATTACAAAATTGGATTGTAAACTTTCGGCAAAAATAATCCGATATGTTTTGCCCTGGTTAAGCCAATGTAAAGCCATCATTAACTAAGTCCTAGACAATGCGCCAGCTATTCCTTGAAGATGCCGATGGGGGCATCCAGAAAATCAGGTCCGAAAAGGTGAATCCCTTGATGGATATTTATGTCTCATTCAATTTCTCCAGGCTGCGTCCATCGCTTTTCGTCCTGCCTGCGCTCCTGCTGCTGCTCATCGCCGCATTCCTGTTCATGCTTGATGCGCTGCGCGCGGAATCCTACATCATGGTCCAGCGGGAATATTTCTTCCTGCTCAATTCGGCCCTGTCCAGATATCCCGAAGTGCAGTACAATCTCACCGAAACCGGAAATGCGCTGGTGGTGGTTTCCCTGCTCAGCATTTTTGTGCTCCACGCCCCGAAAATATGGGAATGCCTTGCCTCCGCCCTCCTGGTTTCCTGCCTGCTTTCCAGCCTGCTGAAAAAAATCTTCCATGTCCCAAGGCCGGCGGCTTTTTATGATACCGGCAGCTTTACCATAATCGGAAAGGTCCTGTCCGGGCAGAGCAGCCTGCCGTCCGGGCACTCCATCACCATTTTTACGGCGCTTTCCCTCCTGATGTTTGCCTTCATGCCTGCAAGATTGAGGCACAGGATCTTATGGTGCGCGGCTTTTGTGGCCGCTGGAATCGCGCTCATCCTCACACGTGTGGCCGTGGGCGCCCATTACCCTATTGATGTTCTTATCGGGGGCATCTTGGGATACTGCTGCGCCCTTGCCGGAATTTTCATCTCCCTGCGCCTGCGCATCTGGAAATGGATAGGCTGCAGAAGATACTATCCCTTCTTCATCATTGGCTTTACGGTGTGCTGGCTTGCGCTGGCCGGAAAGATCCTGCAGGAGAACCTATTGGTATTTTACATCTCAATTGCCGCATTATCCGTATCTTTATTTAAAATAACCGCCGCATATGTTAAAAGGTAGTCTTCCGGCAGCCCGTCTGGCGGCTTTAGCAAGCCTGGCCAACTGCATATTTTTCCATATCCCCTTCTTCGCTTTTGTGGTCGGGAACCTCAATTACGCGGGATTCAGCGGCATGATGACCATAGCCAGCCTCATCCTGCTGATGCTTGTGCTGGATTTCCTGGTCTTCTATCTGCTGGTCTACCTTGCCGGACTTATCGGCAGAATTATCATTTCGCTTTTTTTTGCCCTCAGCGCGGCGGCCCTGTATTTTATCAATGCCTACAGCGTGATCATAGACGAAAGCATGATCGGGAATATCCTCAACACCAATTATGCGGAATCAAGCGCCTATTTTTCTATCACCCTGGCCCTCTATGTGCTCGTGCTCGGGATACTTCCCTCGGCGGCGCTCTTGAGGATCAGGACCGTAAAAGAGCCCCTTAAAAGGTTTGCAGCGCTCTGTTCGGGAAGCTTTCTCATTGCGCTTGCACTGGTTTTTATCAATTCTGCCGGCTGGCTTTGGATCGACAAGAATTCCAAAAAATTGGGAGGCCTGGCAATGCCTTGGTCCTATGCGGTCAACACCACTCTTTTCTACGTGCACCAGTATAAGAAAAACCAGAAGGAAATCCTTCTTCCCGATGCCCGCATCAGCAGCAGGAAGAAATCCATTGTGGTGCTGGTCATCGGGGAATCCGCAAGAAAGGCCAATTTCTCCCTGTACGGCTATCCGAAGAACACCAATCCGATGCTTGCAGACATAGAAAATGTGCACCCTTTGGACGCGGTTTCCGCCGCAACCTACACCACGGCCGGGGTAAAGGCGATCCTGGATTACAAAAAGACGGATGAGCTGTACGAAATACTGCCCAACTACCTCTTCCGGAACAATGTGGAGGTCATATGGAGGACCGCCAACTGGGGAGAGCCGCCGCTGCACATCAAAAATTACCAGGACAGGAAATACCTTGGCGCAGCCTGCAGGGGAAAAGCCTGCGGCTATGACGAAATCCTGCTGGCGCTTTTCAAAGAGCAGATACTGGCCAGCAGAAAAGACAAGATACTCCTGGTGCTGCATACCAGCACCAGCCACGGCCCGAATTACAGCGCCAAGTATCCGGCAGGCTTCCGGAAGTTCAGTCCGGTCTGTAGCAGCGTCGAGCTTGCCGACTGCTCAAAGCAGGAACTGATGAACGCCTACGACAATACGATAGTCTATACCGATTACCTGCTCAGCCGCGTGATCCAGAACCTGAAAGAGCTCAAGGAATTTGACAGCACCATGATTTTTGTTTCCGACCACGGAGAGTCCCTCGGGGAAAACAATCTCTACATGCACGGCCTTCCGATGAGCATTGCCCCGAAGGAGCAGTTCGAGATACCCTTTATTGTCTGGGCATCGCCCGGCTCAAAAAAGCTGAAGGCCAATAAAACGGTGACCCAGTACCATGTCTTTCACAGCGTGCTGAACTTTCTGGATGTGGAAAGCCCCATCTACGACGAAAATATGAACATTTACCGATAGGATCAACAACCGGCCTCGGCCATAAAAATAATTTCATATGAATGGAACAGTATTTATCAACCGGCTCAGCAACAGGTCAAGGCTGGCAATTTCCGCTTCGGCGGGGCTGCTCACGGCCCTTGTCCTTGAGATAGGAACCAGCAGGCCTTCGGTGCACATCATGGCGGTCTGGCTGGCTTTTTCGCTAACCCAGCTGTTTTTCTCCTGGTTCACCATATTCACCTGCCGTGTGGCCGAGCTCAAGAAGAACGCCAAAGACCAGGACTCGGGACGCGCTGTGCTGTCCCTGTTCATGCTACTTACAACGGCAGTAAGCCTTCTGGGCATAGTGCTGCTGTATGTTTCAGCCGACCAGAAGACTGGTTCCGAGCTGGCGCTGCACGTGGTGATGACGCTCTCATCGGTGGGAACTGCCTGGGCGGTGGTCCATACCACCTTTGCCTTCAAATACGCCAACCTCCACTATTCGCTCAACGGCCTTGATTTTCCCGGAAAAGGCGAACCTGACTATCTGGACTTTGTCTATTTCTCATTTGTGATCGGCACCACTTTCCAGGTATCGGATGTCGCCATACTGGACAGGAAGATAAGGAGGACCGCACTGGTGCACGGCGTGCTTTCCTTTATGTTCAACACCACCATACTGGCATTGAGCATCAATATTATTTCCAGCATGGTCCAGCGCTGAAAAATAAAGCCTTACAAGAACATTTATATGTTCCCAAACCGTGTTTTTTTTGATCTGATTCTCCCGGCATCCAGTTTTCATGGCTGGGGGAATCTTTATCAAAGCCCGGATAGGTTAAGGCAGTTTTTGAGGCAAAAAAACACGCTGCAGGCAAAAATTCAGAATTAATTCAAAATTGAGCCGTATTATTACAGACTGTAATATATAAACGGCCCCGCCGTTTAAAAAAAAATGATGCCCCGCAGCGCACATATTGCCATAAATTCTTAAATTTAGTGGGCATATGCACTGTCATGGGGCGGTAAGAAAATGGCATCATGAAAATTTTAATCATAGAAGACGAACAGGATATCGCTCAAAGCATACAGAGCTATTTCAAGGACAACGGCGTAAAATGCGAAACGGCGCACAATTATGTGCAGGCCATCCATAAGATCGACAATTATGACTACGACTGCATACTTCTTGATCTTGGCCTTCCCGACGGGGACGGTTTTGACATCCTCAGGGAGCTGCGAAGCAAAGACAAGACCGACGGGGTGATAATCATTTCGGCAAAAGAGACCCTGGAAACAAGGCTGGAAAGCTTCAGCCTTGGCGCCGACGACTACCTCACCAAACCCTTCCACCTTGCCGAACTGCTGGTAAGGATGCAGGCGCTGGTGCGCCGCAGGAACTTCAAGGGTAGCAACAGCGTGGTGTTCCAGGAGATCAGGATTGAAGTGTTCACCAAAACCGTGCTGGTCAATGGCCAAAAGCTCGAACTGACCAGAAAGGAGCTCAACCTTCTGCTGTTCCTGATCGGCAACAATGACAAGGTCCTCTCAAAGGCAGCCATCGCCGAGCACCTATCGGGCGACATGGCCGATATGCTCGACAGCCATGACTTCATATATGCGCACATCAAAAACCTCAAAAAGAAACTCGCCAAAGCCGGATCGGGCGACTACATTAAAACCGTTTACGGCGAAGGATACAAATGGGAAAAATGAATCGTAAAAAACTGCTCAGCAAAACCACGCGCGATTTTCTCGTGCTTGCCGCCGTCATCCTTCTAATCTGCGCTCCGATCTTCTACTTTGTCAGCCAGTGGCTTTTCATCTACGAAACCGAGGAGGTCCTCGTGCAGCATAAAAACGCATTCATTAACCAGTCCAGCCGCAATTTCACTCCCGAAGACATCAAGACCTGGAACAGGTACAACCTGCATTTCACCATTATGCCCGATATGGGCGTCACCAGGGATTCCATTGTGGGCACCGTGATCGAAGACTCGACAGCGGAAGAGAAGGAGCCGTTCCGCATCATATACGCCCCTGTGGAAATTGCCGGCAAAAAATACACCTATACCGAAAAGATCCACCTGCTGGAAATGGAAAGGATGGTTTTCACCATCGCAGGCATGTTCACCTTTATCCTTCTGGTGCTTTTCATCGGCATTGTATGGCTCTCCAAAAAGACGGCCTCCAAACGGTGGAAGCCCTTCTATGACACCCTGGACCAGATCCATGAATTTGAGATCGACAAGAACAAGCCCCCCCATTTCCTGGAGACTGACATCGACGAATTTGAACGCCTGAACAGAAGCCTTGAGGCACTGATCGAAAAAAATACGGCCATCTATAAAAGCCAGCGGGAGTTTGTCGAAAATGCGGCCCATGAGCTTCAGACCCCCCTGGCACTGTTCCAGAACAAGATCGACACCCTTTTCCAGATGAGGCTCGACAAGGACCAGACACGCGTGCTGGGAGCCTTGAGCAGGGATGTGGCAAAGCTCAACAGGCTCAACAAAAATCTGCTGCTGCTATCCAAAATAGAGCATGAGATCTATCTGGAAAAAACCTGCATCTCGGTCAATGGGCATATAGAAAAGCATCTGGACTTCTTTACCGAGCAGGCCGGCCAGAAATGGGTCGCCATCAATGTGCAGCTGTCCCAAAGGCTCGAAATAGAAGCCAACCCGGTCCTTGCCGAAATCCTGATCAACAACCTGGTGCTTAACGCCATCCGCCATAACCGCACCGAGGGAAATATCATAATCAGGACGCTGGACCGCGAGCTGATGGTCCTCAACACCGGAAAGGCCGAACCGCTTCCCATTGAGAAGCTCTTCGGGCGCTTTTTCAGCGGCGGCGCCTCGGCAAACGGCAGCGGGCTGGGTCTGGCCATCATCAGGAAGATAACCGAGATAAGCGGCTGGAAGATCTCCTACTCCTATTATAACGATTTCCACTGCTTCAGCGTAAAATTCTAGCGGCGGCACCTGATTGCGCAGGCAGTTTCCGCTCGGATGCGTCATAGGAGAACGGCAGGCCGCAATGCGCTTTTTTTTCATAAACAGGGCTATTATTTCTTAATAAAAACCAAAAATTCAGAATGACTACAACATTGCAATGTAAACTTTGCTGAGTTATTATTGAGTTATGGGTAAATTGTCTATCAGAACCGGCAGATACGCACTGCTGGTTCATTTTATTGCATGGTTTCTGCTGTTTTCGCAGCTGCTGCGCATCATCCTTTTTATCTGGCAGCATGGCCAGGTCTCGCAAAGCCTTTTTGATGTCATCCGCACGCTCCTTACAGGGCTTTTTTTTGATATCGGAACCATTGCGCTTATTTCTTATCCTGCCGTTCTCTACTATACCGTATTTGCGGGACGATGGACAGGCTCGCTGGCCGACAGGATCGTAATCTGGTTCTTTACGGCGCTGAATGTTTTCATACTGGTTTTCACCTTTCTGGCCGAAATCACCTTCTGGGAGGAATTCAGGACCCGCTTCAATTTTATTGCCGTGGACTACCTGATCTACACCTACGAGGTCATTGCCAATATACAGGAGTCCTATCCGCTGCCACTTCTCGTATCAGCTGTCGTGATAGTTACCGCACTTGTGCTTTTTGCCTTTTACAGATCAAGAGCCTTTGCCGCCGCATTCTCCCGCAACACGGACATAGTGAAGAGGGTTTCCATATTGCTGCTCTTCACGGCGGCGGCATCCTTTTATATCACTTTTATCTCCAGCAGCCAGGCAGAATGGTCCGCCAACCGTTACAATTCCGAAATTTCCAAATCGGGGATCTATTCCTTTTTTGCCGCTTTCCGCAATAACCAGATGAAGTACGAACAGTTTTACACCTCCATCGAAAATGACCGCGCGTTCAGAATCGTCAAATCAAAACTGGCAGACAGCACGGTATCCTTTGCCACCACAGGCTACTCGATCCACCGCAGCATAAAGGATGCCCAGTCGCCGCTGCAGCGCAGCAACGTTGTCTTTATCCTCATGGAAAGCTTCAGTGCGGATTTTATGGCAGAATTCGGAAACAGGCAGAACCTGACCCCTTTCCTGGACAGCCTTGCCCAGAAGAGCGTCTTTTTCACCAACATGTACGCCACCGGAACCAGAACCGTGCGCGGTATGGAGGCGCTGACACTGTGCATACCGCCAACCCCGGGACAGTCGATTGTCAAAAGGCCTGAAAACCAGGATCTCTACACCATCAGCAATGTCTTCAGTTCCAAGAACTATGACTGCAGCTTTTTTTACGGAGGTGACGGCTACTTCGACAACATGAACTCCTATTTCGGGGGCAACGGCTTCAGCATTTATGACCGAGGGCGCGGAAGCGTGCTCAGCGACCGCATCAGCACGGTGAGGCGCAATATCGCAGACAGCGAGGTCACCTTCGAGAATGCATGGGGAATCTGCGATGAGGATATTTTCAATAAAATGATTACCACTGCCGACCAGAAGCATAAGCAGGGAAAACCGTTCCTGAATTTCGTGATGACCACCTCCAACCACAGGCCGTACACCTATCCTTCGGGCCGGATAGACATCCCGTCCGGCACGGGACGCGAGGGCGCCGTCAAATATGCCGACTATGCCCTGAAAAGGCTCTTTGCAGAAGCGTCCAAAAAGCCCTGGTACAAGAATACCGTCTTCATCGTCGTTGCCGACCACTGCGCCAGCAGCGCCGGAAAGGATGAGATAGACATTGCCAACTACCATATCCCAGCCTTTGTCGTGAATATGCC
This sequence comes from Flavobacterium johnsoniae UW101, assembly GCF_000016645.1. NCBI lineage: Bacteria > Pseudomonadati > Bacteroidota > Flavobacteriia > Flavobacteriales > Flavobacteriaceae > Flavobacterium > Flavobacterium johnsoniae. The sequence goes on from NC_009441.1 coordinate 3,617,083, forward strand.
CCAAACGGCCAGCCAAAAAGTGGACAAGCAGTGCTCGCAGATCGATCTCTGGCCTACCGTCTTTTCGATGTTCAAATGGCACTACGAATCCGATTTCTTCGGCAGGGACATCCTTGACCCCGATTTCGAGCAGCGTGCCTTCCTGGGGACTTACCGCAAGCTCGCGCTCATGAAAGGCAGCCGGGTCATGATACTCTCCGACCAGAAGAAGCAGGCTTTCTACAGCTGGAAAAAATCGGACAACAGCCTGAGCCCCCTTCCGATGGACAGGCCCTTTCTTGAGGAGACCATCGCATGGTACCAGACCGCCGATTACCTTTTTACAAACAAACTTTTAAAATAAGCGATGACCTATATACATTTCATAATAAATCCGGTCTCCGGAGCAGGACGGCACAGCATGCCCGATTTTTACATCAGGCAGTTTTTTCCCTCTGACCGGTATAAGATCAGGACAGACTACACCATGAGCAGAAAGCACGCGCTTGTCCTCACGCAGAAGGCCCTCGAGCATAATCCCGACATTATCGTCGCCTGCGGAGGCGACGGAACCGTAAATGAGGTGGCTTCCTGCCTGATCGGCACCGATGTGAAGCTGGGAATCATCCCGCTGGGGTCGGGAAACGGCCTGGCCTCGCATCTGAACATACCGCATGAGATCGGAAAATCCCTTGAAGTGATCAGGGAAGGAAGGAAAATAAGAATAGATGCGGGAAGGATCAACCAGCATTATTTTTTCAGCAACACCGGCATCGGCATCGACGCCATGATCATCAGAAAGTACGAGCATTCCGGAAAAAGGATGCTTTTTGCCTATGTAAAGGCCGCAGTTGCGGCAGCCTTTGAGTACAGGGCACAGCCGGCCATCGTTTCTTTTGATGACAGGGTGATTCCCATCAGGCCTTTTATCGTTTTTGTTTCCAATTCCAATGAAATGGGCTATAATATGACCCTTACCCCCGATGCGATGCTGACCGACGGAAAACTTGACCTGGTGCTCATTCCCGAGCTTTCCTTTTTCGAAAAGATAGCCCTTGGATACCGCATCCTGACCCGTTCGGTGAGCAGATTCAAAAAGGCACAGCACCATCTGGTGCAGAGCCTGCAGATCGAAATGCCAATGAAGATCTTCACCGACGCGCAGATCGACGGGGAGCATTATAAATTAAGGACCAACATCTGCCGGATTTCGGCAGAGCCTGCCGCACTCAGCGTGCTGGTCTGAAAGCTTAATTAGGCTTTTCCGGAACTGCCTTCCCTTCGGGGAAGGCTCTCCGGAAATAAAGGCTTCCGCCCTTGATCCTATCAGCTTCATTTGGCAAGCCTGCATCGGTCGGTCTCAAAAGAACTCGCTTAAGAAGTACCTGGAAAAACAGGATGCTTCGATAACTGATACGGTCATCTGTCTGAAATCCTCGGATTCGGTTTGGGCTGACCTTCCGGTAACCCTTATCAGGGGGCGCGAAAAAGGTCCAACCCTTACCGTAGCGGCCGGAATCCGAGAAGGCGGATTTTACGCCGCCGCTTCTCTTCTGCAGCTTCGCCGCGAATTAAAAACTGAAAAGCTCAAGGGGAATCTCATTATTATTCCCGACGCTGACGTGCTGCACTACAGCGGCCGCAGTTCCCAATCCAGCAGTCTCCGGATATCCCATCTTTCCGATGCTTTTCCGGGCAGCGCCAGAGGAACCGCGGCAGAATTGATTGCCGATTTTATTTCGACATCTGTCTTTGACGCCACTGATGTATTCCTAGAGCTGAACGGCTGTGATTCCGGCAGCGATCCGATAGCTTTCATGTGCTACTACGACAATCCGGAATTCATGCAGCAGACAATGCTGGCGTACCGCCTGAGCGAAGCAAGCGGACTTGGCACCATATTGAGCTATACTTACCCGCTCTCATCCGGAGAGCCCTCAAAATGCGCCGTGTGGTATTCGTCTTAACATCCGTGATACTACAATTTCAAAAAATGAGGCTAAGTGCAATGAGTTCCTTGCAATAGGAAAGACTATAGGCTGTTTTTATATTGAGAGCCCAGCCATGCGGGGACTGCTTCGTCGTTTAAATTGTGATAATTACAAAACTTTGGTAGCGGCTTCCTCTATCATACGCCCGGGCGTGGCGCAGTCAGGAATGATGAAAGAGTATATCTTCCGCCATAACCATCCAGACAAATTTGAGTATTTCCATCCTGTTTTTCAGGAACAATTGGGCGAGACTTACGGTATTATGGTATATCAGGAAGATGTTATCAAAATCGCACTGCATTATGGCGGACTGCCAGCAGCTGATGGAGATATACTGCGCCGTGCCATGTCAGGGAAAGGACGTTCTAAGGCAGCACTGCAGAAAGTGAAGGATAATTTCTTTCTATCTTGTGTACAGCAAGGCCATCCGCTAAAGCTAAGTGAGGAAATATATCGCCAGATAGAGTCTTTTGCTGGTTATTCTTTCTGTAAGGCACACTCTGCATCTTATGCGGTAGAGAGTTATCAGAGCCTTTATCTCAAGGTTTATTATCCTGTTGAGTTTATGGTGGCTGTAATCAACAATCAGGGAGGATTTTATCGCACAGAAGTATATGTCTATGAAGCAAAAATGTCGGGAGCTGCAATTCACAATCCTTGTGTAAACAAAAGTGAATTTGAAACCACACTATACGGCACAGATGTCTATCTGGGCTTTATGCACCTTCAGAGTTTTGAATCTAAAATCGCTCTTCTTATACAGCAGGAACGTGAAAAAAACGGATCATACAAATCGCTTGAAGATTTTATCAACCGCATTCCTATCGGTATCGAAGGAATACAGATCCTTATTTTCATCGGCGCATTCCGTTTCACAGGTAAATCAAAAAACCAGCTGCTTGTAATTGCACGGCTTATTTTAGTCAACTTTAAGCCTGAGAACCGAAACCTGATGCTTATTCAGGAACCTGTCAAGGAATATGAGCTTCCAAAACTGGAACGTTCTGAATTTGAAGATGCCTTTGATGAAATAGAGCTCTTAAGTTTCCCTGTATCCTGCTCCCCTTTTGATTTATTGCAGACAAAATTCAGAGGTGATGTAATGGCAAAGAATTTATTGATGCATCATAAGAAAACTGTCCGCATGCTGGCATATCTCATCTCACGCAAGCATGTCCCTACTAAGATGGGTGCTATGTATTTCGGAACTTGGATTGATGCTGATGGGGAATTTTTCGATACTGCACATTTTACAGACAGTCTTGCAAAATATCCATTTCAGGGAGGAGGCTGTTATTTATTACTAGGAAATGTTGAGGTCGATTATCACTTCCCTACTATTACTGTAACCAAAATGGCCAAAATGCCTTTCATTGCTGACCCCAGATATTCAAATACCAATGACAGACAATATAAAGTGCACGAACAGATTCGAGAAGATGTAAGTATGACACATCGTAAACCTTATCCGCAGGAACATGAGATTAATCTGCCCAGACAGAAAATGAAATCATAACAAATCAGTCATCTAACTGCAATACAACCTTACATCTACATTTATTATACAAGAACATGTACTCAAATGAGCAGGCAATTTTAGCATAATGAATATATTACAAATCTAAAATTTAAAAAATAAAAGTAATAAGTTCAATTTAATTTAAAAGAACTTATTACTTAAAACTTATAATCTGCTTCTCATTTTATGATTAACATTTCTTTTAAGTAGAAGTACCAATTATCATATTCTGCAAATGAATTTTAAACTGATTATTAAAATTTATAAAAAAAATTAAAAAAGTGCCTTAAGTTCCAATGTCTCGACTTGGGCTTATCTAATATTTCTTCTGTCTTATCTAATCTTTTATCTGCAGAAAAATAAAAATCATCTTTCATTTTCAAATCATTATCCCTGCCTTCTTGTATTTCATCCTGATTCCACTTTATTGCATGCTTAATTTCATTTTTTTTAATCCAATAATGCGATTGACAATCAAAATTCCAGTTTCCAATAGAAGGAGATAATGAGATCGATTTACCGTCAAATTCAAGTTGCCAGCCAGTAGGAGAAATTGGGGTCACTACCTTATTGCCGCAGCCACACACGCATTTGTGTATGGCTGTACAATATTCCATGGAAACATACAAGACTCCGTCTTCCAATATTTCCGGTATAAATTCAACGAATCTATACTGTAGCATCTTCATTGAAAATTTTAGAAACACCAATTGAATAGGAACTGTGATGCTCCCCCTCCAGATCGACGTAAAAACCACTGAGCTTCTTCCATTTTATTACCGCTAATGCAGCGTTAAGACAGTTCAAATCCGCGATTTGTATATTGGTGACATAATCATTATTATCATTGTCCTCGCTAAATATCCTATCGGGCAAATGATCACTTTTTTCTGCTGTTGCGGATGTTACGCGAACTGCTCCCATAAGTTTATTACCCACCACATTTACCCCTAGTCCTACATCAATGAATGATATGCCTTTACTTGCAAGATAATCAGATATAGATTTTCTGACACTGTTTTTGTCAACACAAATAAATACATAAGACATATTATCAAGTTCGCTATAAATATCTTTCCTTACATAGTAAGGGTGAGAAATTATTCTCCTGTGCATTTTAGAATAGGTTGTACCATAAAACTCTGCCTTCTTCAAATTTGCACGAAGATCTTCAATGGAGCTTGCACCAGGCGAGCGGAAAGCATTATGCTGATCAAAACTGTCACCATCATAGATATGCACTTCGGCTACTGGTGTTTTGGCTACCAAATCTAAAATATACGCTCCGGTACCGCCTAAACCAATAATGGCTATCTTTTGGTTAGAGAATGTATTATTAAGCATATCTATATTTGCTCTGCTTGAATTAGTATCCAAATAATGAAATACACCCTGATTATCATGATCAGTTATAACTTTAAATGTCTTCTCGGTAAGCGAGGGGTTTAAAAATTTAGCTGGCGCCGAAATAATATCCGCATAACGTTTTACCTTCTCATAGTAATTAGGATAACCTGCGGCAGGCTTATTAGAAAAAGAACGATTCACCGTTATTCCATCACGGAGCGTTGCATCAACGTTACTGTGCTGAATAGCCGTTATTAGGGAGCCGTCTTCATTACATGGGTTCTCACCAATGAAGTAAATCACATGATTATCAGGCACGCCAGTAGTCTCATTGTTCTTTAAGGTCAATGTACTTACCAATATTCCTAAAAGATGTTCCCTCTTATCATTCAAATAAGGTATATGGTGGACTAATAAAAATCCACCATTTACTTCAATTTCATATCCTTCGTCTCTAAGACGCTTCAGATCTACACTATGACTTATCAGTTGCTGTGACATCGAAAATCATTTTATGTTTAACCCTAACCACCGAATTCTTAACCATCGTTCCCTCTGGTTTAGGATCATGACCTCTACTGTAAGTAACCGTGTATCCCTTATTTGGATTATCATCATACAATCCAAATGCCAGCACAACAACTTCCTGAAAGGATATGGTTCTTTTTTTCCATTCTTTTGGAGCTGCATTTACAATAATTATGAAATCAGCCTTTGCTGGCTTGGAAAAAAAATGTTCCTCACCAGGGCGCGCAAGATCTACAATCTCATCATCAGTAATAAAATCATCTTCATAGCCTTCTTTGATGTCGAGATACAAATCGTCATTGGGATCAATATTGCCTAATTCCCTAATCTTGGCACCATTGATAAATTGCTTATACCAAATAAAGGGTATTTTGTTTATGGTGAAATGCAATTTCTTCTTCACAAAAAAATACTCTGTTTCTGGTCTGGCAAGATTGACCTTCGTATCGTTATCAATTAATTCATCACTGTAAGGCTTGCGTATGGACAGGTAAAGTTCTGTTTCAAGAGGAATACCTGCTTCTGCTTTTAATTCCTTACCGGTCTTATACTGGTCTTTTGTGAAATAGTCTTTTCCTTCAATTACATATTTAAGGACAGAGCCTGAGTTTTTATCCTCATGCTTATTTGGTTCTACATGACCGCTTTTATTATTGGAGTTTTCCATTGTACTTGTGTTTTATTATTTATATAAAATTTCCTCTAAAGACTTTAAGAACTTCCAAGAGGTGGAAGAACCAGACTTTTGTTGTTAAAATTTTGTTTTTGATAAAAAAACAACTTAGTTTTACACAACAAATGCAGGGATACAGAGGTGATAAGCCTCTATATAGAAGTCGAACAAACTTATTCCCTAACCCAATCCGCACCGCCAAGTTCTGATTGGGTTTTTTTATGTTTATCAATTATCTCATTTTATTAATTTTTATTATCAACTCTCACTTCAACTTCTTGTCTAATTTTAACATTGCCATGGATAAAGCTAAAACTATTCAATAGCTGAGTAACTTCATTATAAATATTACCGCGCTTCTTTGTGTCTTTTATTGTTATTATGCAGCAAAATTCCTGACTAGGTGTAAAATTCTGAGCTTCTGCCTTCGCCTCGGTATAATGTCTGAACAAACCTTCGAGTTTTAAATACCAGTTTTTAGGGCCTTTTAAATAATGCTCTTTATTGGCAGGAGTGAAATCATCAAAATTAACGCACCACTTTTTGACCGGCTGAAATTTATTTCCGTAAGAAATAAGCATACGCTCTGTTGAAAATTTATCCGTTACAGATTTATGCGTTTTTCGTGAATAAAGATTAGGCGCCAAAAGATTTTGTCGATTATCTGCTCCAATTGGGTTTTTAATCGTTTTCTGGGTAATGTCCCTGGCTACTTTAGTATCATAACTGCCAAACATAACATCTATATTACTTTGGCAGTATTCTACTCCTTGTGAAACTTCGAGAATTGGAGAAGTTACCAGCGTAACTGTAACTTCTCCATAATAATATCCATCCTCATCAATCATACTCTGAGGAAATGGAAAATCCAAAATATCAATAAAGCTTCCCTTTTCTAAGTTATCCTGCAGAATTAATGTAATCTCATTTGGTTCATTATACAAGATATCATCAATATTGGTAGGCAGACCAAATCCGGCATGATTTAATTTTTCCGCAAGCTCCATCTTCATCTCATCTGGATATTTCGCAGAATGTATGATTAAGCCCTTAAGCAGCGTTGGGCTAAACATTTCGTTTAGCTTAAAATTTAAACCCGCAGCAATAGCTGTAATACGCGGTGTCGAAAAACTTGTACCGACATTATGAGCTACCCCTCCAGAGGTCGAAAATGACTTAACAGTATTGTAAATTGCAGTATTTCTAGAATTCAAACCTGCATTTCCTCCAATATGAGTAAGATCAGGCTTTATCGTATAGGAAGGCCCGGGACCTTTTCTGGAAAAAGGCGAAGGATTATGCTTTCCTACCTGATCCGTTGCATTCTGATCATGTGAAATCGATCCCACTACCAGCCCTCTAACCGTATCAGCTGAATTAGCGATTCTTGATTTTGGTGCTTTGAATTTAAAATTTTCACAATTTCCTGCCGATTTGCAAATCAGCACATCGTTGTGATCCTGAATTTCATCCAATGCTTTTCCAAAATCTGAAAACTCATATAAATCTGCTTCTGTAGCAGTACCAAGTGAGAGATTCCAAATTTTTATATGATTATTTCTGCTTACCGCATCCCTGATGTTTTCAATGAGCTCATCTTCAGAAATAGCCTGTTTGTTTTTATCTGCAATAACGATAGCCTCATAAATTTTGCACCCTTCAAGACCGGTATATTTATTACCCTGGAAATCATCTCCATACAACAGTACGCCTGCAACAAAAGTTCCATGCCCCTTATTAATAACATCATCAATAAAATAAGTGCTGCGGTCATTCTCCAACCATGGCTCGAAATGCGGAATGTTTGCCACACCCGAATCCAGTATCCCTACTATCGGATATTCTTTTCCAGCTTTTGGATATTTTATGGGAATTTCGTCTTCACCGATCATTTCATCAAAAGTAATGTCATAAGTAGGCATTTCTGTTATCATTTGTATTCCATCGAAATCCTGCAGCAAATCAAGAGCATCTTCAGTAATAGAAGCGATACTATATATGTTGAGGTCTGCAGAATAAACAGTTTGTTCTGCATCAATATCATTGTTTTGGCAGAAAGATTCAAAGTTCTGGATAAGAATTCTATTTAATTCACTGTCTCCATAATTAAACAGCTTAACTTTTATCTTAGATTCGGTATTTGGATTAACATTAATTAATGGATGATAAACTTCAATATTCTCAATAGCATCGATACCCATTATAATTGAATCTGAAATAAAATTCTGATCTGCTTTTGCAAAATTATCGATCATCTTCTTAACATCACGTGCATTGTCCACTTTAACCAGTAATTCACTTTCTGAATTGAAACCTATTAAATTAAGTTTTTTATCCACATTGAAGATCAAAGCTATTTCTTTACGAAATCTCTTGGCAAGTGCGTCTTCGTTGACTTTAAGTCTTAAAACAGTTGGAGTATAATTATCCGAACTTACTTTTCGTTTCAAAAGCTGGTCAACCTCAATCAATTTCTCTCTAAAAATTATAGATTTTCCAGCGATGTTGTCCTTATTTACCCATTTAGGCATAGGACCTCCTCCGGCACCTTCAGTTCCGGATTCATCTTTTTCTCTTTTCTGGAAAAACTTAATTGGTAAATTTCTTTCGGTTGCCATATCTTAATTATTTATTTAGATAATTTCTTACCTGTCTTAATGAAACATTCATTTTATCTGCAATTGCTGTTTGTGAAATACCATTATCATTTAAAAATTCAATCATTTTGTCATAAGAAAAAGATCCGTGATTATTAAATTCAAAAATTTCAAAAAGTAGCTCATCATAAGTTAGTACCTCTTTCTCATGAATAATAACCTGTGACTTTGAATTATTAACTATTGTTTTTATATCTGATGGGGATTTACCCTCCAATAATTTTATTAGTCTGTCGTATTTCTTTTTATCATCAAAAAAATCAGTTTTAAAATCGTTTACAAACTCTTTTAATAATTCACTGATTTCATTTTCCTTTGGCATTCCGACCTCTATTACATGATTAAATCTTCTCCAAATCGCTTTATCTAATAATTCAGGATGATTTGTTGCCGCAATAAGTATGTTACTTGATGAAAAACTATCAATATTCTGTAATAAACTATTTATTACCCTTTTTAACTCACCAAGTTCATGCTGGTCGTCTCGTGCTTTTGCAATTGCATCAAATTCATCTAAAAACAAAATACAGGGTTTATTATCAGCAAAATCAAATATTTTTCTGATATTTTTTCCGGTATTCCCAAGTAGAGAAGATACAATTGCATCAAATCTTGCAATAACTAAAGGCAGGCCTGTCTGCTGAGAAATATATCTCGCAAGAGTTGTCTTTCCGCCTCCAGGCATACCATACAACAACAAAGTATTAGAAGTTTCGATTCCGTGTCCAATTAACTTATTCTGATGCTTAACTGCACTTATAAAATCCAAAATTTTATTGTGCATCAATGGGGGCAGCACAATTGGACTGGCGTTTTTATTTGGAATCTCAATATCAACAATACTCATTCTGCTTTCATGATCTACAGGCACAGTCAATAACTCATCCATAGTCACAGCCACACTGGGCTCTTTTTTCTCGATTACTTTTAAAATCATTTTTGACATCTTTTCATCACCGTCTTTCATGACTTTATCAGCAAGAAGCTTAGCATAACTATAAACTTTGCTAGAGTCTTTCGACAATCCTCCTTCTATGATTCTTAATATTTCAGTGTACATTTTCTGTTTTTTTATTGTAGGTTATGGTACAAATTTAATAAATTTTGATATTCAAAACACAAAAAGTGTAATATTTTTTTAAAAAATCGTATTTTTTTTACGGTTAACCGTAATATTACCACACAAACAAACCTATAAAACCTCGCTAATATTGGACTTCAGCAGTATTCAGAGCATATCTAAAAAATTTACTTAAAGATTACAATCAATTCTCTTTCAAAATAACTCCCATATAGCTAGCTGACCATAACCCATCCTAATAACGAATCCAGCCAGTACCCTAAAGATGAGAATTCAAGTCCTGCCACATTTGTTGTAGTAAAACCAACTGCATAAAACTTTAAAAATCAGCAAATAGATAAGTATTCATTTTCATTCGAAACGGCATAAAAAGGCAGCCAAGATAGTGCCCGCCGTATGCTGCATGCGCATAATGGCGCCGCTTTCGCTTGCCACCCTTCGGGACTTATAGCACTCCGCATCCTCATAACCGGTCACTTGATTCTTGCTTTCTTTTTTCCCGTTTTTTCTTTTGAAAACAATTTTTGGGAGTGCAGGGAGAAAGAAATTTTAAATAACAGTAACGCTAAAATTTAAAATCATGGAAATCACAGGACGTATTACAAAAGATGCATTAGCCCGTAAAGTGGGAAATAAAAAACAGGTCGTTAACTTCTCCATTGCCATCAATGATAGCTACAAACCCAAAGGAAGCACCGAGTACAAACAGATTACAACTTTTATCGACTGCTCGTATTGGCTCAATGCCAAACTTGCCGAATGGCTTAAAAAAGGGACGCTAGTTCAGCTCTTCGGGCGTGTGGGGCTGAGTACTTATATCGGTCACGACGGCTCGGCTATGGGGTCTTTAACCTTTCACATCAACAGCCTTAAGATTTTGGCTTTTGCCAAAAAAGAGGACACATCTGCGAGCGCAGTTTCTGCACCTAAAAAACAAAATTCCTCAGACGATCCCGATGACCTGCCTTTCTAAGGCAGATACTAGGATTGTATTTATAAACGCCAAAAAATCACATTATGAAAGCCTTAGACAAAAACGAGTATACGGACTACGATGTAAGCCATGTATTCAACGAAATCATTTTAAGCCATTTGGATAGCTATAACGGAAAGAAAAAACAGCAGTTGAAGTCTTTCCTCGAAGACTTACAGAAAGGGGGCTGTATCAGCGGTATGATAGGGGAATTTATCTACCACAACGACTGCAAAGCTTTTTACATCAAACACATTGAAGATTTGGAAGGCATCAAAGAGGACTTGGAAGAAGCATTCGGAGAGCCTGTAGCCAACCGCTATAAACTGCCCCACTATACTTTTTTATGCTGGCTCTGCTTTGAGGAGTACTGCTACGGCATTTACAGAGATGTCTTTGAACAATAGCTATTAATCAAACTTTTTCCATCATGAAACCATCTGAAGACTTTAAAACTGCTATAGAGAATTATCTCAATACAACTGCGCAGGGCGATTCAGCCTTTGCCCAAAGCCTTGCCAAAGAAACCAAAAACATCGAGAGCTGTTGCAGTTACATTTTTGGCGAGGTCAAAAAAACAGGATTGTGCGCCTTTGACAATCAGGAAATCTTTGATATGGCACTCAAATATTATAACGATGACAGTATTGGTGCGCCTGCACCAATCAACTGTAAAGTGGTGGTAAATCAGCCTGTAAAGGCTGATTTATTCAGCTCTGCTCCTGAAATGACTCCGCAGGTCGCAAGACCTGAAACTGTAGTGTTGCATACAGCGAAACCCGTACAGCAAACCTTAACACTTTTTGACTTATGAAACCGCATACCGCCATAGAAAAACAGATAGTCGCATTAAGCGAATCCCTTGCGCCCATTACCCCCGAAATACACTCATGGGCAGAAAAGACCATTTTTCTGAAATGGGGCGTTTTATCACGTGGAAAATTTCACTGTCTGGACTGTGGAAACGCTTGGAAACCCGAATCCGAAAAACAGTCTGCGAAATTTACGGCTTGCTTAGCCTGTAAAGGAAAACTTAAAATGCACGGTTGCAATCAAGTGCATTTCAAGGAAATAGAATACAGCGCAGTAGTAACTTGTCTTTCGGATTTTCAAATAGTGCGCATCATTTGTTCGACCAAACAGATGAAGAAGAACTGTCTGCCCTCCTATTCCCATACCGAAGTGATGCAGCATTGGATAAACCCAAAAGGCGAAGTGCGCACCATGTCACGCAGTACAAATGTTTTTTCGCACGCATACGATGCATGGCAGTACTATTCGCCCCTTGAAATCCGCCCAAAGGATTTTCAGAACTCTCCCAAGTACCGAATCAACCCCTACAGGTTTTATCCACGCTTGAAAGTGCTTCCCGTATTGAAACGAAATGGCTTTAAGACAAGTTTTTATGAGGTAGCACCTCAGGTGTTGCTTTCATCATTATTAAAAGACCACTGTGCTGAAACTCTGCTGAAAACTAGGCAGATTTCATGGCTCCGCTATTACCTTGAATCTCCCCATCAGCATGTCCTGCGCAACTGGCAGGCCGTAAAAATATGTCTTAAAAAGAATTATACAGTTTCCGATTTTGGAATTTGGGAGGATTATATCGAACTTTTGCGTTGGTTTAAAAAAGACATAACCTCCGCCCTGCTCGTCTGTCCTGCTGATTTACACTTGGAGCATGACAGATTGGTGGAGAAAAAACAGCAGTTGCTGAGAAAAAAATATCTTGTGAAAATGCGTGCGGAAATAGAAAAAGCGCAAGGTCTGTATGCTGAGGAGAAAAAACAGTTTTTCGGGTTATGCTTTTCAGGGGCAGGAATTACTATTTCAGTATTGGAGAATGTTTCTGAATTTATGACCGAAGGCGACAGCCTGAGACACTGTGTTTTTACCAATGAGTATTTCAAAAAGATAGATTCCCTGCTCTTCTCTGCACGCATTGACAACAAACCAATCGAAACTATAGAGGTTTCTCTTTCTAAAATGGAAATAGCACAGTGCCGTGGTTTGAGGAATCACAATTCAAAACATCATAAAGCTATTTTCAGTTTGATGAAAAAAAACCTTTATCAGATTCGCTCCCGAATGAAAAAGAAGAAAGCAGAACAATGCTAAAAGCGGAAAAACCGAAGAACTTTCGGTTTTTCCGCTTTATAACATTTCAGACACTGAAATTTTCCTTGCTGATTTATAGCAATCTTCCTCTTAGATTGTTCAAATCAAAAAAAAATAATTACTGTTCAATAGCGTACTGCCTTCAATGCAGACTATTAAACAGGGGAAGAAAAATCCATTTCTAAATAAACTATGAAAAAATAACAATTTTAACATTTCATTTATAAACAGAGATATTTTTATAATTATCTTTGTTTACGATTTTACATGTCTTATGAAAAGATTCCACATCATAGTAATTATTACCTTAGGTTTCTTCTTGATGCCAATGGCTACTTTTGCTTGTGGAAAACTTTCTGGAAAGATTTCTTATACTAAAGAAGCTTCCAAAAATCATGACAATGATTGCTGCTCGAAAGATGGCAGTCATTCCAAAAAAAATAATGATGGCTGCTGCGGTCATAAATGTGGGCACAAGTCATGCGGTTGTGTCTCAATCTGTAACGGAGGAATTACTTTCTTTAACCAACTTGACTTTAAAAACATCACTATAAGTGTTTTTTCTAAAAAACAAAAATTCCACAGTTCAGAAACCTCCATTCTCTCTGGTTTCTATACTATCTGGCTTATCCCTAAAATAAGCTAAATACCTTTTTTGACAGCCATACGTGTGTCAAAAAAGGAAGCCTAACTGCTTCATTTTTTTATTTTTCGCTTTTTGTAGAATAATTCTCTATACAGTTCTTGTATGCAATTATTTCTCAAAAGCAATATTCACTTCAAATACATTTTAAAATGAAATCAATTCAAAAAGGATTGATGGCAATCACTCTATTGCTGTCAGTCATAGTGTTTGGCGCACCTATAAAAAATGCAAAAAACATAAATGCAAAAATTTATGGTAATTGTTTAATGTGCAAAACTGCTATTGAAAAAGCAGGAAACATCAAAAATATCGCTTCGGTAAACTGGAATGAAAACACCAAAATAGCGGCTATTACCTATGATGAGAAGAAAACAAATCAGGATGAAGTCCTGAAAAGAATTGCCTTAGCAGGATATGACAGCGACCAGTTCTTAGCTCCTGGTGACGCCTATGCAAAACTTCCACAATGCTGCCAATATGAAAGAACAAATATGGCGGCTCCAATAAAAAAATCCGAAATGGATATGGGTAAAATGGATCATTCACAGCATACAGCCGCAGTTCCTGCAGATGCACAAGAAAACAGTCCTTTTAAAGCAATTTTCGACAGCTACTTTGATGTAAAAGATGCTTTGGTGAAAACAGATGCTAAAACTGCCGCATTGAAATCTAAAGAGCTCCTTACTGCAATCAATGCTATTAAAATGGAGAACCTAAAGCCAAAAGAACATACTGCATGGATGAATGCAATGAAAAGTTTAGCTTCAGATGCCACAAATATTTCTGAAAACCAAGATGTAAAAAAGCAAAGGGAATCCTTTAAAAGCCTTTCCAAAAACACGTACGATCTTATAAAAACTGCTGATCAGCCGCAGCCGGTTTATTATAATCATTGTCCAATGGTTGATGCGAATTGGCTCAGCAAAGAAAGCGGCATCAAGAATCCGTATTACGGTTCACAGATGTTAAGCTGTGGATCAACTATAGAAACAATCAAATAATCCCAAATCAAAAAATGAAAAATATAATAACCGTTAGTTCAATGCTTGGAGTTTTAATTTTAGGGACCGTTTCGCTGTTTTCTTGCAGTAAAATGGATGATATGAATATGTCCGATCCAAAACTGAATATAAACTATCCTGCCGCTTATGTGGTCAATGGTCAGGACGGCACAATTTCAGTAATCAAATTGGAAACTAATGAAGTTACAGAAACCTTAAGCCTAATGGGCAGCGGCAACGATATGATCATGTGGCCGCACCACATTTCTTTACATTCCAATCATCTGGCTATCGGTGTACCCGGAATGGACTTCTCTGCAGGCCATACCGCAGGTATGGGAGGAATGACAGGTAAACTCCTTGTAATTGACCCAGCCAGTGGGGCAACAGTAAAAAATATCAGCCTGCCAATGATGAACCACAACACAATATACAGCCCAAATGGTTCAGAAATCTGGGTGCCGCAAATGGACATCAATGGAAAAGTTCTGGTTTATGACGCCTTAACATACGCATTGAAAAGCACCATTGCAGTTGGCATGATGCCCGCTGAGCTTACCTTTTCTTCTGATGGGACTAAGGCTTATATTGCTAATGGAGATGACAATACTGTGTCAGTTATAAATACCGCAACCAAGCAGGTTACAGCCACAGTTGCTGTGGGAAAAAACCCTGTGGGTGCCTGGACAGGAACTGACGCCAGAATGTATGTTGATAATGAAGACGGGCAATCTATCTCGGTAATCAATGTGGCAACCGATGCCGTAGGCCAAACCATTGATCTAGGATTTATGCCTGGAATAGCGTCTCACAATGGAAATAAGAAAGAACTTTGGGTAAGTGATCCTGTCAATGCAAAAGTCCATTATTGGACCTGGGACCAGACTAAGATGATGTGGGTTCATGGAGGTGTATTCACTACTGGTGCCGGTGCACATGCTATAACATTTACAGCAGATGGAAATACTGCCTATGTGACCAATCAGACCGCCAATACGGTCTCTGTTGTTAATGTATCAAACCATACGGTCTCTAAAACGATTAATGTCGGTAGAAAACCCAACGGATTGGTGCTGAAAATATAAATCTGATATAAAGGCATTTAAAAGGCAAAATAGAGATTGGATTTGCAATCAAAAAAAGAATAATTCTTATAACACTCAAACAAAGGAATGTTAGACAAAAAAACATTCATTAGAGATAAAAACTAAAAAAAATGAAAAAACTAATTTTCTCAACCCTTGTAATGGCAATTGTACTTACAGCTTGTAATTCAAAAAACAAAGAAACTGCAGCTCCTGAAGCGGCTTCCGGGACAGCTCAGAATGACTCGCAATTGTATGCCTGTTCCATGCATCCTGAAATTACAGGAAAAAAAGGAGACAAATGTTCCAAATGCGGAATGGAATTAACCGAGCCAGTAAAGGAAACGGCCGGAAAAAGTGCAGAAGTAGAAACAGCCCAGACTGCTCAAGGAACATTTTCTATAAACGAAATCGTGAGTAATTATCTGTCCCTAAAAAATGCATTAACCAAAGATGATACAAAAGGAGCTGCAGATGCAGGCAAGGCATTATATGCAGTTTTTAACAGTGTAAATCCCAATTCGATAGATGCGAAATTAAAAGCAGAATATCTTGATATTGCTGATGATGCCAAAGAACACGCAGAACATATTGGAGCTAACGGCGGAAATATTGAACACCAGAGAGAGCATTTTGCCGTGTTAAGTAAAGACATGAATGATTTGATAAAATCTTTCAAATCAGAACAAAAATTGTATCAGGACTTTTGTCCTATGTATGATGGCGGAAAAGGAGCTATTTGGATAAGCGAAACCAAGGAGATCAAAAACCCATATCAAGGAAAAAAAATGTTAACCTGTGGTTCTATGAAAAAAGAACTATAGTACAGCTAAGTACTAATAAATTTATCGGGCTGTTTACATAATGACCACTCAATTTTCTCGTGACTAATGATGTTCATAATTTATTGAAATGTATCTAATTTTTTTAGACTACGCCGTGCGATACTCTTTGCTGAATATTCACTTATTTCCCATGTGTTTATTGTGTAGACAGTCCAATAGATATTTAGAAAAAAAATCAATAGCAACCTATTTTTTAAACAATTTAAAATATAATTAAAATGAAAAATACAATTCTTTCAGCCATATTAATGGTATGCGTAATGGTTTCTGGCAATGCGCAAAGCAAAAAAACAGAAGCAAAATTTTCAACTCAGCAAATTGTTGCAGATTATTTAGCGTTAAAAAATGCACTCGCAAAAGATGACAGCAACGGGGCCGCTAAAGCTGGCAAGGCACTGTATTCGGCTTTCAAAACCACAAATGTAAAATCGATAAATCCAAAATCCAAAGCTGAATATCTTGATATAGCTGACGATGCCAAAGAGCATGCAGAACATATTGGGGCCAATGGCGGTAATATTGAGCATCAAAGAGAGCATTTCGCTCTATTGAGTAAAGACATAAATGATTTGATCAAAACTTTTGGAGCTGCAAAAACACTATATCAGGATTCTTGCCCTATGTATGATGGTGGAAAAGGAGCTATCTGGATCAGTGAAACAAAAGAGATAAAAAACCCTTACTATGGTTCTAAAATGCTTACCTGCGGTTCAATGAAAAAACAATTGTAAAATGAAACGGTTCATCAGAAAGATTCTTTTTATTGGGTTAATTATTTTTCTACTGATGCAATTGTATCAGCCTGCCCGCAATTCCGATTACGGGCAGGTTTTACCAATTCACATTTCAAAAGTCTATCCCATTCCCAAAAATATACAAACGATTCTTAAGACTTCTTGTTACGATTGTCACAGCAGCAACACGCAATATCCATGGTACTCCTACATCCAGCCGGCACGTACCTTTATGGAAGGACATATCAAGGAAGGAAAAGAAAATTTGAATTTCAGCCAATGGGGAAGTTATTCGAAACGAAAACAGGAAAATAAATTAGACCGAATTGCCAAGCAGATAAAAGCCAATCAAATGCCTTTGGCTTCCTATACGCTGATCCATAAAGATGCAGTACTGAATACTGTTCAGAAAGAACAGCTACTCAATTGGATTGAAAAAGTAAGTGATAGTCTTTCAAAAATAAATTAAATCTATGGTACACAAATTAATAGAATGGTCCCTGCGCAACCGTTTCATCATATTACTATTATCAGCAGGAATATTTGTTTGGGGTATTATCTCTATTCAAAAAAATCCTATTGATGCTATTCCAGATCTATCTGAAAATCAGGTAATCGTTTTTACAGAATGGATGGGACGTGCTCCACAGCTCGTTGAAGACCAGATCACCTATCCCTTGGTTACCAACCTTCAGGGATTGCCTAAAATTAAATATGTAAGGGCTGCTTCCATGTTTGGAATGAGTTTTATCTATGTCATTTTTGAGGATGATGTTGATGTATACTGGGCAAGATCAAGAGTACTGGAAAGGCTCAGTACAATTAGCAGCACCCTGCCCAAAGGAGTTGCACCGCAATTGGGACCCGATGGAACCGGAGTTGGCCATATACTCTGGTATACTTTGGACGCTCCCGGCATTGACCTTGGCGAACAAAGGGCACTGCAGGACTGGTATGTCAAATTTGCTTTGCAAAATGTCCCCGGAGTAAGTGAAATTGCTTCTTTTGGAGGATTTCAAAAAGAATACCAGGTTACCATTGATCCAAACAAACTGCTATATTATAAGCTGTCTGTCCCTGAGGTTATAAGCGCCGTACGAGCCAATAATAACGAAAGCGGCGGAAGAAAATTCGACATGAGTGATATTGGCTATATCATTAAGACATCCGGTTATCTGAAATCCATAAAAGAAATTGAGGATATTCCACTGAAAAACCAGAATGGTATCCCTATAAAAGTCAGCGATATAGGAACAGTCCAGATGAGCGGAGAAACCCGATTGGGAATCTTTGATCATAATGGTACAGGCGAAGCTGTTGGAGGCATCGTCGTGATGCGTTACGGTGAAAACGCCGATGCCGTTATTGATAATGTGAAAGAAAAGATGAAAGAAGTCGCAAAAGGGCTTCCTAAAGGGGTAAAATTCAATATTGTATATGACCGAGGGCATCTGATCAAAGAGTCTATTGATTCGGTTAAGCGCACCTTAATTGAAGAGATGATTGTGGTTTCGCTTATCGTTATTATTTTTCTTTTCCATTGGCGCAGCGCATTAAGTATCATAATCCAGATCCCAATTACAATTGCCGCGAGTTTCATACTTCTAAATGCCTTTGGAATATCCTCCAATATCATGTCCCTTACCGGTATCGCACTTGCCATTGGGGTAATAGTTGACAACGGTATTATTATGAGTGAAAATGCCTACCAGCATCTCTCACAACGGTATGCACAATGGGAATCCGAACAAAAAACTGAAACAAACTCTGATGAAAAGAATTAAAAATATATTTCGCAAAAAAACACAGTGGATATCCGAAGAGGAAAGGCTTAAAGTAATTGAGAAAAGCAGCAAGCAGGTTTCTCGCGGGGTATTCTTTGCCACCATAATTATAATTACTTCTTTCCTGCCTGTATTTATGCTTACCGGACAGGAAGGAAAGCTATTCCATCCCTTGGCTTATACAAAAACTTTCATACTGATTGTGGATGCCTTGTTGGTACTTACATTAGCTCCGGTACTGATCTCTTTTTTTATGAAAGGGAAATTCCGTCCAACTGATGCACATCCCGTAAATCGTTTTTTGGAAAAAGGTTATGAGCCTATCATACGCTGGGTCCTAAAATGGAGAAAAACAACCCTTACGGTTAATATTTTGGCGTTATTGATTTCCATTCCATTATTGATGCGGCTGGGAACAGAGTTCATGCCCCCACTGGATGAGCAGAGCATTTTATTTATGCCTGTTACCCTGCCTGATGTATCCAATGGAGAAATCAAACGCATCTTGCAGGTACAGGATAAAATAATAAAATCAGTTCCCGAAGTAGAAAGTGTTTTAGGCAAAGCCGGACGGGCTAATACAGCTACCGATAATTCCCCAATGAGCATGATTGAGACCATTATCATGCTAAAACCAAAATCAGAATGGCGTAAAGGAATAGACAAAAAAGACATTATTAAGGAACTCGATACCAAACTGCAGATCCCGGGTGTGGTAAACGGTTGGACACAGCCTATCATCAACCGTATCAATATGCTCGCTACAGGAATTCGTACCGACGTGGGTATTAAAGTCTACGGTCAAAATCTCGATACCATTGCGCGAGTATCAGAAAGAGTAAAAATGGCTTTAGAGGGAACCCCTGGAGTGTCTGACTTATTTGTGGATCCTATTACTGGTGGCAAATACCTGGATGTTGATGTCAATCGTTCCGAACTGGCCCGTTATGGACTCACTGTAGATGACGTAAACCAAACCGTGGAATTTGCCTTAGGAGGAGCGTCCATCGGCAATACCGTTGAAGGACGAAGACGATTTTCAATAAGCGTTCGTATGGCACAGGACTATAGAAATAGCGTAGAACGCATTAAACGCATTCCCCTGCAGTCTCCAACCTTTGGAGAGGTGCCCCTATCTTCTGTTGCCGATATTAAATTCGTAGATGGCCCTCCAATGATTAGTTCAGAAAATGCACTCCTTCGCGGGGCAGTCATGTTCAACATACGTGATCGTGATATGGGGGGAACCGTACAGGAAGCTATGAAAAAATTAGAAAGTGCCAAAAATATACTTCCCGAAGGGTACTTTATAGAATGGAGCGGACAATATGAGAACCTGATCAGCGGAGAAAAGACCCTTAAAATCATTGCACCGATAGTATTGCTTATTATTTTCTTCTCCCTCTATTTTGCCTTTAATTCCCTTAGAGAAGCCTTCTTAAGTCTTATAACAGTGCCTTTTGCTTTGATTGGAGGTGCCTATATAATTTTTTTCTGGGATGTCAATCTATCAGTGGCAGTAGCTGTAGGTTTTATAGCCTTGTTTGGTATTGCCGTGGAAACCGGAATTGTGATGGTTATCTATCTCAATGATGCAATGGAGCAGCTTATCAAGGCCAAAGGTAATTCAAGAGAAACCATTACTAAAGACGATCTCAGAGAATATGTGGTACACGGCGCCGCAAAGAGATTACGCCCAAAACTAATGACCGTCTGTGTCTCATTATTTGGATTAGTGCCTGTCCTTTGGTCCAATGGTGTCGGAATGGATGTAATGAAACCAATCGTATTGCCTATGATTGGCGGCGTATTTACCTCTGCCGTACATATCTTATTAGTAACCCCGCTTATTTTCCTAATGTCTAAAGAATATGAATTACGAAAATATGGCAAACTTGAAGTACATGATGTCAAACATTAAAATACTGGCAGTACTATTGCTTTTACTGCCATTACAGCTATTGAGCCAGACCCAACAGGTCTTGTCTCTTGATACAATCCTTCACAGGATTGATAAAAAAAACGTGCTCCTGCAAAGCTATAGCCTAAAGGCTGAAGGGTACAAATATAGTGCTGATGCCGCAACGGCATGGATGGCACCAATGGTGGGTGTTGGGACATTTATGACACCCTATCCTTTTCAGGAAGTTATGGATGACCGCGACAAAGGATCTTTAATGTTCAGAGTTGAACAAGATATCCCCAATATAGGAAAGCTAAACAAGAAGAAAAAATTTATCCAGTCCCAAGGAAATATTGAGAACGCTACGCGGACCGTTACCCTTAACGACTATAAAGCGCAGGCCAAACAGCTCTACTACAGCTGGATGGTAGCCGAAGAGCGAATGAAAGTTTTGGATCAGAACGAAAAGATAATGTTGACCATGAAAAAGATTGAGGAAGTACGCTATCCTTACAATCAGTCGCAATTGGGTAATGTATACAAGATTGACGCAAGGATTGAAGAGAACAAAAATATGATCCGCATGCAGGAAGGTGAAATCGCAAAAGCAAGAGCATGGCTCAACAGCTTGATGAACCAGCCTGGCAATGCTGATTTTTCAATCGACACAAGTATTACTCCTGTCTTCAACCCTGCTTTGCACGACACCACAAGTCTTGCTGCTGTGCGGGGAGATATTAAAAAGATGGATGCGGGAATTGAATCGATGCAGCTCAGTATTCAGGCGATGAAAGCGGAGAAAAATCCCTCTTTTAAAATCCAGTTTGACCACATGAATTCTTTCGATAAAATGATGCCCAAAGCCTATTCGGTAATGGCAATGATGTCTATTCCTATTGCTCCATGGTCATCAAAAATGTATAAATCAGATGTTAAAGCAATGCAATATAATGTACAGGCAATGGAGAAAGAGAAATCCGCCATGCTGCAGGAAACCCAGGGTATGTTATATGGTATGCAATATGAAATACTGACCATGCAAAAAAGAATCCAGGGACTCGAAACAAAAATAATCCCTTCAATGCAAAAATCGCTGGATGTAAACTTTCTGAACTATCAGGAAAACAAACTGCAGATTCCTGTAGTAATTGACTCCTGGGAAGCTTTAAATATGCTGCAGAATAACTTATTAGATGAAAAATTAAAACTATATCAAATGATTGTCGATTATGAAAAAGAACTCTATCGCTAAGTTAGTCGGATTGTTATTCGTTTCGATATTATTATTGACAGCCTGTAACAAGAAAACCGAGCCTAACAATAAGCCAGCACACCAGCATAGTACAAATCAGGAATATACCTGTCCAATGCATCCCGAAGTTATCCAGGATAAGCCCGGCAGCTGTCCAATATGCGGGATGGAATTGGTCCCAAGGCATACCGCTGGAACGGAAACAGCCATAGACAGCAGCTTAAAACACCTGCTAAAACCAGTTAACGAACAAGTCGTTTCAAATATATCTGTCATAAAAGCTGACCAGAGTACTAAAATATTCTCCATGCATGTACAGGGAATTATTACCTACGATACCCGTGACCAGACCAGCATTTCCAGCAGGGTAAGCGGAAGGATTGAGCGTCTGCTGATTAATTATAATTACCAGCCCGTAAAAAAAGGACAGTTGATCATGGAAATCTATTCCCCTGATCTGGCTGCCGCGCAAAGAGAGTTGTTGTTTATTTATCAATCTGACCCAAACAATCCGATGCTTCAAAAAGCAAAAGACAGACTGTCTCTCCTGGGTATGCAGCAGGGGCAAATTCAACAGGTATTAAAAACAGGTAAAATCTCCTATCGCATTCCTGTTTACAGTAATGCCACCGGGTACATCTTAGACAACACGGCAGCGGCAAATGCTTCTACAGCAGCTCCTGCGGCTTCGCCTCAAAGCGCACCGTCAGATGATGGCATGGGCGCAATGGGTTCAAGTAGCAGTGCAGCATCAAATAGCAGCGCATCTACCCCTACTTCCTCTGCTATTATGCTAAGAGAAGGACAATATGTTGGTGCAGGACAATCTCTTTTTACAATTTATACCAACAAAAACCTTATCGCTGAGTTTGCTTTTGATCCATCGGTATCATCCCAGATTAAAAAAGGACAAAAGTTGGTGTTTTATGAACCCTCAGATAAGCAAACCGTGTATACTGGTACTATCGGACTCATTCAACCCGTCTTTAAAGAGGGAAGCAACTTTACCATAGCACGGATTTATTTGCAGGATAATAAATTTCAGACCGGAAAATTAGTAACTGCAGCCATTCCTATTGTCAGTAAAGGCTGGTGGCTTCCGCAAAGCGCCGTTCTTAATTTAGGAAATAAATCCATCGTTTTCAAAAAAGAGCAGGACGTGTTTGTTCCCAGAGAAGTTAAAACGAAAAATAATGGTGATGGAATGGTGCTAATAGACCAAGACATCAGTAATTGGAATATCGCCAGTAATGCGGCTTATATGATAGACAGTGAGAGTTTTATCAAGACAGCTTCAGAAAATAAATTAAAAAATTAAGCCATGAACAATAAATTAATAATTCGTACTATTTTGCTCATTGCAATGGTTTTTCCACTTCTATTTACAGCATGTGCCCAAAAAGAAGAAAAAAAAACCAGTCAGGAAAAAGCTCAAACCTATACCTGCCCCATGCATCCGCAAATTGTAAAAGATGGCCCCGGCTCATGCCCGATCTGTGGAATGGATTTAGTGCCTTTCGAAAAAAACAACGCACAGGACTTTCTAACCTTGGGACCGAGCCAGCAGGCACTAGCTAATCTGACTACAATAACTGCTGGGGAAAATGAATTTTCAAATTCTTCTCATCTTAACGGACGTTTGGTTACTGACCCTGAGCAAACTATTTACATTTCAAGTCGCGTGGCAGGAAGGATTGAAGAGTTGTATGTAAAAGAAACTGGTGTTCCCGTTCGAAAAGGCCAGCCTTTGTACAAAATATATTCAGAGCAGCTTTCAGCCCTGCAGCAGGAGTACCTTCTAGCTACGGCACAGGCTGCAAGCTTTACTGAGGATAAACGATTTGCCCAAATAAAAAATGCTGCAAAACAAAAACTATTATTATATGGACAATCTGAAGCACAGCTTAATGAATTATTAAAAAAACAAAAAGCTTCTCCTTATGTTGTTTATTATGCCCCGTATTCAGGAATAGTTGCAGAACTTTCCATAACAGAAGGCCAATATGTAGCAGAAGGAGGCTCTATTATGAAACTGGAAGATTATACCCGTTTATGGGTCGAAGCTGATGTCTATCCTGCAGATGCCGGTAAAGTTAAAATAGGCCAAAAAGTAAAAGTTATTGTCTCGGGTTATGAAGATCAGCCCCAAACAATGACGGTAGATTTTATAAATCCTGCCCTGCAGACAAGCAAACAGCTCATACAGCTGCGAGGTGCTATTGCCAATCCAAACAAGCAATGGCAGGCAGGTCAACAGGCAATTGTTTTACTGCCTTCATCAGAACAAAAAATGAAATTAACCATACCTGTAGATGCCGTAATAAGAGACGGCAGCGGTACACATGTGTGGATTGAAATTGAAAAAGGCAAGTATCAGCCTAAAATGGTGGCTATTGGTTCTGAAACCTTCGATGAAGTGGAAATTACTAGCGGTTTAAAAAAAGGAGATATCGTCGTTGCATCCGGTGCCTATCTTTTGTACAGTGAATTTATATTAAAGAAAGGCAAAAACCCTATGTCAGGAATGAAAATGTAATAATCAATCACACAGACAATGAAAAAATTAATCAAAATCGGAATTCCAATAGCCTCACTCTTCCTGCTTATTGCGTGCGGTAACGGTGAAAACAATAAGAAAGAGGTTCAGCAGAATAATAAAGCCTCTGTCCCAATTTTAAAGGATCCCGCAATCAGGATAAATGATGATATTTTAAACGCGATATACAGCCACTATGCCCATTTAACAGTAGCCCTTGCCCAAGATAATGTCGCTGAAGCAAAACTGGCGGCGAATGCAATTGAAGCGGGAGCACGGGAAATCAGCAGCAACAGCAATCTTGCAGCAAGTGCTACGGCAATCGTTTCAGCTCCCGATATCGATAAGCAGCGAGCTGCTTATTCTAATCTAAGTAATGAAATGGTCAGCCTGGTAAAAAAAGCAGGAATGGCTGAGGCTGAGCTCTACTTAGAATATTGTCCAATGGCTTTCGACAATAAAGGGGCCGTATGGATTAGTTCTACCAAAGAAGTGCGCAATCCGTACTTTGGAGAAAAAATGCTCAAGTGCGGCGAGGTGAAAGAAATAATTAAATAATTAGAATATGCAGATTGGCTTAAAAAAAATCACTAACTTTCTATATATTAAAGAAATAACGCATCGGAACTGTAAAAAATAACCTTATGACACACACCTATACAATATCGGGAATGACTTGCGATGGATGTCGTACAAAAGTAGAAAAAACGTTAAATGCTGTAGAGGGAATAAAAGCAAAGGTCTCCTTAGATCCTCCATTGGCAACTATTACAATGGAAAATCATATTGCGACCGAAGAGCTCCAAGAAGCATTGACTGCGGTTGGAAAGTACACCATTGAAATGACTCAAACCACGCATTCGCACGAAAAAAAAACGGAGAAATCATGCTGTAGCACTGCTGAGAATCATGGACACAAACATGATCATAAAACGACAGCCGTACCTCACAATGATGCGGGTGGGAAATATTATTGCCCGATGCATTGTGAAGGTGATAAAATGTATGATAAAGCAGGAGATTGTCCTGTATGCGGAATGCATTTGGTACAAGAACCTGCTGCTGCCCGGGTTCAGCAGTATACCTGTTCAATGCATCCGGAAGTTATAACCGATTCACCAGGTTCATGTCCTATTTGCGGAATGGATCTGGTGCCACTGGAGCCAAGTGAAAACGAAGACCAAAGAATTTACAAGGATTTGGTTAAGAAAATGAAAATAGCGGTAGTATTTACTGTTCCCATTTTCGCTATAGCTATGATAGAAATGGCTCACAAGAATCCTCTACTACAATTAATGGATGCCTCTAAATGGAACTGGGTACAACTTATCTTATCACTTCCTGTTGTCTTTTATGCGTGTTGGATATTTTTTGTACGGGCTTGGAAGTCAATAATTACATGGAACTTAAATATGTTTACCCTTATCGGAATTGGTACAGGAGTGGCATTTTTATTTAGTTTGGCAGGAATGTTTTTCCCAGACGTTTTTCCTAGTGAATTTAAGACCGAACACGGAACAGTGCTGCTATACTTTGAGGCCACAACGGTTATTCTAACTTTGGTTTTGTTAGGACAATTACTCGAGGCAAGAGCACATAGTCAAACCAGTGGTGCTATAAAAGAATTATTAAAACTGGCTCCTACCCAAGCTACTTTGGTAATTGATGGCGGTGATAAAATAATCTCAATCCATGATATCAAAAAAGGTAATTTATTACGGGTAAAACCCGGAGACAAAATTCCTGTAGACGGGAAGATTACTGATGGTGAAAGCACAGTAGACGAATCGATGATTACCGGCGAACCAATTCCTGTAGATAAAAAAATAGGTGATATGGTGTCTTCAGGGACTATAAACGGAAACAAATCCTTTATTATGGTTGCCGAAAAAGTTGGTTCGGAAACCTTGCTTTCGCAAATTATACAAATGGTTAATAATGCAAGTCGTTCCAGAGCACCAATTCAGAAACTAGCCGATAGCATCGCTAAATATTTTGTGCCCATTGTTGTCGTTATTTCCATTCTTACCTTTTTCATTTGGGCAAAATTTGGTCCGGAACCAGCAATGGTTTATGGATTTATAAATGCTATTGCAGTATTAATAATTGCTTGCCCTTGTGCATTAGGTTTAGCAACGCCCATGTCTGTAATGGTAGGAGTTGGAAAAGGCGCTCAATCGGGAATTCTGATAAAAAATGCCGAAGCTTTGGAAAAAATGGACAAAGTAAATGTTCTCATTACGGATAAAACAGGAACAATTACGGAGGGCAAACCTTCGGTAGAAAAAATCGTAGCGCTGCAATATTCAGAAGATGAACTGCTGCAATACATAGCGTCTTTAAATCAGTACAGTGAGCATCCTCTTGCGGAGGCTGTAGTGAAATTTGCAAAAGCTAAAAATGTTTCTTTGACCAAAGTAGATGATTTTGAAAACATCGCCGGAAAAGGAGTTATCGGAACTGCTATTGATAAAAAGATGGCATTAGGGAATAAAAAATTAATGGAGCAAGCAGGGGCAGCTATTTCTGCCACAATTGAAGAAAAAATTATTGCAGAACAAAAATTAGGAAAAACAGTTTCTTATATCGCTGTAGATAAAAATGTAGTGGGATTTGTAACGATAACCGATGCTATAAAAGAAACAAGTGCTGCAGCTATAAAAGAATTAATGCGCCAAGGGGTTGAAGTAATCATGCTTACGGGAGATAATGTAAATACAGCCAAAGCGGTTGCAGACGAATTGCATTTAACCTCTTTTCAGGCAGGTTGTTTACCCGAGGATAAATTAAAAGTAATCGAGAAACTTCAAGCCGAAGGAAAAATTGTAGCTATGGCGGGAGATGGAATAAATGATGCGCCAGCTTTGGCTCAATCGGACATTGGAATTGCGATGGGAACAGGAACAGATGTTGCGATCGAAAGCGCCAAGATTACTTTGGTAAAAGGAGATCTGCAAGGAATTGTAAAAGCAAAAAATCTGAGCCACGCTGTAATGAGCAACATCAAGCAAAACCTATTCTTTGCTTTTGTATATAATGTCTTAGGCGTACCAGTTGCTGCGGGTGTTTTATATCCATTTTTCGGAATATTACTTTCTCCTATGATTGCTGCCTTGGCAATGAGTTTTAGTTCGGTATCTGTTATTGTGAATGCATTGCGATTGAGAAGTTTAAAACTCTAAAGAATAAATAATTTTACTATACAAACAAATGACCAATCTAGGACAAATTATTCTGCAGTATAAAAACGATAACGAAAGTGTCTATAATACCTGGTTTATAGATAACAACCAACGGTTAAAAGCATTTCGGACTATTAGACGCGGTGTTCTGCAAGTCATTGAGGATATTAAAAACAAGAACTTTCCTAATGATTTTAAAGAAAGCAGCTTAGAATTTGTTTTGAGCTGCATAGCCGAACAAAAACAAGTCTTTGCAGGGGTTTCCCATCCGTTTTATTGGAAACCCAAATTACGTATTCCTGACATCTATGAGAATCAAAACAATAAATTGGCTTTTGGTCAGTTCCTTGAAAATTGCATCAATGCTAAGTATGAAGAACAGGTTGTAAAAGAAATTATAAAACTAGATGAATTAAAAATTAAAGGATTAGGGCCTGCTGTTGCCAGTATTTTATATTTCATACACCCAACCTGGTTCCCACCTTTTAACACCGCTATTCTCAATGGTTTTAATTTTCTTTTTAAAGACAAAAAAAAATTAGGAAGCTGGACTGAGTATCTTAAAATCCGAGAAACTTTATTGAAAACTAATAGTCTACATAAATCACAGCTCTCAAATGATTTGGGTGCCATTGCAGGATTGTGTTTTGAAATTGGAACTCAGAAAATGCTGATCGGCAATGATGAATATTTAAGCGAGGCAGAACGTTCAAGATTCGAAAAAAACGTACACAAGCGCCAAAAAGAAATACTCGAAGAAAAACTGGAGGAAAATCTTCATAGTGAGATGCAGTACCATTTATTAAAAATTGGAGTTTCATTGGGTTTTGATGTCACCCCAGCGAGTAACGACAAAAGCAAATCGTTTGGAGGACAAAATTTTTCATTTATATCAATAAATAAATTTCCCGAACTCCCTACAGACAAGGACACACAAAATACTATCAAGCTTATTGATGTACTCTGGTTCGAAAAAGGCACAAACAAGATTATAGGTGCCTTTGAAGTAGAAAAAAGCACTAGTATTTATTCCGGCATACTTCGCTTGTCTGACCTATATTTTAGTATCTCAAGCGGACATGAAGTTTTTTACATTATTATTCCGGATAACCGGGAAAAAGATGTGGTTCTTCAGCTTAATAGGCCCGTTATAAAAAACTCAAATATGAATATCAAATATATCCTGTTTTCTGAATTAAGAGCTAATTGTGATGCTATCTGCAAATTTGGAACCGACCATTCAATAATGGAAAAAATATCAAAATCAATTTAAAATTAACAAAATATGAAAAAAATAATTCTGCTAAGCTTCATTATTATACAATCGTTATCAATTTCTGCACAAGAAAAAGTTCAAATTAAACTTACTTCTGCAAGCCCTTCGGCATCATTTCAACAAGAAATCGGAAGCTCAACAGTCAAAATATCCTATAGCAGGCCCTTAGTAAGAGGGCGAAAAATATTTGGCGAATTAGTGCCTTTTGGTAAGCTCTGGCGAACAGGCGCCAGCGATTGTACGACCATAAGTACTAATGAAGATATCGCTTTTGGAAATAATATTTTGAAAGCAGGAACTTATTCTGTATTCTCAATTCCTTCAGAAAATGAGTGGACTATCATTATCAATAGTGATATTACTTTACATGGCGAAACTGGTTATGATGAGAAAAAAGATGTTATGCGTTTTACCGTTCCTACAGAAAAAACGATTGATTTTTACGAAACTTTTACCATTGAATTAAATGACATCAACAGTAAAGGAGAAGGCTTCCTTAAAATAGAATGGGAAAATACCATGGTTAAAATACCTATGAAAAGCAAAGCTGACAAAGAAATTTTAGCTCTAATTGACAAATATATTATTAAAGAAAAAAGTCAAAATGCTACTTTATTGTTTCAGGCAGCAAATTATTATTCAGCCACGGGTAGAGCAAACAATCAAGCAGTATCGTGGTTAGCTGAAGCTGAAAAATTAGATCCCGAAAATTTTTATTATCCCACTTTAAGACAGAAAGTATCTTTAGAACTGAAGGATTATCCCAATGCTATTGAGGCAGCAAAAAAAGCCTTAACAATTGCAGAACAGAAAAAAATGAAGGGTACTGAAAAATTAAAAAATCAGATTGAAGAGTTACAATTATTACTTAAAAGTAAATAAATAATAAGTATTACAATATCACATTGAAAACTACAGAAGCATAAAAATCCTTGCCATTTAAACCGATCCAGTGTTATAGTAGCATTAGACTTGTTTTGTTCAGGGAAATAGATAAATCTAAATAACTTTTAAAGCTAAAAATATGAAAATGGAACACGCAACACAGCAGTATTCAAAAGAGGTAGACTCCAAAATGTACAAAAAATTAGCCATTATGATCGTATTGTCATTTATTTCTATGTACATATTGATGTATTCGATGGTCGATATTTTTGCTAATGTCATTCCCAATGTAAACCAATTTTACATGGCAGGACTAATGACTATGCCAATGCTCGTAATTGAAATTATTGTTATGGGTCGTATGTATATTAATAAAAAATGGAACATAATGTTACTTATAACAGGCAGCCTTATCGCGATCATTTTTTTTTCCTGTATAAGAGAGCAAGCAGCTGTTGGAGATAAACAATTTTTAAAATCAATGATACCGCACCATGCAGCAGCAATACTAATGGCTCAGAAGGCTTCTCTTCACGATCCTGAAATAAGCCAGCTTGCCAAGGACATTATAAAAGCACAACAAACTGAAATTGCACAGATGAAGGCCAAGTTAAATGAGATGGAAAAAAAATAATAGAACACTATTCTTTAAAAAAGCAATATGAAAAACATACTTATAATACTCGTATTTATCATGCTTCCTGTCCTGATTCAAGCCCAGGATATGAAAATGGCAATAGATAAAAAGTCTGTCAAAGAAGAGTCGAATCCTGCTACCTATACTTGTCCAATGCATCCCGATATCCATGAATCCAAACCAGGAAAATGCCCAAAATGCGGCATGGCATTAGTGAAAGAAAAGTCTAAAATCACTAAGCCGAAGGCAGCTGCAAAACCTAAAACTGTAACTGCTGTTAAAGAGGAAATGCCTAAAAAGGCTAAATCTTCCTCTGCGGATAAGATCAATATGCATCAGGCGCATAATAAGACAAACATGGAAAAGAAAACAGCGAGCCCCCCAGTAAAAAAAATGATGGTAAATGATGAGCCACCTAAAGTTGTAAGGTACGATTTATATGTTCGCGATACGGTGGTAAATTTCTCAGGGAAATCAAAAAGAGCGATAGCGGTAAATGGCCAGATACCAATGCCTACATTAACCTTTACAGAAGGTGATACCGCAGAAATTTATGTTCATAATGAACTTGACGAAGAAACGTCATTACACTGGCATGGTTTGTTTCTACCCAATAAAGAAGACGGTGTGCCTAACCTTACCCAAATGCCGATAAAAGCACACAGTACCTACAAATATTCTTTTCCCATCAGGCAGCATGGGACCCATTGGTACCATAGCCATTCTGGTTTGCAGGAACAAATAGGAATGTACGGTTCTTTTGTGATGAACAAACGAAGCTCCGATCCAAACTTCAGGGCAGGGATAGATGACCTACCGACAATTCCGATTGTGCTGAGCGAATGGACCGATATCGACCCGGAGAACGTTCATAGAATGCTGCATAATGCCTCCGATTGGTTTGCAATAAAAAAAGGCACGACCCAAAGTTATGGCGAAGCTATAAAACAAGGCTATTTAAAAACCAAGGTCCTCAATGAGTGGAAGCGTATGAACGCTATGGATGTAAGCGATGTCTATTATGAGAAATTTTTAATTAATGGGAAAAACGAAAGCCAGCTTTCGCAGTTCAAAGCCGGTGATAAGGTAAGATTACGCGTCTCTAATGGCGGTGCATCCAGTAATTTTTGGCTTACCTATGCCGGAGGCAAAATTACAGTAGTGGCCAGTGATGGTAATGATGTTGAGCCTGTTGAAGTAGACCGTCTACTTATTGCAGTTTCTGAAACTTATGACCTTGTTTTAAGCATTCCGGCAGAAAATACATCTTATGAGTTTTTGGCAACACCAGAAGACCGGACAAAATCGGCGTCCCTCTACATTGGAAATGGCATCAAACAGCTCACCTCCCCTTTACCCAAACTGAAATACTTTGAAGGGATGCAAATGATGAACGATATGATGAAAATGAACGGAGACCTAAATGATATGGGGATGAAGATGTCGCTGAATCAGATGGATATGAACTCGGTAATGTATCCTGAAATTACAGGCCCACAAACAAAAGGAAGTAAAGACATGCCAATGGAGATGGACAAAGAAGAAACCAAATTGGATACCCCTGATAAAATGCACGACATGCACAATATGGAAAATAAGTACAATGCCAATGCTCTTGCCGATATTGTGACATTAAATTATGCGATGCTAAAATCTCCAACAAGCACGGCATTGTCAAAAGATGCTCCAGTGAGGGAGCTCAAATTCGAGCTTACCGGAAATATGAATCGCTATGTGTGGAGCCTGGATAACAAGGTCGTTTCCGAAGCTGATAAAATCCTGATCAAGAAAGGAGAAATTTTACGTATCGTCCTGCATAATAATTCAATGATGCGCCATCCAATGCATTTGCATGGCCATGATTTCAGGGTCATCAATGGGCAAGGTGATTTTGCGCCTTTGAAAAATATCATCGACATCATGCCAATGGAAACAGATACTATTGAATTCGCCGCAAGCGAAGATGGCGGCGACTGGTTTTTCCACTGTCATATTCTCTACCATATGATGGCTGGTATGGGCAGAATTTTTTCTTATGAAAATTCACCTCCAAATCCAGAAATACCAAACCCTAAACTGGCTCAACGAAAATTGTTTGCTGACGACAGAAAATTCCACTTTATGGCAGAAAATGATTTTGCCACCAATGGAAATGACGGTGAAGCAATGTATCAAAGTACACGCTGGAGCATTGGAACCGAATGGAGGTTAGGATACAATGACATGCATGGTTATGAAACAGAAACACATATTGGTCGATATATTGGAAAAATGCAATGGTTAATGCCTTTTATAGGATTTGACTGGAGATATAGAAGAATGGGAGAAGATATACAAGAAAATAATCTTTTTGGACAAACCAATACTAAGGATAAACGTGCAGTGGTAAGTCTAGGGGTTAACTACATCCTACCTATGTTAATAGTAGCACAAGCTGAAGTTTTTACCGATGGTAAAGTCAGATTACAATTTGAACGTAAAGACATTCCCGTTTCTAAACGGCTTAGAATGAATTTGATGTGGAATACAGACAAGGAATATATGGCAGGACTACGCTATATAATTACCAGATGGGGTTCTTTGTCTTCACACTATGACAGTGATATGGGCTTTGGTGCAGGATTTATTTTAAATTACTAGCTTATAAGTACAATAGTAAATTATTGTAAGACCAAATTCTAGAATTAAGATTAATCGGTTAATATTGAAGGATATCAATTTTTTTAAATTGTCTTTCATTTGAACGGTGTGGAAGTCCATTCAAATTAATGATCGAAATTGAACCAGTATGAAAATCTAATAATACCAATTTTAAATTTAAAATTGGTATTATTAATAACAAATAACTGCAAATGCTGAACATCTTTCTAATTATGGGTTGTTCAGTTTGTATTGTATTTATATAATATCAGCTAACGATAAACCATGTAATTATTGCTTTATACATTGGTTTGATAAAACTAGCATTCGGGTAACAAACAATATTATAAAACCATATGCATCGAATCTTTTTCTTAGCCGATGCCTTCATCTTCATAAAAATAAATCTTTATATTTTTTTTTATTTAAATTATTATCGTAATATTGCAATATAAATATAAAACGATGGGAGCAACAAAAACAGATCACTTTACAGAAAGCCAGAACGAGCTGGCTGTTTTAGCCAAAGCATTAGGCCATCCTGCGCGTATTGCTATTATGGAATATTTATTAAAAGTGGATGCCTGCATCTGCGGAGATATTGTAAACGAACTCCCCCTTTCACAGCCGACCGTTTCACAGCATCTGAAAGAATTGAAAAATGCAGGTTTGATTAAAGGAAGCATCGAAGGAAACTCGATCTGCTACTGCATCAATGAACCTGGACTGGAAAAGATAAAAGGCTTCTTTCAGCACATATCAGATCATTTGGCAAAAAAGAGAAGCGAATGCTGCTAATCTATAAAAATATGGAAATCAGAAAACTTTCGGACAAACACTGGGATGAGGTAAAAATAATTTACCAAAAAGGGATAGACACCGGCAATGCAACTTTCCAGACCAGTGCCCCTTCATGGGAAGACTGGGACCAGTCGCATCTTAAGTCCTGCCGGGTTGTGATGCAGGAAGATGGCAAGGTAATTGGATGGGCTGCCCTTACACCTGTTTCATCACGCTGCGTTTATGCAGGGGTTGCAGAGGTGAGCGTATATGTGGATCCTGCACATTCGGGAAAAGGAATCGGGCTTACCCTTTTAAAGGAACTTGTACGACAGAGCGAAACTGAAGGAATCTGGACGCTTCAGGCAGGGATCTTTCCTGAGAATACGGCAAGCCTCCGAATCCATGAAAAAGCAGGTTTCAGAATACTGGGAACAAGAGAAAAAATCGGAAAACAGAATGGTATCTGGAGAGATACTGCGCTTCTTGAAAGAAGAAGCTCCGTTATTAATTAATAAAAAATATAGTTTAACTAAATATAAAAAATTATGAAACTTTCAGAAATTAAAGAAGTGCTTAAAACAGTGGAAGCTGTAAATTTTGAACTGCCGGACGGCACATTTGTACCGGAATATTTTCACGTAACTGAAGTAGGCTTGGTTACCAAAAACTTCATCGACTGCGGAGGAACAGTAAGAAAAGAAACAGTTGTAAACTTCCAGCTTTGGGATGCCAACGACTACGAGCACAGGCTTAAACCTCAGAAACTGATCCACATCATTGAGCTTTCAGAAAAAGTGTTAGGAATTGAAGACAATGAAATTGAAGTGGAATACCAGAACACTACTATCGGCAAATACGATTTAGATTTTAACGGTAAAAACTTCACTCTGCTTAATAAACAGACAGCCTGTCTTGCTCAGGAGCAGTGCGGTATTCCATCTGATAAGCCTAAAGTAAAATTATCTCAGTTAAATACTGACAATGCTAATTCATGCACTCCGGGCGGAGGATGCTGCTAATCATTAAACAGATAATCAATAAACCTTTACAGCCAAAAAACTATGTTATATCCACAAATTGAGAATACCGTTAAATCATTTGATTTTAAGCAGATCTCCGAGGATCGCAAAACAGTCCTGCAGCCATTAATCGACTTCATTCAGACTAAAGTGGACAGTAAGCTGGAAACCAGACTAAACCTAATCTGCACGCACAATTCCAGAAGAAGCCATCTTTCGCAGGTTTGGGCTCAGACTGCTGCCGCCTATTACGGCATCAAAAACGTTTCATGCTATTCAGGAGGAACAGAGGCTACCGCCCTTTTCCCAATGGCAGCGGAGACTTTGAAGGATTCAGGATTCAACATCAAAACGCTTTCAGAGGGATCAAACCCGGTTTATTCCATAAAATATTCAGCTGACGAACTTCCTGTCATCGGTTTTTCCAAAACCTATGATGATGACTTCAATCCTGAAAGCGGATTCGCCGCAATAATGACCTGCTCGCAGGCTGACGGCGGATGCCCCTTTATAGCAGGCGCTGAGAAAAGAATCCCGATTACCTTTGAAGATCCAAAAATTTCCGACGGAACGCCTCAGCAGAAAGAAACTTATCTGGAGCGAAGCCTGCAGATAGGAACTGAAATGTTTTACGTATTCTCACAAATAAAAAAATAAAATGTCAGCAAATAACTGTGCACCAGCCGTCGGACGCAAAAAATTAAGCTTCCTTGACCGCTTCTTGACCCTTTGGATTTTCCTTGCTATGGCAATAGGCGTGGCAATAGGATACTTTATTCCTTCCAGCGGAGATTTCATCAATTCTTTCTCCAGCGGAACAACAAACATTCCATTGGCAATAGGGCTTATCCTGATGATGTATCCGCCTCTGGCAAAAGTAAAATACGAACAGATGGGTCAGGTTTTCAAAAACACTAAAGTCTTAGGTGCTTCTTTATTCCTGAACTGGATCGTAGGCCCTGTTTTGATGTTTTTATTGGCGCTCCTGTTTTTGAACGGATATCCTGAATACATGATCGGGGTGATCCTGATCGGTCTGGCACGCTGTATCGCAATGGTTGTGGTATGGAACGATCTGGCAGACGGAAACCGTGAGTATGCAGCTGGACTTATTGCCCTTAACAGCATCTTTCAGGTACTGCTTTACAGTGTATATGCTTATATTTTTATAACCGTTCTCCCTCCCTATTTTGGATATGATGGTTTTGAAGTCAATATCAGCATTGGACAGATTGCCGAGAGTGTCGGTATCTATTTAGGAATTCCATTTGCCTTGGGAATCATAAGCCGTTATGCTTTGATAGCCTTAAAAGGTTCTGAATGGTTTGAGAATAAGTACGTGCCGTTTATCTCGCCAATTACACTTATTTCATTGCTTTTTACAATTATTGTAATGTTCAGCCTGAAAGGGGAACTTATTGTTCAGATCCCTATGGACGTTGTTCGTATTGCAATACCGCTTGTGATTTACTTTACTTTAATGTTTGTCATCAGTTTTTTCACGGGTAAATATTTTGGGGCTGACTATTCAAAAGCGACCTCTATAGCATTTACAGCAACAGGGAATAATTTCGAGCTTGCCATTGCTGTGGCAATCGGCGTGTTTGGAATAAACAGCGGACAGGCTTTTGCAGGTGTTATAGGCCCTCTGGTAGAAGTGCCTGCTCTTATAGCACTGGTAAACCTTGCCTTCTGGTTCCGAAAAAAGTATTTCACAAAACAGGTAGCTGCAGAAACTGCTTAAGAAAATATGAGAATTGCAATAATATCGGATATACATGCGAACTTCCCCGCACTGGAGCAGACTTTAAAAAGTATTGAAGAGCAGAATATTGATGCCGTTTACTGCTTAGGGGATTTAGTCGGCTACAATTTATGCCCCAATGCCGTGATAAATGAGATCCGTAAAAAGCATATCCCTACCCTTGCAGGAAATCACGATGTCAAAGCTGTAGAAATACACAATGACGGCTCAAATGACATTGAAAGCTACGCATATCAGATTGTGGGTAAAGAGCAGATCAAATATCTTTCTGCTCTTCCTGCCCATATTAAACTTGAATACCAGACATCCAACAAACTCATTAAGATACTTATGGTTCATGGCAGTCCTTACAGCAACAGGGAATATCTGCTTGAGGATAAAAATGAGAAAGATTTCACTAACATCTTTCTTGATTCCAATACAGACATTCTTATCTGCGGACATTCTCATCTGCCGTATCATCGCATACTGGAAAATCCCAATAAAAAAGGCAGCTATTTTCATGCCATTAATGCAGGGTCGGTTGGAAAGCCAAAAGATAGAAATCCGGACTGCTGCTATGCAGTGGTAACCATTGAAAAAACCAGTAATCTTTCCAAAAAAGACGGCATAAAGGTGGAATTCGTAAGAGTTCCTTATGATATTGAAAAAGCAGCCCGTGCTATTGAAGAGAGTCCTCTTCCGGACGTTTACGCGTTTATGCTTAGAAAAGCATATTAATGTATTGAAATAAAACCCGCTATGGAAAGTTTTAAATTATTTTTAAAGAGTATCGTCCCTCTCAGCGATCAGGAATTTGAAAAGTACAGTCCGTATTTCAAAACAAGGACATTAACCCGAAACAGTTATTTTGCAGAGATCGGCAAAACCTCACATGAAGCCGCTTTTATAAAAAAAGGGCTCCTCAGGACATATTACATAAATGAAAAATCCGAAGAAGTGACTTCCTGCTTCTGCGCAGAAAATAATTTGACGGCTTCCTACAAGAGCTTTATTTCGCAGCTGCCTTCGGAACTTTCCATTCAGGCTGTAGAAGATACCGAACTTATAACAATCAGTTACAATGACCTGCAGATTCTCTATCAGAAGAGTGCTCTCTGGCAGAATATCGGAAGGTCAATTGCCGAGCGGCAGTATATGGTGATGGAGCAGTATGCCAGTGTTTTGTGCAATGAAAGCGCAAAGGAAAAATACATGCGCATGCTTGAGGAACAGCCTGCCGTTATAAACAAAGCTTCAGTAAATGATATTGCAAGCTATCTAGGAATAACACGCAGGACGCTGAGCAGGATCAGAAAAGAAATTACCCAGTAAATTCGAGGACATTTGTCCTTTTTGCTGATTATACTTTCCAATAGTTTTGCTTTTATAACCAATTTAAAATAAAATGGAAACAGCAATTATCATTTCATCCTTCTTTCTTGTCCTATTTGCAGTCTTAGCCTTATATGATGGCGTTTATCTGCATATTTTCAAATACCAGCTCCATAATCGGGAAGAAAGCAAAACCGAGCAT
Source organism: Flavobacterium johnsoniae UW101 (assembly GCF_000016645.1). NCBI lineage: Bacteria > Pseudomonadati > Bacteroidota > Flavobacteriia > Flavobacteriales > Flavobacteriaceae > Flavobacterium > Flavobacterium johnsoniae. The sequence continues at coordinate 3,655,438 of NC_009441.1, forward strand.
ATTACCCATACTTTGAGAGCTGTTTTCTTTCCGGCAATCCTTTATTTTCTGTTCTTGAAACAGGATAATCATACTAGTTTTGTAATAGGTTTAACCATAGTTCTTTTGGATATAATGGTGCTAGGGTACGACGCTTTTATAGAGAAAGACAGCAGGCAGTTTATGGGAGGGCTTCCGCGCTGGGAATATATTGTCCATTTATTCGTAAATGGGTTTCATTTTGCGTCAATTGCAGTTTACCTCTCCATCAGACTTACTTTTCAAAATGGGGAAATAATGATTTCTAATATCAATCAATCTCCAGGCTTCTTCAATTTGTTAATTGTAAATCTTTTACCCGGAACTATCGCAATGGCAATTCTTCATGTTTTCTTATGCATGCCAAAAACAGCCCATATCTGGAATAATTTCAGAGCTAAAATCAATTGTTGCTAATCCTGCTTTCTTAATAAACAGAACATAAAATCTATGAGTTTGGAAATAAATACTATTCACAATCAGTTTTATATCATTTTGGGCAGGTATATTAAGGCTCATATTAATGATACCGACGATGCATCTGATGTTTTGCAGGAAGTTTTTATAAAGATAAACGAGAATTTAGGATCACTAACTGACGAAGGCAAACTAAAAAGCTGGATTTTCACGATCACAAGAAATTCCATTATTGACTATTATAGAAAAAATTCCAATAATAAAAAATCAGAGCTGACCGATTGTATGATGCAAAAAATAATGCATGAAACAGATCTTGATACTTCGGAAGGCCTGGACTGTTGTCTGATAAAATTCATTGAACGGTTGCCGGAAGACTATCGGGACATTATCATGGATAGCGAAATACATGGAATTAAACAGAAAGACTTAACAGAAAAATACAGCCTTGCCTACCCTTCCATCCGTTCTAGAGTGCAAAGAGGCAGATCCAAATTAAAGGAAATGCTTCTGGATTGCTGCAGTATTGAATTAGACCGCCGTGGAAATATTATGAACGTTACCTCTAAAAAATCATGCAGCGGAGGAAAATGCTGATAACACCGAATCATTTTTGAAAACTTCATATATAGAAAATTCAGGCTGTTAAAAAAAAAAAATCAGCAAAGCCTGCATCATTTTTAGATTAGTGCGTCTTAAGTAGTATTAATCATTAAAATTAAAATTATGAAAAACAAAATGTACATTACTCTTGCAGCATTGGTATTGTCTGCTGGAAGTATCTTCGCTTATGCGAACTTATCAAAAACTGATGCAAAGAAAAACTGCACTGAAAAATGTTCTACGCATTGCTGTAGTGACGATTCGGGAACTTGTGCTCCGAAAGATTGCAAAAAGTAATATTTCGCTTTACTGTTTAAAAGACAACTCAAAAAGTTGTCTTTTTTTATGGGCAGGAATCATTCAAAATTTTAATTCAATTATTTTGTATTTTAGCATTTGCTTAAATAAGCAAAAAGTATAAATTTGCATTATGGAAGATATAATTTGTATACGACAGCAAGCAGATATTAAACAAATAATCCGCTGTAAAGACAGAGTATCAGAACTCAATACCTCATTTGACTATTTATCAAGTGGGCTTGAATTGGCTGGCAATAATGTGAGATTAAGAATTCTCTTTTTACTTTATGAAGAAAAACAGCTCTGTGTCTGTGACATAAGTGATATTCTTGAAATGAGTATTTCTGCAATTTCACAGCACTTACGGAAACTAAAAGACAGAAAACTTATTGAAACTAAACGGGAAGCGCAGACCATTTTCTATTCATTGACAAAGGAATATGAAAAAATGCTGAAACCTTTCTTCGAAATTTTAGCACAAAATGAAATTTTAGAAAAAATATGAAAACAGAGAATAAAATGATCGGAGCCGGATTTTTCACAGCATTAGCTGCTTCATTGTGCTGCATTACTCCCATATTAGCATTAGTTGCCGGAACAAGCGGGATTGCTTCTGCTTTTTCATGGCTTGAACCAATGAGGCCTTATTTCATCGGCCTGACTGTTATAATTATTGGTTTATCTTGGTATCAAAAGCTGAAAACTAAAAAGCTGATAGACTGTAACTGCGATAGAGAAGAAAATACGAAATTCGTTAATTCAAAAATGTTTTTAGTAATTATCACCGTATTTGCAGCCCTTTTGCTTTCGTTTCCTTACTACTCAAGCATTTTTTATCCAAATACAGAAAAGAAAGTCTTGGTCGTGAAAAAGACCAGCACTCAAAAAGCTGAGTTTAGAATAAGCGGAATGACTTGTGCCAGCTGTGAAAAACACGTGAATCACGAAGTGAATAAATTGATTGGAATAATAAATTCAAATGTAAATTATACTAATGGTAACGCAATTGTAGAATTTGATAATTCCAAAACTACTATTAATGAAATTGAAAAAGCAATTAATTCAACAGGCTATACAGTAACTAACAAAAAATTAAAATGAAAATCGTTCTACAATCAATAATAACCTGCCCCCTTTGCTCCCACAGTAAAGAAGAAACTATGCCAACTGATGCATGCCAATTTTTTTACGAATGTGAGAACTGCAAACAAACTCTTAAACCAAATCAAGGTGATTGCTGTGTATATTGCAGTTATGGAACTGTGCCATGTCCACCAATTCAGCAAGATAAAAAATGTTGCTAAATTGAATAATTTCTAATGGACAATAGATTATCATATACAAATTT